>NZ_JBHTJZ010000033.1:0-231749 GCF_042675905.1 Paenibacillus chungangensis | reverse complement strand
CCCATTTACCAAATGACGAAATTAGTGTATCCTTGTCCATGTGATGTCTCCTAAATTAGAGATTTGGACAGGGCTACCTGCACCTCTAATTTTAGGAGCTTTTTTCTGTCATGAACCACATATATTTAACATATTTAGCACAATTTAGAACGACTTATTAGAGGCACAATCCATGTCAAGTTTAATGCAACGCTACTGAGGCTGCCTACACTATCTTCGCTCGATCGCACCCTTTCGGCACTCTAATGCAGGCTGCCTACACTATCTTCGCTCGATCGCACCCTTTCGGCACTCTAATGCAGGCTGCCTACACTATTTCTGCTTGATCGCACCATTGGGCGCTCTAGTGTTGATGGACGATGAGCCAAAAATTACTGAAATTTATTTGTTGCAGATTTGTTGTATTTTTATTCTGTTGAATGTATATTTATACAATACGAATATGATTACCGGGAGGTTGTTCAGTATGATGCATGTACAGGAAGCCGTGACCGACGATTGGCTTCACGGAGCCAAGGAGAGTGTACTGTCCACTGCAGTTCGGCCAGAGCTCATTATGGAGCGCGGAGAAGGTATGTATATATGGGACACTGGCGGCAACAAGTATCTTGACTTCATTGGCGGCTGGGCCGTTAACTGTCTGGGACATTCGCCCAAGGCGCTGCAGCAGGCGCTCGCCAGTCAAGCGGGCACGCTAGTCCATGCCAGCCCCGCCTTCTACAATAAGCCGATGCTGGAATTCTCGGCGCAGCTGACGGAAGTAAGCGGTATGGACCGCGTGTTCTTCGCCAGCAGTGGAGCGGAGGCGAACGAAAGCGCCATTAAGCTTGCTCGCAAGCACGGCACCGTCTGCATGAACGGAGCGTATGAAATCATTACGCTGCAAGGAAGCTTCCACGGCCGCACGCTCGCAACCATGTCCGCAACGGGCAAGCCGCACTGGAAGCAACTCTACGCTCCCAAAGTAGACGGATTCCGCCACGTCCCGATCAATGATTTGGACGCTTGCTTTGCCGCTGTGAATAACAACACCTGCGCAATCATGGTCGAACCCGTGCAAGGAGAAGGCGGCGTGCATCCGCTGGACGAAGCTTATCTTTACGGCCTGCGCAAAATATGCGACATGTACGGTATGCTGCTTATTTTCGATGAAATCCAGACAGGTATGGGACGTACGGGCAAGCTGTTCGCCTATGAGCATTCCGGTATTATGCCAGATATTCTCACGCTCGGCAAAGGGATCGGTGGTGGCTTCCCGCTCTCCGCCATGCTGACGCTTGAGAAGCACAATCTGTTCCAGCCCGGCGAGCAAGGCGGCACATACAGCGCCCAGCCTCTCGCCATGGCAGCAGGACTGGCGGTGCTGCAAGAGCTAATTGAGCAGGATCTGACCGCCAATGCTGCGACGCAAGGACAATATGTAATGCGCAGGCTGACGGAATTATCCTCCAATCTGCCTATCCGCAACATTCGCGGCCAAGGCTTGCTCATCGCATTCGACCTGCCTGAAGGTCTCGCACCTGTCGTAACAGAGCTTTGCCTGGACAAAGGGCTGCTCTTGAATGCGCCAAGCCCTTCTACCATTCGCTTGATGCCTCCGCTTATCGTCGAGGAAGCGCATATCGATGCAATGCTGGCTATCGCAACAGACGCGCTGATGGAAGCGGCAAGTCATGTCGGATAAGTCTCCCAGCATACGCTAATTAAGAAAGTTCGACGGACAGCGAGCGGGAGGCGTAGCTTAGTGGCCAGAAGAAATGTCAGTAGGAGTGTCAGCAGAAGTAGCAGTAAGAGGAGCAGTAACAGTATTAGAAATAGTGTGAGAAGAAGCGGCAGGAGCGATAGAGAAACGTTCACGGTTTATGTCATACAGGCTTGGCGATGGAAGGAATTTATCGCGTTCGAGATGATTGGCGGAGCTGCCTTTTATTTATTCGGCAAGTGGATGCTGCAAGTGGAATGGTTCGGCTTGATGGCGAATCTGGCGGGACCTCAGATGCTGCGGCATGCACTGGGAATGCACAGCATATGAGAGTATCTCCCCCTCCCGCCAAAAAACAACGTCCCTGTAGAGGAGAGCTGCGGACTAGCCACGCTCTTATCTGCAGGGACGTTCACATTAGAATTGGAAATATGCCTTCGCGTTGCGGTAAGAAATGTTCTCTGCTATGTTACCAAGCAACTCTATATCGTTCGGCACTTCACCGTTCTCCGCCCATTCGCCCAGCAGATTGCACAGCAAGCGGCGGAAGTACTCGTGCCGCGTGTAGGACAAAAAGCTGCGGGAATCCGTCAACATGCCGACGAACCGGCTCAGCAGCCCCAGATTGGCCAGCGAATTCATCTGATCCAGCATGCCGTTCTTCGTATCGTTAAACCACCAGGCGGAGCCAAGTTGCATCTTGCCCGGCACACCCCCGCCCTGGAAGCTGCCGATCAGAGCCGCGAGCACTTCGTTATCCCGCGCATTCAAGGAATAGACGATCGTCTTCGGCAGCAAGTCGTCGCTCTCCAGCGCATCCAGCAGCCGCGTCAACGGGTAGGCGACAAGACTGTCGTTAATGGAGTCGAAGCCCGTATCGGGTCCCAGCTTGCTCAGCATTCGGGTATTATTGCTGCGTGACGCATTAATATGAAGCTGCATGCCCCAGTTCAGTCGGGCGTATAAGCGACCCATGAACAGGAAGGTATGCGTCTTGTACTTCCTCTCGTCCTCCAGCGACACCTGTTCGCCATTCATCGCCTTCGCGAAGATGGCTGCTGCTTCCTCCCCGGAACACTCCGCATAAGGCACATAATCCAGCGCATGATCCGACACTTTGCAGCCAACCTTGTCGAAGAAGCGGATACGGGCTTCCAGCGCAGTCAATAGCCCGTCATAGCTCTCGATAGACGAGCCGCATACCTCGCCCAGCTTGGCGACCCAATCCCGGAATGCAGGACGGTTAATCTCCAGCGCCTTGTCAGGACGGAACGAAGGAAGCACCTGTACGTCGAAATTCTTCAATTCCTTGATCGCGACATGATACTCCAGCGAATCGACGGGATCGTCAGTCGTACAGATCACTTCCACTCGAGACATGCGAATCAAGTCACGCGCCTTGAAGTCGCCCGTCGCCAGCTTCGCGTTCACCTTCTCCCAGATGATCGGAGCATTCTCTTCATTAATCAACTCGTCGACGCCGAAGAAGCGACGAAGCTCCAGATGAGACCACTGATAGAGCGGATTCCCGATCGTCTGCGGCACTGTTCTCGCCCAAGCGAGGAAACGGTCATAATCTGAAACGCCATCCCCGCCCGTCACATAAGGCTCCTCCATTCCTGCCGCACGCATGGCCCGCCACTTGTAGTGATCGCCATACAGCCAGGCCTCTGTCAGGTTGGAGAAGCTCTTGTTCTCGTAGATCTCCTGCGGACTTAAGTGGCAATGATAGTCGATGATCGGCATGTGAGCCGCATAATCATGGTACAATCGCTTCGCTGTCTCATTGTGCAACAGAAAGTTCTCGTTCAGAAACGCTTTCATAATCGGCAATTCCCCTCCAGCTACTCTTAAAATTGAACCAAATCGTCGATGTATACCGGCTGGCCTTCACGTATGGAGCGATTGGCAGCAATTCCTGTCAGAATGGAGCGCGCTCCGTCCACATGATTGGCTGCACGATGGAACGGATCTTCAGCAGGTGTGCCGAACAGATCGTTCAGCAGGACGGGATCGCCTCCTCCATGACCGCCTTCCCCCTCCTCCACTTCAACGGCATACGGGGCTCCGAACATCGGATACATCATGAGCGACTTGCTCTTCAATGCGCCTTCCAGCGCTTTGTCTCCCCCCGCATTCACGTAGGACTGCTCCGCAATATTCGCTTCCAGTCGGCCTTTGGTGCCATTGAATGCAATCCGATATCCTTCCCAAGGCATGTAAGCGTTTAACGAATAGGTCAATATCGCGTTGTTCCGATACTTCACCAGCACGCCCATCGTGTCCTCGATGCTGATACCGTCTCCGAATACGCTCTGATCCCTTCGGTAGCCGTCTTCATGCTCCGCATCCAGGTACATCGATTTCAATCGCTCATTCTTATCCAAGTGTAGCGCAAAGGGATC
This sequence comes from Paenibacillus chungangensis, assembly GCF_042675905.1. Taxonomy (NCBI): domain Bacteria; kingdom Bacillati; phylum Bacillota; class Bacilli; order Caryophanales; family Paenibacillaceae; genus Paenibacillus; species Paenibacillus chungangensis. Next base: position 227,642 of record NZ_JBHTJZ010000033.1, on the reverse strand, counting down.
GTTCTCGGCAATGGCATTGCCCGTCGCCCGGTCATAAAATTGCGTTATGCCGCGCAGTTCGGCATTCTCCCGACCATAGAACAACAAATCCCCATAGGCGAATACGGATTCCGGTTGCGAATCAATCCAGAAATTGACGAGATCGAAATGATGCGTCGATTTGTGTACCAGCAGCCCTCCGCTGTTTCGCTTATCCCGGTGCCATCTGCGGAAATAGTCGGCGCCGTGGCTCGTATTCAGCAGCCATTCGAAGTGAATGCTGGTCACTTGACCGATCGCTCCTCCCGCAATCAGCTCCTTGATCTTCGTATGATGGGGGGAATAGCGATAATTAAACGTTACTCTTATCTCTCGCCCCGTCTTCTTCACAACATCCAGAATCTGCTGACACTTCCTCTCATCCACCGTCATAGGCTTCTCGGTAATGACATCGCAGCCCAACTCCATCGCCCGGATAATATACGTATGATGTGTGCGATCGACGCTGGTCACAATGACGGTATCCGGCTTCTCGGCGGCAATCATCTCATCGAATTGATGCGCGCCGTACATACGCACCGGCTCATGCCCATACTGCTTGACGAGTAGTTCGTTAGCGTAGTTCATGCGAGTCTCGTTCAGATCGCAGAACGCCGTTAGCTCCGCCGTATCTCGATACGTTGTTGCTATCTCACTATAGAAAAATCTTGCACGACCGCCACAGCCGACGAGCACATACCTTTTTTTACTCACCACTATCATCTCCTTGAACATTATTCCATTGCTACTCTTCATTCTAATGCATGGAAATGCTATAATACTTGTCATATCATGCTTGAATTCACTTCAAGTACGCAAATCTTGTCATTATTGACGAGAAGGAGGATTTCCATGAGCGATCCTGTTGACGTCTGCAGCTTCGGCTCGGCACACGAATGGTACTTACAATACATTAAGAGAACGGACCCCGTTGCTATGCGGAACGAGCACTACCATTCCTTCTATGAGGTGTATTATATGCTGTCGGGCAGTCGCCTCTATTTCATTCGGGATCGCTCCTATACAGTAGAACAAGGCGACCTGGTGTTCATCCACAAGTATGAACTGCATAAAACGATGCCGAACGGACAACCCGAGCACGAGCGTATCCTGCTGCACTTCACAGACGAGTCCCTCCGGCAATACGCGGGAGAGATGGCCGAGCTGCTGCTCAGCCCCTTCCATGCCCCCAGCCATGTTTTCCGTCTTCCCGCAGGATTGCAGTTGGATGCGGACGCCTTATTCCGGCGAATGCTTCATGAAGTCAGAACGGAAGAACCCGGATTTCAATTGCTGATCAGACAAGGCATGACGGAGCTGCTGCTTATCGTCGCCCGCTATCTTAGGAGCCACGAGCCCGCTCCCTTCCGCCACGCTTCCTCCATACATGCGAAAATATCCGAGGTGACAAGTTATATTAACGCTAATTACAGGGAACCACTTAGATTGGAAAGCGTGTCGAAGGAGCATTTTATAAGCCCTCATTATTTAAGCCGCATGTTCAAGCAAATTACAGGATTCGCCTTCACTGACTATATCGCCATTACCAGAATGAAAGAAGCGGAGCGGCTGCTCAAGGAATCAACGGACAGCATCTCCAGCATTGCGGGGCAAGTCGGCTACGACAACTTCTCGCATTTCGGCAAAACGTTCAAAAGGGTCACTGGCCTGTCGCCGCGGGAATATCGCAGGGACATGTCGTAATATTATACACATGTCGCTTATTCACACTAAAATTCTACTTGGAAATGTGTTAGATTAACTTTGATATCTGTTGATGTCATAATTTTATAGAGTTGAATTCATGTTTGGTATACAATCGAGGAGGTGCTGGAAGTTGATTCGCTTAGGTAAAATCAGTTATTGGCATGTACACGCATGGGATTACACGAATCAGGCGTTGGAGCATCCGGAGACGGAAATCGCAGCGGTATGGGATGAAGTACCGGAGCGCGGGCAAGCCGCGGCGGACAAACTCGGTGTGCCGTTCTACGCTAATCTAGAGGAGATGCTGGCACAAGGCGATATCGACGGCGTGATCGTCGACGCTCCTACGAACCGCCACCATGAAGTGATGGTCGCTGCCGCGCGAGCGGGTAAGCATATATTCACTGAGAAGGTCGTCGCTCCGACAGTACGGGAAGTGAACGACATATTGGCTGAGGTAGAGAAGGCCGGCGTTAAGCTGACCGTCTCGTTGCCGCGCGTGAATGAAGGCTATACACTGGCGATCATGGACTTGCTGGAACGTCAAGCCGTCGGGAAGGTGACACTGGTCAGATGCCGACTAGCCCATAACGGCGCGAATGCCGGCTGGCTGCCGGAGCACTTCTTCAGCCTGGAGCAATGCGCCGGAGGCGCGCTGATCGATCTCGGCTGTCATCCCATGTACTTGACCCGCTTGTTCTTAGGCGAGCTGCCGGAGCAGGTTAGCGCTCATTACGGCTATGTGAGCGGCAAGGAAGTAGAAGACAGCGCTGTAGCCGTGCTGACAGGCTCGGAAGGCGCAATGGGCATCGTGGAAGCCGGATTCGTCACGCCGCACTCCCCATTCTCTATCGAGATATATGGAACCGAAGGCTCCATCCTGTTCACCATCCCCGACAACAAGCTTCTCATACGCAGCGATAGAGACCAAGTCGGGGGCAAGGAAGACTGGGAGGAAGTCGACGTTCCGGCATCAAGAGCAAGCGCATTCCATCAGTGGGTGGAGCATATGAAGCAAGGTACTGATGCCACGGAGAACATTCAGTTGGCGAAGGAACTGACTATGCTGATGGAAGCGGCGAACCTGTCCGCCAGCGGCCGCCGTCCGATCGCGCTGGCTAATCTGGAGCAATAATTAGGCACTGTCTTGATAGCGCGGGTCCTGAACAGACAGGAAGGGGGCGGAGCCAGAGATGGCGCCAGGATACATCTATGAGAAAATGTCGGAACGGTCCGATGCGTTAGAGCGCCTTGATCTGCGCTTGCAATGGGGACCCTATGAAATCCATGTGCTCTCCTTCCACCTCACCTCGTTCCCCCCGGGAAGGGTGATTGCGTTCCACAAGCATGCCACCTTCGAGCTGCATTTCATTGCAAAGGGCAAAGGGAAAGTGATTCTTGTCGATCAGGAGTTCGATCTGTCGCCGGGACATCTGTATGTAACAGGTCCAGGCGTCATGCATTATCAGGAAGCTGATGAGAACGAAGCGATGGATGAGCTGTGTCTGCATGTGGACATCGTCGATCGGCGCGAACAAGCGACGGATTCGGCAACTGCAGGCGAACACGATTGGGAATTCGCAGAGGCTTGCCATTGTGTGTACAAGCTGCGCAGCATTCCGCTCTATCCCGCGGAAGACAGCTTCAAAGCGATGCCATGCTTCCTGGAAGCCTACGAGGCCTGTATGCATCATTATTCCGGAAGCTACACGACGATTAAAGGACTTGTCATTCAAATCCTGCTCAGAGCGGTTCGAGCATACGATACAGTACATGAGCAGAAAGAACTGCCGACCAAAGACATGAAAGCCTATCGGCACCATCTGGCGCTGGAATTCATGCAAGCCAATTACGCCGGCACCATCTCGCTGGAGGATGTGGCGGAGAAGCTTCGCATCAGCCCGCGCCATCTGCAAAGGCTATTCAAGGAGCTTCACGACGGAAGCACCTTCAGCCGCGTCCTGGAGGATATCCGCTTGACAGCCGTACGCAGAGAGCTGGAGACGGATAACGATTCGATCGAGGAGATCGCAGGACGAACCGGCTTCGCAACAGGGAATTATCTGCATGCCGTCTTCCGCAAGCGATTCGGCATGACACCATCCGATTACCGGAAGCAAGCACATTCAGGAGGTAGATAACGATGTCCAAAGTGTACAAATTAGCGATTATCGGTTGTGGCGGTATTGCCAACGGCAAGCATATGCCAAGCCTGAGCAAGCTGGATAATGTGGAAATGGTCGCATTCTGCGATATTGTCGAAGAGCGCGCGCACGAGGCGGCAGCCAAGTACGGTGCAGAGGGCGCCAAAGTGTATTCCGATTACACGGAGCTGTTGAAGGACTCCTCTATCGAGATCGTTCACGTATGTACGCCGAACGATTCCCATGCGGAGATTAGCATTGCCGCACTGGAAGCCGGCAAGCATGTCATGAGCGAGAAGCCAATGGCGAAGACAGCTCATGATGCCGCTCGTATGGCGGAGACGGCGCGCCGCACAGGCAAGAAGCTTACAGTCGGCTACAACAACCGCTTCCGTCCGGACAGCCAGCAGCTGAAGAAGGTATGTGAAGACGGCGAGCTGGGCGAGATTTACTACGCGAAGGCTCATGCCGTGCGTCGCCGCGCGGTTCCGACTTGGGGCGTATTCCTGGACGAAGAGAAGCAAGGCGGCGGTCCGCTCATCGACATCGGCACGCATGCGCTTGACTTGACGCTGTGGATGATGGACAACTACAAGCCGAAGGTCGTGCTGGGTCAATCCTTCCACAAGCTGTCGCAGCGCGAGAATGCAGCCAACGCCTGGGGACCTTGGGACCCTGCCAAGTTCACGGTGGAAGACTCCGCATTCGGCATGATCGTCATGGAGAACGGCGCTACCATCGTGCTGGAATCCAGCTGGGCGTTGAACACTCTGGAAGTAGAGGAAGCCCGCTGTACGCTATCCGGCACGGAGGGCGGTGCCGACATGAAGGGCGGGCTTCGCATCAATGGCGAGCAGCACAGCCGTCTGTTCACGAAGGAAGTGGATCTGAAGGCCGGCGGTGTTGCTTTCTATGAAGGCAAATCGGAGAGCGATGCGGATCTGGAGATGAGAATGTGGATCAAGGCAATTGAGGAAGATACCGATCCGGTTGTCACACCTGAGCAGGCGCTTGTCGTCTCGCAAATTCTGGAAGCCATCTACGAATCGGCGAAAACAGGCAAAGCCGTTTACTTCAACTAAATTTGCATTTATACATTGGTATGGGGCTGTTTCGGCAGCTTCGCGTTAAGCGAAGCTGCGCCGGAACAGCCCTCTTTGCTTTTAAAGGCACCATCCTTCAAATGCCGTACAACTCACACTCAGCACTATCTATGCTCATCGCTACATACTTTCTGCATAACGGGGGAAGCCATCTCTCAGCAAGCTCCAATCCCCAGCCATCTCCTCGTCCGTCAACAGGCACGCATCCAGCTCGTCTGTTAGCTTCGTCCGATCCAGCTCAATCCCGATCCATACAAGCTTCGACATACGATCTCCGTAGGTCTCGTCCCAAGTCGCGGCCAATTCATGCTCTTCCTGAAGCAATTGTGCCCGCTCCTCTTCCGGCAGTTCGGCCGCCCATAGGCCGGCCGGCCCGATCTGAACGGATGGCCCCGCTTGACTGAAGCTCTGCGCCATACGATTGCGGGATGCCAGCCACAGAATCCCTTTGGAACGGACCACCTCGGCAGGCCACTCATTCATCCATGCCATCAACCGCTCGGGATGGAACGGCTTTCTTCTCTCGTACACGAATGAGCCGATCCCGTACTCTTCCGTCTCCGGCGTGTGCGCTGGCGCCTCCAGCTCCTTCATCCATCCCGCGGATTGGCTTGCTTCTTCGAAGTTGAACAAGCCGGTATTCAGTATTTGATCCGGAGCTACCTCGCCGTTCTGAGCTCGAATTAGCTTCGCCCGCGGCTGAAGACGCCGCAATACATCCTCCAGCAGCTGCAGCTCCTTCTCTGATACAAGATCACACTTATTCAAGATCAGTACATCACAAAACTCAACTTGGTCAATCAGCAAATCCACAACATCTCTGGTGTCATGCTCGTCGACAGCCTCGCTTCTATCGAGCAAGGATTCCCCCGAGGCGTAATCATGCCAGAACCGGTATGCATCCACAACCGTCACCATCGTGTCCAGCTTGCAGAATTGTGTCAAGTCAATACCAAGCTCCTGATCCACGTATGTGAATGTCTGGGCGACCGGAACAGGCTCTCCGACCCCTGTCGACTCAATCAATATGTAATCGAATCGGTTCTCCCGGGCCAGCCGCTCTACCTCTTGCAACAAGTCCTCCCGCAATGTACAGCAAATGCAGCCGTTAGACATTTCCACCAGCTTCTCTTCCGTTCGCGACAATCCTCCGCCGCTGCTGATCAGCGCTGCGTCGACATTAACCTCGCTCAAATCATTGACGATGACCGCTACCTTCATGCCATCGCGATTATTCAACACGTGATTGAGAATCGTCGTTTTTCCCGCTCCAAGATAACCGCTCAATACTGTGACGGGCAATTTTTTGATCAATTGTTCCATTCGCTTCTATTCCCTTCTATTCGACCTTTGACGACGTTGCTCTTGATACCATAAACGATGACGATGCTTAATCGTAACATTTACTATTAAGCAGTATAGCAGGCTGATTTCTTCCCGTCAACCAGAATCCACTGATAGCTAAACCGATAATCTAAATGGATTTTATGTCACCACATTCATTGGAATACTCCAACTTGTTTCAAAGAACTGGATTTCATGCTACTGTTTCCACCGATTATTACGATCTAACGCGAATTAGGCTGATTTAGCTGTACTTATTCCATTTGTAGCGTGCGAGAAGGTCGATATTGCTCTTATTAGTGACATCGAATCCAGTTAATAGTTTCATTGTTTGTTGCGGGTCTTCATTTATCTGGCAGCCATCGATACGTTAACGGGCAGAGTAATATAACAAAAAACTTATCAAAAATGTAACAAGCACAAGCTACGAAGTGTCTATTATAGAAAGTAGGCTGTGTGACAACTAATCATAAAAAATGGTGTCAACTCGGAAATACTGTAAGGTAATGTTATCATCTCAAAGGTGGGAGGTTTGAATGATGGGAGGAAAGTTAGGATTAGGTGAAAAGGAAATTTCATTCCTTACAAAGTGGACGGATATTCGAAAAGGAGGCAGAGTAAGGTACATTACAACCAGGGGTAGCCTGTTGGGACTCATTTTATTTGCTATTTGGCTTGTTATTACGATCATTGAAATAAATATTTCGGATTTTGAAAAAGCGGTTTTTACATGGGATTCTTTCGTTCGACAGTGCATTACATGGTTTGTTTGTGAATTCATAATAGGATTTATAATAGCCAATCAATCCTGGAAGAGTAGGGAAGAGAAATTTCATTACCTGTCCTGAATCCCTAAATCTCACGAAGACGTTAACTTAACAAACCGCCCTTCAACCAAGTCGGTTTTCTTATGCTAGAGAATCAACATTAGAGTTTAATATAGCCTTCATAAGTATCAAAAGTCCCGACAATGAGGCTGGCTTAGCCATCCTTGTCGGGACATAGTATTACATTACGTATATAAGCACCTTATACGTCTTACCCTTCCACACGCACGGCGTCACGCTGAGCGATCATGCACAGCTCGGCTGCCTTGAACGTATGCTCCTGCGTCATGGCATGCTCCGTACCGTTCAGGCAGTCCAGTACGAGCTGGCCGAAGAAGGGATAGCCGACCTTGCCGCGCAGCGACATATGCTGCTCCTTTTCCCCGTTCACCAGGAACAGCTGGTCGCCTTCCTTGTCTCTTGCTACATCAATATATTTGCGCAGCTCGATGTAACCTTCCGTTCCCATAATGATTGTGCGGCCGTCTCCCCAAGTGCCAAGCCCGTCAGGCGTCAGCCAGTCAACGCGGAAATAACCAGTCGCCCCATTCTCCCCCACCAGCGTCATATCGCCGAAGTCCTCAAGCTCGGGATAATCCTTGTTCGCGTAGTTCGCCACCTTGCTGCTGACGACCTGGGCGTTCGCATTGCCTGTGAAGTGGAGAAATTGCTCGATATGGTGAGATCCGATGTCGCACAGGATGCCCCCATACTTCTCCTTTTCAAAAAACCACGCAGGACGCGCTGGCGCATTCAACCGATGCGGTCCAAGCCCGATGACCTGTACGACGCGGCCGATCGCCCCTTGCTCAATAAGCTCTCCCGCATAAATCGCGCTCTCCACATGAAGCCGCTCACTGTAGTACACGGCATACTTCTTGCCCGTCTCCATGGCGGCTGTCCGCGCTTCCTCCAGCTGCTCCAGCGTCGTGAACGGCGTCTTGTCCGTGAAGTAGTGCTTGCCGCTTCGCATGATCTTGACTCCGAGCGGTCCGCGCAGATTCGGCACGGCAGCCGCTGCAACGAGCTGCACTTCCGCATCATCCAGTATTTGCTCCAGAGACTCCGCTACCTTGACGTCGGGGAACTGCTTCAGGAATGCATCGACCCGAGCCGGGTCGGCGTCATAGACCCACTTCAGCTCCGCGCCCGCTTCGACTAAGCCGTTGCACATGCCATAGATATGGCCATGATCCAGATTGGTCGCCGCGAAGGTGAATTCGCCGGGCGCCACAACCGCGCTTGGTTTCCCTTTGGGCGCATAGTTCATGCCGTCTCCCTTGCTCATGACTGCGCCACTCCCTTCTTCGCTTCCGACTGCTGAATTTGCTTCTGCAGATGCGAATAGAACAGCTCTTCGTCAATCGGCAGGTCTACCCAATTGTCCGTCCAGGTGGACAGCAGCATAGCGTTCGACAGCATCAACCCTTTAATGCCCTCTTCTCCGGGGGCGATCAGCTCCTCCCCATGCAGAATCGCATTGACCCAGTTCTGCGTGATGCCCTTGTGGTCAGGGTAATCGCCACGGATCGGAATGTCGCACTTCCAGCATTCCGGCTCGCCGAAGTTGCCCTCGAACGTTGCGTTGAACTCCGACTCCGGCACACGTAGACGCCAGAATGTCAGCTTCCCGTCCTCGATGACGATCTTGCCGCGGTCGCCGCTAATCTCCAGCCTGTTCGTCCCCGGCGCTTCTCCCGTCGTCGTCACGAATACGCCTGTCGCTCCGTTCTCGTACTCCACGAACGCTGTGACATCGTCCTCCACCTCAATGTTACGATGCTTGCCGAAGTAGCAGAATGCGCGCACACGGGTAGGCATCATGCCGATGGTCCACTGCCACAAGTCAAGCTGATGGGGATCCTGATTGATGAGGACGCCGCCTCCCTCTCCCTCCCAAGTAGCGCGCCATGTACCGGAATCATAATAGCCTTGTGGGCGATACCAGTTCGTAATAATCCAATTCGTCCGCTTCACTTCGCCCAGCTCGCCGCTGCTGATCAAATCCCTGAGCTTCCGATAGAGCGGATTGGTGCGCTGATTGTACATCATGCTGAACTGCAAGCCCTTCCCGGCTCTGCCAGCAGCGTCGTTCATCTCGCGAACATGCTTCGTATGCACGCCGGCTGGCTTCTCCAGCAGCACATGAAGCCCTCTCTCGAAGCCGGCAATCGCAAGCTCAGGATGGGAGTAGTGCGGCGTCGCGATCAATATGCCGTCTACCGTTCCGGAATCCATCAGCGCGATAGGGTCGCTGAAGATGCGCACAGTAGCGCTCAGATTCTCCTTCGCCCACTCCCGTCCGGCCTCTGCATTGTCGCTGACCGCCGTCACCTCGACGCCTTTCACTTCTTGATTCATCAAGTAACGCAGATGTCCTTTGCCCATGTTGCCCAGCCCGATAATGCCCAAACGCACAACCTTCGTCATCGTGATCGCTCCTTTTTATACCCTTCTATTTCTCAATCCCATCATCCCAATAGACACTTTTACATAGAAGTATCGTAACATGGCACAAGGGGGGCGGCTTCATCAGTGTTATCTTAATTCATCTTTTATTTGACTGAGGTTGTTGTATAATGGGAGTAGAAGCAAGGAGGGATCCGATGAGCATCGAATACCAAATTCCTGAACCATTCACGATTAATACCACATCCGATTACAATGCCCAAATTAATTACCATACGCATTTCCATTATGAAATTTACTATTTCCATAGCGGCAAAGCCAATTACCTCATTAACGACCGCATCCATGTGCTGGAGCCCGGCAATCTGGTGCTCATGCACGGAATGACGCTCCATAAGGCGCATGTGGATCCCAGCGTCGCTTACCATCGGACGATATTGCATTTTGATCCTTATTACTTTCAGCAGTTCATTCAGCCCTCCTACGCTCCCGATCTGCTGGTACCGTTCAAGAAGCTGCAGAACGTCAGGCTCCATCTGTGCGCTGAGGATCGACAGGAGATAGAAGAGTCGTTCGCCAAGCTGATAACGCTCTACAAGCAACCGTCTCCCGTATCACGACAACGATTTCAAGCGAGGCTGCTTGATCTGATCATCATCATCCATGAGCTGTGCCAGAAGCCGATGCAAGAGGCCGTCACCTTCCCATCCTCCAAGGAACAGCATGTGCAGTCCATTATTTCCTATGTGGAAAGCCGTTACAAACACGATCTGTCTCTGGATCATATCGGGAGAGAGTTGCACTTGAGCAAATTTTACTTGGCCAAAACGTTCAAGGAAGTGACGGGCACGACCATCTTCCAATACTTGATGCACCGCAGAGTCTATCAAGCCAAGCTGGCGCTGATTGAGAGCGGACAGTCCATTACGGACATCGGCTATGAGGTCGGCTTCAAGCATCCTTCCCACTTCAGTCGCGCCTTCAAGGCTCATACCGGCAAGACACCCGAGCAATACCGAAGAGAGCATCAAATTCCAAGCGAGCCGCCTGCCGGCCATAAATCCGTGATCGAATAAGGGACAACCTGGAGGTTGTCCCTTATCTCATTGTCGCATCCTAATACGTCCCTTTCACCGGAATTGCCAACTACGTTTGCGGACTTTTTGTGCATGTCACAATCATGGAAGCTCCTGATAATGCATCCACTCAAAAAAACCGCCCTGCCGAGGAGCGGCAGAGCGGTACGCAATCCAAACATGTGCGGTTGTTGATTAACCTTGAAGCAGAAGCTGCTCCGGATCTTCCAGCAGTTCCTTCACCGTAACCAGGAATCGCACAGCCTCGCTGCCGTCTACGATACGATGGTCGTAAGATAAAGCAAGGTACATCATAGGACGGTTCTCCATACGCTCGTCGTCGATCGCAACCGGACGCACTTGAATCTTGTGCATGCCCAGAATGCCGACTTGCGGCGTATTCAGAATCGGCGTCGACAGCAAGGAGCCGAATACGCCGCCATTGGTGATCGTGAAGCTGCCGCCCTGCAGTTCGTTAATCGCAAGCGTGTTGGAACGAGCTTTCTTCGCCAGCTCGCCGATATTGCGCTCAATCTCCGCGAAGCTGAGGCGATCCGCATCGCGTACCACCGGTACGACGAGTCCTTCCTTCGCCGCTACCGCAATGCCGATGTCGTAGAACTTCTTCACGACGATATCTTCGCCGTCGATCTCCGCATTCAGCAGAGGGAATTGCTTCAGTGCGCCGACTACCGCCTTCGTGAAGAAGGACATGAAGCCGAGATTGACTTCGTTCTTGTCGAAGAATGCTTGCTTGCGGCGCTTGCGCAGATCCAGAATCGCCGTCATATCCACTTCGTTGAACGTTGTCAGCATAGCTGCTGTACGCTGCGCCTCGACCAGGCGGTTAGCGATTGTCGCCCGGCGACGAGACATGCGCTTGCGATCGACAGGCTTGCCGCCGTTGTCGGACTGGCTTGCTGCAGGAGCTACCGGCACCGGCGCAGCTTTCGCAGCTTGTGGCGCTGGGGCAGCAGCGGAACGCACATCGTCAGCGTAGACGCGGCCCATGCCGTCCTTGCCCTGTACCTGCGACAAGTCGACGCCTTGCTCGCGAGCAAGCTTGCGTGCTGCCGGCGAAGCATTCACCGATGACGGCGCAGCAGCGGCCGGTGCAGGTGCAGTAGCTACCGCTGTCGGTGCAGCAGAGGCTTCAGCCTTCGGAGCTTCAGGAGCCTTCGCAGCGGCCGGTGCAGGCGCTACAGCCGCCCCCTCGCCGATGGAGCCGATCGCTTCGCCTACAAGAACGATATCTCCTTCTTGCTTGGCAATACTGGCTACAGTGCCGCTGCTCTCCGCGCTAATTTCCACGTTTACTTTATCTGTTTCAAGCTCCAGAAGCACGTCGCCCTGATTGACGGCGTCGCCTTCCTTCACGAACCACTTCGTAATTGTTGCTTCTGAGATCGATTCTCCCAGTTCTGGTACAATAATTTCTGCCATTTGTTGCTACCCCCTAACGAGACTCGATTCGAATGGCTGACCATTCAAAGCGGAAGAAATAATAGTATGCTGCTCTGCTGCGTGAACCTCCTGATGTCCGCTGGCTGTGCTTGAACGATCCGGACGGCCGATATAGCTAACCTTCACACCCTTCGGCGCGATGGCGCGCAGGCGCGGTTCCATATAGAACCAGGAGCCCATGTTCTTCGGTTCCTCTTGTATCCATACAATCTCCTCAAGCTTAGGGAACAGCTTGACGATACGCTCGATCTCCGCCTTAGGCAGCGGATAGAGCTGCTCGACCCGAGCGACGCGCAGCCAATCATGCTCGCTCGCTTCTCCGGAAGACATCGCCTCCTCCAGATCCACCGTCACTTTGCCTGTGCCAAGAATAAGCCGCTTCACTTTGTCCCGGTTCGCCTTGCTCTCCGTCAGATCGAACTTCGGAAGCACCGGCTTGAAGGAGCCTTCGCTGAATTCCACACCGTGCGATGCGACCCGCGGATTGCGAATCAGACTCTTCGGAGCCATTAGCACGAGCGGACGAACGTTGTCGCCGCCCAGCATAGCCGCTTGCTTGCGAAGCAAGTGGAAGTACTGCGCCGACGATGTCAGATTCGCTACCGTCCAGTTGTTGTCTGCGGACAGCTGCAGGAACCGCTCCAGCCTGGCGCTGGAATGCTCCGGCCCTTGCCCCTCATATCCATGCGGCAGAAGTATAACGATGCCCGACTTCTGCGACCACTTGGCCCGTCCTGCGGAGATGAACTGGTCGAATATGACCTGCGCCACATTGGCGAAGTCGCCATATTGCGCTTCCCAGATGACGAACGTCTCCGGCGCGAACACATTGTAGCCGTATTCGAAGCCTAGCACGGCCGTCTCCGACAGCGGACTATTGTGAACCGCGAAGGATGCCTTCGCTTGCGGCAGCATATGGAGCGGAGAGAACTTCTGTCCCGTCGCATTGTCATTGAGCATAATATGGCGGTGTGCGAACGTTCCGCGCTCGGAATCCTGTCCGCTCATCCGAATCGGTGTGCCATCAGCTAGTATGGTCGCGAAAGCAAGCGTCTCCGCATGCGCCCAATCCACCTTCTCGCCATCATTTAACGCCGTTGCGCGGCGCTGCAGAATCCGTTGAAGCTTGCCGTATTCCGTGAACTCCTCCGGCCGGTTCAACAGCTCCAGATTAATCTCTCTCAGCTCTTCCAGCGGCACAGCCGTCTTGACATCCTCAGGCACGATGATACCTGATTCAACCGGTTCCTGACGCTGCGGCGAGCCTTCTACCGTTTTCATCGATTCATAGGCAGTCTGAAGCGTAGACGCCGTCTTGCTGCGCAACTCATTCACTTTATCCTCAGACACAACCTTCTCGCCAAGCAATTGCTTCTCATACAGCTTGCTGACAGTAGGGTGTTTGCGAATCTTCGCATACATAATCGGTTGTGTAACTTCCGGATCGTCCATCTCATTGTGTCCGTAACGACGGTATCCCACCAGGTCGATAACGAATCCCTTATTGAATCGCAGTCGATACTCACACGCTAGGCGCACAGCGGCAAGGCACGCTTCCGGATCGTCCGCGTTAACGTGCACGATCGGAATGTCGAAGCCCTTCGCCAAGTCGCTGGCATAGTGCGTGGAACGGGAGTCAACGCTATTCGTCGTAAAGCCGAGTCGGTTATTGGCGATAATATGAAGTGTACCTCCGTTGCGATATCCCTCCAGATTATTGAAGTTCAATGTCTCCGCTACGATGCCTTCGCCGATGAATGCGGCGTCGCCGTGAATACATACCGTAACGGCGCTATGTTGATCCTGCTTCGGGAAGCCCTTCTGTCCGCGCTCTTCTTGAGCGGCGCGTGTGAAGCCTTCCACGACAGGATTGACGAATTCCAGATGGCTCGGATTGTTCGCTAAGGAGACCATCGCGCGTACAGTCTCTCCTTCACGGACAGCGCGGTCCGCTCCCAGATGATACTTCACGTCGCCCGTCCAGCCATAATTGATGCCCATAGAGCCTTCCGAAGGAATAAGCTCTTTGTTCGGAGAATGGTGGAACTCGGCGAATATTTTATCATAAGGCTTGCCCAGCACATGTGTCAGCACGTTCAGACGGCCTCGGTGCGCCATACCCATCAGAATATGCTCTGCTCCGTCGTGCGCAACTGCACGTACAATCTCATCCAGGACAGGAACGAGCATATCCACACCTTCGATGGAGAATCGCTTCTGACCCACGAATGTGCGGTGTAGGAAGCTCTCGAACATCTCGACTTGCATCAGTCTTTCAAGCAAATCTTCCTTCTCCCTGCTCGTCAGCGGCGCGGGGAAAGAACCGGATTCCGCCTGCTTAATCAACCATTTCCGCTCGTTCTCATCATGGATGTGGGTGAATTCATAAGCTGCTGAGCGTGCATAGATTTCCTTCAGCCGCACGATCGCATCCCATCCACTTGCCAATTCTTCAGGCGCGTTGTCCCAAATTAGCGAAGCGGGCAGTGCTTCCAGATCCTCTCTTGTCAATCCGAACGTCTCCGGCTCCAGCAGTGCTGTGTCTGCAGGAGAGCTGATTCCCATTGGATCAATGTCCGCAGCAAGATGGCCGTACCTGCGTATGTTCAGCATGAGCTGATGCGCGGCAACGACCTTTCTCATTTTATGAATATCCATCGGACCGCCGATCGGTGCGGCGATTGATGCCGCCGATGCATCGCTGCTTGCAGCTGCAGGCGGCGCAGACGGAGCCACGGTTGGCGGAGCTCCCCACTGCACGAACATATCGCGAACCGATGGCTCGACCGTATCGGGATCGCTCAAGTACAATTCATATTGCTCCTGCACATAACCAAGATTGGGACCAAAATAGCTCTTCCAAGGCGAAGGAGTGCGCTCATCATGGATGCTCATTGCAGATAATTCCACCCTCTCTATTGTTACCATCACTTATTTTGCTTAACTTCTTCATATTTTAGTACAATACATGCTCGTCATCCATAACCTTTATGGCATCGGTTTCATCGCTTTCTAGCATCGATCGTCAGCATATACAGGTTAATGCGTCACTAATTCCACCAGCGTACGCGCCATCGCTCCAGTGCCGCCCTTCGGCTCCCACCCTCTATCTCGCTCCAGCCACGCTGTTCCGCCTATATCCAGATGCACCCAAGGCAGATCTTCCGCGAAATGGCCAATGAACAATCCGCCAGTTATCGTACCTGCATAACGGCCGCCTCCATTCTTCATGTCTGCGGCGTCGCTGCGAAGCAGCTTCCTGTATTCGTCATAGGCGGGAAGCTGCCATACCCGCTCGCCCGATCGTTCCGATGCCGCTAGCACTTCTTTCATCAGTTCGTCGTTGTTGCCAACCGCGCCGGTCGCTTCATAACCGAGAGCGACCATTACCGCGCCTGTTAATGTCGCTACGTCTACCAGTTTCGTAGCTCCTCTTCGAATTGCGGTGGTCAAGCCATCCGCGAGGACAAGCCTGCCCTCTGCATCTGTATTGACGATCTCCACCGTCGTGCCGTTCATCATCCGCAGCACATCGCCGGGCTTGTATGCTCGATCGGAAGGCATATTCTCAGCGGCCGGGATCACGGCCAGCACATTGACTGGCGCCTTCATGCCAGCAATGGCGCGCAATGCCCCAAGAACTGCGGCAGCTCCTCCCATATCGGAGATCATCTCTTCCATTCCGGGCGCTTTCTTCAAGGATATACCGCCCGTATCGAACGTGATCCCTTTGCCAATCAAGCCCCACACCTCATCTGAATTCGCCGCACCATGATAATGAATGACAATCATCCGAGGCGGATTGACGCTGCCATGGCCTACGCCGAGAAGACCTCCCATGCCTTGCTCTTCTGCTGTCCACTCGTCGATCACTTCGATATCGAGTTCCAGCTCTTGTGCCAATTCCTCCGCATGGAACGCCAATCGCTCTGGCGTAAGATCGTTGCCGGGCAGATTGGTCAAGTCTCGCGCGAAACATACGGCTTCCGCGATCGTCCTGCCTCTCTCCATTCCACGTCCCCATGCCTCTCTGTCCCCCAGAATAGCGCCGGATGGCTCATCCTCATCTGCCACTAATGCTACCGTCTGAAGCCTGAATCTCTCCTTCGGCTCCTTCAACAACGGACGCCTGTCATGTAGCGCGAGCAGTACGCCTTCCACTAGCGCTTGGGCAGCCGGCTCCGCACCGCAAGCCAAGCAGTCACTTCCGAGAGAGACGGGATCGAGATGCACTTCCCCATGCTCTGCACCGACGCTCCTCATCGCTTTTGCAGCAGCTGCTCCAGCCAGCCTGATTCCTCTTGTCCCTTGTCCCGGCTCATATCCGACGAAAGCGATATGCTCCGCCTCGTGCAAGCCAAGCGTCGGTACAATTTCCACTTGTCCATGTCCTGCTGCAAACCTTTTCTTCTTATAACTGCTCCTTAGACTGCGATCGATCTCAGGACTTATAATTGCCGCTTCCCCGTTTAACTCGGTAGCATGAATGAATCGGACGAACACGTCCGGCGACACGCCGTTACGGTGTTCCTTGCCGAATGTAAATAGGGTCATGCTCTTCTCCTCCATTCCTGCATCCCTTCTTTCATCCTATCTGTTATGAACAGAAAAAAAACCGGAGAATAGGCCTCCGATTTGAATTCTAACCCTTTAAGCCGCTAAAGGCAAATAAATCGTAAATTCCGTTCCAAACCCCACCCGACTGTCCACTGAAATATTACCGCCATGATTGCGGATAATGCGATAGCTAACGGATAACCCCAGCCCTGTTCCCGCCTGCTTCGTCGTGAAGAATGGATCGAACAGCCGGCCCATCGTCGACTTGTCCATGCCCTTGCCGTTATCCTTTATCGTGATGGCCACATATTGCCCGTCGTTATTCAGATGAATGTCGATTCGTCCGCGCCGTTCCGTTTGCACTTCTTCAACTGCATCCAACGCATTTTTGAGCAGATTGAGAATAACCTGCTTTACTTGCTTCACATCGATTGATACGATGGATTCTTCGCCTCCTATGACAGGCTCCACGATTATCTCGCAATTGCGAAGCAAGGCTTCGCTTTCCGTAAGAATTGCTACTTCCTTAAGCAAATGATTAATAGAAATTGCCTGCTTCATTGGAGCCGACGGCTTGGATGAATTCAGGAATTCATATATAATGTCGTTCGCCCTGTCAATCTCGGTCAATATGATGCGCGCATACTCTTCCTTGCCCACTTCCAGCAAATAAGGACGCAACAATTGAATGAAGCCCCTTATGCTAGTCAGCGGATTGCGAATTTCATGGGCAATAGCCGCAGCGATTTTCCCCAGCATCGCCAGCTTGTCGTTCTGCAGGGCGCTTTGCTCGATTTGCTTGTATTCCGACACGTCCTTCACACTGAACAGGAAATCCCCGTCCAACTGATCACCATATGTAACCGTTGCCAACAAATGCTTGCCGTCTTTCTGTTGAAACTCGAAATACCTGTTACGCTTTAAAATCATCTCCCTGTAGATCCGAAGAATGGTTCTCTTCGTCCCCTTGCCCAGCTTGGGATGCAACAATATCTCCCTTACGTTGCAGCCGATCAACGTCTTGCGGGGGATATCAAGGAGCTTAGCCATTTGCACATTGATGAATGACAATATTCCGTCGTTGTCGAATAAGGCGATACCACTATCCATATGCTGCAGCACATTTTCATACTTGTTCTTCACTTTCTCAAAGGAACGGTTGGAAAGAAACAGCATCTCTCGCATTTCAGAAAACTTCTGATCCATTGTCTGCTCAGGAAAAGAACGATCTGCAGCAATCTCCATCTTGAAACGACAGGTAACCATCAACTCCATCAAAAAAATAAAAGATCTGTGATAGAGTTGAATGGCTTCCTTATAGTCCACATTGGCTGCTAGCGATTGGATACATTCCTCATGAAGTGAGATTATTTCCTCCGGGTTAAAACCGTAAAGCTGACGCCCCAGCTCATTGGCTTGAGAGAGGGAAGCATCCTTGCCCCCTCTAATATACTCGGCAAGCGCCGGGAAATAACGCTTTCGAATCGCTTGCATAATCTACTCCTCCCCGGCTGCTACTATGGATAATGGTCGACTTATTGCCTCTATATACAATGATAGGTTCACTTCGCAAACCCTGTCAATCGGAAATACTGTCGAATTTTGGTATAAACCTCCCCTTTAACAAGCATAGATGCTCTCCTATTCGTCATTGTCATCATCATCGTCGTCGTCATCATTGTGCCACCCTCGACGATCGTCTCCATCCTCTACCTCTTCAAACCCGTCATCGTCGTGAAGATCATCCTGATCATCATCGTCGTCATTACGCTTGTCTCCATTTTTCAGCAGATCTGCCTGCTTCCCCCGATCTTTCCAGCTATCGCGGTCATCCCGGTCGTCCTTCTCTCGATCCTTTCGATCATTGCGGTCGTTACGTTGATTCCAATCGTCGCGCCGATTCCCTCTATCATCGTCTCGATCCTCATCATCGCGATCATCGCGATCATCGCGATCCTCACGTCGATCATCGTTATCATGATCATCGTCATCACGATCACCCCGGTCGTCGTCTCGATCTTCGTCATATCGATCATCATCATCATCGCGATCATTATCTCTATTCTCGTCTTTGTCCCGCCACTCGTAATTGCCTTGTTTCCGATCATCATCGTCATCGTCATTTTGCCATTTGCCATTTCCTTTACCGTCAGGAATTGCAACAGGTCTTGAAGACGGCTTTCCGCTCTCCTCCTTTGGCTTCTTGGTTGGCTTGCCCACAGGGACTTTAGTCGGAGTTACGGCCGGTTTGAGCGTCGGTTTTTTTGTGCTTGTCGGTTTTTGTGGAATCTGTGGTTTGTCTTGATTTTTCGACGGCGCAATTGTCGATTGATGGGATGCTTTGTCCTTCTCTTCTTGCTCTCGTTCCTTAATGAGAAGCTGCCGCAGCTTCTCCTTGGCATTGCTTGCGCGCTCTTCCTCCGCAACAACTTGTTGAAGACCGCCCATCGGCTCCGTTACTTTATCGATGGTCTGCGCCTTCACCTCATTCATCTCCAGCTGATAGCCCTCATCCTTCGCCATCAGATAGACGGCCATCTTGCCGGTGGAGATACCGTTGGCATCCGCCTCATCCCGTAGCTCCTTCGGCGCGGACAACGTCGTAATTGTCACTTCCTTATCCGGCAGCTGACGCTTCAACATATCATTCAATCTCTCTCTAAGCCCGTCTGCCACCTTGCTCTCCAATTCGTCTACCCCGCTCCGCTCTCTCATCAAGACGTTAGTAATCAGAATATCTCTATGCGGTTCATCCAGATAGTGCTCATCTGCCGCTCGCTGCAACATAACAGATGCCGCTGTATCAATGTCCATGCCCTTGTAATGGAATCCGGCTACCAGTCGTTCGCCCTCCTCATTCAATGCCCGAAGCGTGAGCACATTGGCGTTCTTATCCACGCCCATCTCTAGGCTTGGATTAATATCTATCGTCAAGTAAGCGACAACCGGATTGACTTGCGACAAGGCGTACAACAAGCAAGCTGTTAGCAAGACGCCCGTCACTGCCGCCGCTGCGGCATAGCGATATAGAGTTCTGAAGGATCCAGGTCGTCTGAACGCCTCCTCGAACAAGATCTCTTCACCGATTTGTGGCGAGCCTTGAAGCGGAACGCGTACGAATTGACCGTCTGCCGTCATAACTGTGCTATACTTTTTATTGATGCTCATGACAACTCCGCGCTTCACTTGCTCGCCTCCTTTCTCTCTGCATGCTGATCCGAGATTTTCAGATAATCGTTCATATAGGGATAGGATCCCGACAGAACCAGGGCAATGGTAATCAGGTACTTTCGATTACGTTCTATTGTTTTGCGGGATACGCCGCCAGCCTCCATCAGCTCCTTGATGGGCAACCGCCTTTTCTCCTTAAGCAGCTTCATCAGCCCGGCATCCGAAGCCAGCAGTCTGGCGATCCCGATAAGGAGCTCCCTGGAATCGGCATGCTTCGGCGATTGCTCCGGAAGCTCTGCGAATGCAATACCGTAGTTACGCAGTTCCTTGCCAAGCTCGATGATTTCATACCTTCGTTCCTCCATGATCCGATTGTCTTCATGTACGGCCATGGCCTCGCTTAGCTCTAATATATTAAACGTTCCCTCATCCTTCTCCGTATCGAAGGAGCTGTACGGAACGGTGCGCAGATGCCTCTCTTCTTTCCGGACATGATCAATAAGCCGACGCCGAATAACAGTAGCTGAGAATCCGAGGAACGAGGCGCCCGCCAAGCTATCATAACGGTCAATTGCCTCATTGAATGCAAGCAATGCTACGCTGAATTCATCATCCCTCTCCGGATCTACGTATCTTTTACAGAATCCGCTTGCCACTTTCGCTATATATGGATAATACTCAGCAATGAACTGTTCTCTTGCTTCTTCATCGCCTTGTCGTATCATGCTTATGTACTGCTCTGGTTCCACTTGGCGCCGGGTAGACTTCTCTTGCGTATCAAGCGATTTCCTTAAGAATCGCTTGAAGAGGATCAGTAACAACCGCCCCACCTCGCTACTAATAGATTCGTTGCTGTACGTCCCCTTTGCGGGGGTACAGATGAGAATTTATTCATTTTTCGTCAAAAAGAAAAGCCCCCATACACGGAGGCAAGTAACGTCAAGCTAAACGGACGATTTCCGTTGCAATAGCTTATTGCGTCTGTTGTTCAGTACTTGAAGCCGCTTCTTCAACTCCAGTTGCCATTCCTTGTCTCCAAGCTGCTTGGCAAAGCTGAGCAAATCAAGAGCCATATCAATCTGATTATGAACGACTTCCATGGGTTCTTCCTGCTCATGATTCACACAGTTCTCCAACAGGTCCGCTTCTTGGTGATCCACGTAATCCGTGAAGTCCACCTCGGAAGAGCCGTCTCCATGCGCATATTCAGCCAGTATATCATATTCCTGCTGGGCAAGGTAATGAATATCAATTCCGTGACATACCGGGCAGAACAGAATAGGCACGTTATGGATATATGTGCGATAATGCTTCAAGGTGCCCTTCGTTCCAATCATGCTGGCGCCGCAGCAAAAGCTCATTTACCATACCCCCCTGACAATTGATGAAGTAGGTCGTTATCTATTTTACGGCAAGTTTACCGCTTAAATGAATATCTATTCGCTGCATGGCTCTTTTTTCCCTGCGTCCCTATGATTTGAGTTGCTGCTTGATCTTCTCCCTGCTATTCTTCGGAAGCAGTACGTACAAGACATCGCCAGGCTCAATAACCGTCTGCCCTCGCGGGGTAATAATCTTATCCTGCCTTACAATAGCTGTAATAAGCGCATCTTCAGGCAGTTCGGCATGTTGAATTTTTTTGCCGGCCACCGGTGACTGCTCCTCGACATCAATCTCAATAATTTCCGAATTCGTCTTCCCGATGGAGACCAATTCCAGCGTATGGGGAGCAATCGCCTTCTGCTTGCCCAGCAACCCGAGCTTGCCCGCGACGAAGGAGACCGTCGAGCCTTGAACGAGAGCCGAAGTCAGGACAACGAAAAACACAACATTAAATATAAGCTGGCTATTCTCCAGACCTGCAATGAGCGGATATGTAGCCAGCACGATTGGGACGGCCCCGCGCAGTCCCGCCCATGAGATGAACGTCATTTCCTTCATATTATACTTTAAGAAAAACATGCTGATAAATACGCCAATAGGTCTAGCGACGAACATGAGTAGTATCGAAAGTCCTAGCCCTTGCCAAATTACCGACACAAGTTGGTCAGGGAATACAAGCAATCCCAGCAATATAAACATGGATATTTGCATCATCCAGGCAAACCCTTCATTAAAACGGAAGATGGAATGCCGGTAGGTCAAATCCGAATTGCCGACCCATACGGCCATAACATACACGGCCAGCAATCCGCTTCCATTCAGCATCGCTGTTCCGCTGTAAGTCAAAATCGCCAGCGCCATGGACAACACAGGATAAAGCCCCGAGGAATCCAGATTAATCTTATTAATAATCCAGACAGATGCCTTGCCCAGCATCACGCCCATAAGAAGGCCCAAGCCCATCTGCCACACGAAGCCCAGAATTAAACTGGCAAAGCTGGTGTCAGGATGCTGGATAAGCTCGATAAGCGAAATCGTCAAGAAAATCGCCATTGGATCGTTAGTGCCTGATTCCGCTTCCAGCGTAGCCGTCAGCTTCGTCTTGATATTCTTTGTGCCCAATACCGCGAAGATCGCAGCGGCATCCGTAGAACCGACAATCGCCCCGAACAGCATGCCTTCCAGCCAAGTCAAATCCAGAATAATTTTGGCCAGCACACCGATAATGCCAGCCGTAATCAATACCCCCACCGTCGCCAATATGGCGGATGGCACGATCACAGGCTTTACATTGTTCCACTTAGTCTGCAATCCACCTTCGAAGAGAATGACGATTAAGGCAAGAATACCGAATAACTGCGTCAAATACGCATCGTCATAATAAATGAATTTGCTGAGGAGCAGCCCTACCGCGATGAAGAAAACGAGGGAGGGCACCCCCAATCGAGAGGAGAACTTGGTCATCATGACACCTACGATGAGCAAGAAAGAAAGAAGAAGTATAGAATTGTCTACGGTAAATGTCAAACGCGTTCCCCCTTAACCAAAAACTTGTATCTCTATTATAATAAATTAAGGCCATTTATCCAATTTGTTTTATAAGAAAACGCCTGATGGCGTACGTTTACTACTCTCTTCGGGCTCGCTTGTGCGCGATTCTGCCACTCTAGCGTTGGCTGCATACACTGCAGGCTCGTTTGCTCGGGATTCTGCCACTCTAGCGTTGGCTGCATACACTGCAGGCTCGTTTGCTCGGGATTCTGCCACTCTAGCGTTGGCTGCATACACTGCAGGCTCGCTTGCTAGGGATTTCGCTACAAAAACATTACGATCGAGTCATACATTGGTTTACATCCAAGATGACTAACGACTTGTTAAAAGGCGTACACAGTTTGTTTCAAGCAGCCAAACGAAAAGCCCGCGGATACCACAGTAGATACCACAGTTCCGAGAAGTGCCCCGGTTTTCAAAGGTTTGCAGGAAAGGAACTGGTGTGATTTAAGCAGCATTATCACTAGTAGAGAAGAGCAAAAAAACATGCCCTCCCCAATCGAGGGAGAGCATGCTTCAGCTTGCGGTTCTCTTGATATATGGACTAATGTCTTACTTCTTCATAGCAGCTACGATCAGATCGCCCATCGCCGTCGTACCGATTGCCTTGCTCTTGTCCGTGGCGATGTCGCCTGTGCGATGTCCAGCATCCAGCACTTCCTTAACTGCATCCTCAATGGCTTGCGCTGCATCGTGATAACCGAATGTCAGGCGGAACATAAGCGCTACGGACAGAATCGTTGCAATCGGATTAGAGATGCCTTGTCCGGCAATGTCGGGAGCCGAGCCGTGCACCGGCTCGTATAGACCGAAGCTGCCTTCACCAAGCGATGCGGACGACAGCATGCCGATGGAACCCGTCAACATGGCCGCTTCGTCACTCAGAATGTCGCCGAACATATTCTCCGTCACGATGACGTCGAAGCTGGACGGACGACGCAGCAGCTGCATGGCGCAATTGTCGACCAGTACGTGCTCTAGCTCCACCTCCGGATATTCCTCGGCTACGCGGATTACGACTTCTCTCCACAGGCGGGACGTCTCCAGTACGTTGGCCTTATCTACGGAAGCAAGCCGCTTGCCGCGCGTCATAGCGATATCGAACGCCTGACGAACGATGCGTTCTATCTCCACAACATTGTATACGCAAGTATCTACAGCCTCTTGACCGTTCTCTCCTTCGCGACGGAACTTCTCGCCGAAGTAGATGCCGCCTGTCAGCTCGCGGACGACGATCAGATCCGTGCCTTCCAGCACTTCAGGCTTCAGCGTTGACGCTTCCTTCAAGCAGTCGAATACATTCGCAGGACGGATGTTGGAGAAGAGGCCCAGCGCCTTGCGAATACCGAGCAGTCCCGTCTCCGGACGCAGCTCCTTCGAGTTGTTGTCCCACTTCGGACCGCCTACCGCGCCAAGCAATACTGCATCCGCGCTCTGGCACAGCTCCAGCGTCTCTTGCGGCAATGGCGTCCCCTTCTCATCGATTGCGATTCCACCGAACAAGCCATGCTCCGTCTCGAACTGGTAGCCGAACAGCTCTTCTGTTTTTTTCAACACCTTCAATGCTTCCCCTACGACTTCGGGACCAATGCCGTCTCCGCCCAATACCGCGATCTTCTTCACGTCTGTCATTTATCTATACACTCCTCTTGTCATTCTCAATCTATTATCATTTGTACCACAAATGATAGAAGAAGACAAAGATATAAAATCTATGATATTTATAGCTAAGGACTATAAAGAAGGATAAATCCCGGCTAACGGACGCCTCAGAAGCTATTCTTTGCGAATTGCAACCAAAGTCGCATCACTCGTTATTCGCCATTTCGCCCGCTCTACCAAAATGAATGTCGAAGTAGAAAGACAGCTCCAACCATTTATTGTTAAATTAAAAAGAGCTTTGCCCAGTCGAAGCTCGTCAGTCTGGGCAAAGCTCTCTATTGTATGATGACTTCTATTACTTCTTGATCCAGTGCATCAGTTCGCGCAGCTGCTTGCCTGTCTGCTCAAGTTGATGCTCAGATTCGTTGCGACGAGTCGCCGTCAGCATTGCGCGACCGGATTGGTTCTCCAGGATGAAGTCGCGCGCGAAGCGGCCGGCTTGGATATCTTCAAGCACACGCTTCATTTCTTTCTTCGTCTCTTCCGTTACGATGCGAGGACCTGTTACATAGTCGCCGTACTCCGCAGTGTTGGAGATGGAGTCGCGCATGCCGGCCAGACCACCTTCATACATCAGGTCAACGATCAGTTTCAGTTCATGCAGACACTCGAAGTAAGCCATCTCAGGCGCATAACCAGCTTCAACCAGTGTCTCGAAGCCGGCTTTCACGAGGGCGGAAGCGCCGCCGCACAGAACAGCCTGTTCGCCGAACAGATCCGTCTCAGTCTCTTCTTTGAAGGATGTCTCGATTACGCCTGCACGAGTACAGCCGATGCCCTTCGCGTATGCCAGGCCGATCTCCTTCGCTTTGCCTGTCGCGTCCTGATGAATTGCAATTAAGCCAGGAACGCCGAAGCCCTCTTGATACGTACGGCGAACCATATGGCCAGGCGACTTCGGAGCAACAAGGAATACATCCTTGTCCGCACTAGGCACGATTTGGCCGAAGTGCACATTGAAGCCGTGGGAGAACATAATCGCTGCGCCATGTTTCAGGTTCGGTTCGATTTCTTCTTTATATACTTGCGCCTGTGTTTCGTCAGGCAACAGAATTTGCACGATGTCCGCCACTTTCGTTGCTTCCGCAACAGTCAGCACCTCGAAGCCGTCTTTCTTAGCTACGTCAGCGGATTTGCCCGGACGAAGTCCGATGACAACTTTCAGACCGCTGTCGCGAAGGTTTTGCGCTTGTGCATGGCCTTGGCTGCCATAACCGATAACTGCAATTGTTTTGCCTTGTAGTGCGCCGAAATCAGCGTCTTTTTCGTAATACAATGTCACTGCCATGATTATAATTGCCTCCTTTAATTTAACCCTTTTGAGCGGGTGTTGAAGGAGAGAAGGAAGCGGTGAAGCTCCTTCTCCGCTCGAACCCCCGCTCAAAAAAGGGATACATCCCATATTAGTCCAGCTGTTACTGCTTCATATTGCCACGATTGAGCGCGGTAACGCCCGTACGAGACAACTCACGAATACCGTATGGCTGCAGCAGCTCCGCCATGGCATCGATCTTCTCCGTATCTCCGACGACTTGCACCATCATCGTATTGGAGCCGATATCTACGACGGAAGCGCGGAACGTCTCCACTACTCCCAGTATCTCAGGCCGCATAGCAGGCTCTGCATGTACCTTGATCAGCGCCAGCTCCCTGCCCACCATCGCATTGGAGCTCAGATCGATCACTTTGATGACATCTATCAGCTTGTACAGTTGCTTCGTAATCTGTTCCAGCGTATGGTCATCGCCGGTTGTGACGATAACCATACGGGACAGCCCCTTCTCCTCGCTTGCCCCTACCGTAATACTCTCGATATTGAAGCCGCGGCGTCCGAACAGTCCGGCTACCCGCTGCAGAACGCCTGGCTGATCGTTGACAATAACTGCGATCGTATGCTTCTTCATTCTGCATCCCCCATGATCATTTGGTCGATGGTGCTGCCTTGGGCAACCATCGGGTATACATTCTCGTCTCGGCGAACGACGAATTCTACAACGGCAGGGCCAGGATGGTTCATCGCTTCTTCCCATGCCGAGCGCGCTTCTTCCTTGTTCGCAGCTCGGAAGCCTCGCACACCGTATGCTTCGGCCAGCTTGACGAAGTCAGGACTGCCTGCCAGATCGATATGGCTGAAGCGATTCTCATGAATAAGCTCCTGCCACTGGCGAACCATGCCCAGCACCTGGTTGTTCAGAATGACTACCTTGACCGGGATATTATGGATCGCGCATATCGCCAGTTCCTGCGCGCACATCTGCATGCCGCCGTCGCCGTTAATGGAGACAACCAGTCGATCCGGATTCGCCATCTGGGCACCGATCGCGGAAGGGAATCCGAAGCCCATCGTGCCCAGGCCTCCCGATGTAACCCAGGAACGCGGCTGGTTGAACGGATAGTACTGAGCGGCCCACATCTGATGCTGACCTACGTCCGTTGTCACAATGGCATCGCCGTTCGTAGTCTCGTGGATCATCTCCACGACCCATTGAGGCTTCAGTTCATGCTCGGAGTCCTTGTAGCTGAATGGATACTGCTTCTTCGATGCGGCTAGCTGCGCCCGCCATTCGTCCGCTGCTTCTGCTCTTGCAGCCAGCTTGTTCGCAGCCTGCAATACTGTCTTCACATCGCCTACGATCGGAATATCCGTGGGCACATTCTTGCCGATCTCGGCAGGATCGATATCGATGTGTACGATCTTCGCAAGCGGAGCGAAGCCTGACAGCTTGCCAGTGACCCGATCGTCGAAGCGGGCGCCGATATTGATCAGCAGATCCGCCTGCTGCAGAGAGTTGTTCGCTGTGTAGGTGCCGTGCATACCTGGCATGCCTAGCCACAGCTCGTTGCCGCTCGGGAAGCCGCCCAGTCCAAGCAGCGTCGTCGTAATCGGAATCTCTGTCTTCGTGACGAATTCCAACAGTTCCTCATGCGCGCCGGAGTATACGACTCCTCCGCCTGCCAATATGATCGGTCGCTTTGCTTCTCCGATAGCCTTGATCATCTTATCCACCTGCAGCTTGTTAGGCGCTACAGTAGGATGATAGCCGCGAATGCTCACTTCATTCACAGGCTGGAACAGTGTCTTCGCAGCCGATACATCCTTCGGAATATCGATCAGTACGGGACCCTTCCGTCCTGTATTGGCAATATGGAAGGCTTCGTGAATGACGCGGGGCAAATCTTCGACATTACGAACAAGATAGCTATGCTTCGTAATCGGCATCGTAATGCCGGTAATATCCGCTTCCTGGAAGGCATCCGTGCCGATCAGCGTAGACATGACATTGCCTGTGATGACGACAAGCGGCACAGAATCCATATAAGCAGTCGCAATGCCCGTCACCAGATTGGTCGCTCCCGGTCCCGAAGTAGCAATACATACGCCTACCTTGCCGCTGGCGCGTGCATAACCATCGGCTGCGTGTATCGCTCCTTGCTCATGTCGAGTAAGCAAGTGATTGAAATCCGGATTATCGTGCATCGCATCATATATATATAACACCGCGCCGCCAGGATATCCGAATACGCAATCCACACCTTCCAGCAACAAACTGCGCAGCAATATTTCCGAACCGGAAATCACTTCAGGCTTTGAGAATTTTTCCATCCATTCTTCTTTCGACTTCATTGTCGCACTTTGCGGTGCCATTTTGTCGTCCTCCTCTCTAGAAAAGCAAAAAACCTTTCGTCCCGCAGCCCTCCAATTGGAAAGCTGACAGGGACGAAAGGTATATCTTCCGTGGTACCACCCAAGTTCGTTACCGCCCTTGCGGGGATAACCTCTACTGGTTGAACGCTGTGCACATATCGACGTTCTACCATGGC
This sequence comes from Paenibacillus chungangensis, assembly GCF_042675905.1. Taxonomy (NCBI): domain Bacteria; kingdom Bacillati; phylum Bacillota; class Bacilli; order Caryophanales; family Paenibacillaceae; genus Paenibacillus; species Paenibacillus chungangensis. Next base: position 199,404 of record NZ_JBHTJZ010000033.1, on the reverse strand, counting down.
ACTGTAACGCTTGCCCTGCGATTCTCCCTAATAAGTTATGACCTTTCAGGAGAATAGCTCCGAGGTGAGCTCGTTGAAAAGGGATTTTGGCGGCGGTTGCAGCTATTCCGTCGCTCTCTGAGCAAAAGAGCCCTTAACACTTCGTCCTCATCACTGCTGATAAGAGTATATTCTGAAATACTTTCACTTATTATATGCCAGTCAGAACCGTTCGTCAAGAACCATAATTCCGAATATGCTGACATATTACATTGTCCTTGTCATCTTCATGCGTCTTTCCCGCGTTCGCCTTACTTAGTATGCTCCTCAATCACTCATTCTACAACGCAATAATATGAGAAAAACCCTTTACAACGTCTTTCTCTCTTGCTGACTTCGCCAGTTCTTTATTCCAATGTTCCGTTCCATGCGCTTACGGCTCATCGAGCTTATGACGTCTCTAATCCCACTGTTCCTGCAAAAAAACAAAAAACTCTCCCTCCCGCTTGTTCGACTAACGTCCATTAACGGGATCAGGAGAGCTTCATTTAATTGACTAACAACTAGGCGTTCAGTTTTTGCTTCACAACGCCAGCCAGGGAGTTGAACGAAGAAATGTCATTCACAGCCAGGTCGGCCAGCATTTTGCGGTTAACCTCTACGCCTGCAAGCTTCAAGCCGTGCATGAACTTGCTGTAGGACAAACCATTCATACGAGCAGCTGCATTGATTCGAACGATCCACAATCTGCGGATGTCGCGCTTTTTGTTGCGACGGTCGCGGTAAGCGTACATCAGGGATTTGTATACTTGCTCCTTAGCCGTCTTGAACAGACGGTGTTTGGAACCGAAATAGCCTTTAGCCAGCTTCAAAATTCTCTTGCGACGACGTGTGCGGACAAAACCGCCTTTAACTCTTGCCATGGAAAGAAACCTCCTGTAGGTGTTATAAGTTTATCTTTATTGAACTGTTATTTCAGGTTAGAGAGGCCTTGCTGCAGACGGCGAACATCGCCGGCTGCCATAAGCGGTTGACCAGCAAGAACACGCTTCTGGCGACCCGATTTATGCGAGAGCAAGTGATTGCGGTAAGCCTTGTAACGTTTTACCTTGCCTGTACCCGTAATTTTAAACCGATCTTTCAGACTGCTATGTGTTTTCATCTTTGGCATGTCAGTTATCCTCCTTAAATATGCGCTTCAGCTTTTAGCTGTTGTTTTTGGGTGCGAGAATCATAATCATGCTGCGGCCTTCCAGCTTGGGATGGCGCTCAATGCTGCACAATTCCTCAACTTCTTTCGAAAGACGGTCAAGAATTTTCTTGCCGATAGCCGCATGGGTAATTTCCCGACCGCGGAAACGGACGGAAGCCTTCACCTTGTCGCCTTCCTTCAGAAATTTCACGACATTGCGGTACTTGACCTGATAATCGTGTTCCTCGATGTTGGCACGGAACCAAACTTCCTTCACATCGACAATCTTTTGATTTTTGCGCGCTTCCTTCTCTTTCTTCTGCTGCTCGTAGCGGAACTTGCCGTAATCCATAATTCGGCACACCGGCGGCTTGGCCGTCGGGGCTACGTTCACCAAGTCCAGATCAGCGTCTGCAGCCATCTGCAATGCCTCACGAGTCGACTTAATACCGATTTGCTCTCCGTTCGCCCCTACAAGACGCACTTCTCTGCTCCGAATATCGGTATTGATTTGATGTTCTCTGCTAATAATTCGCCACCTCCATATTGGAATCCAGTACATTGTATACTCACACAAAAAAATGCGAGTTCGTGGAGAACCCGCATCTCATAACCGTTCAATGATTCGGCAGCCGAGTTCCGCATTGCGAAACCAAAGGTCTGCTACTTCATTAACGCGAACCAGCCGGTAGTGCCGGAAGGTGAGAAGCGGGCGCTTCTGCTTGTGCGTGAAGACATACATCAACAATACCAACATACTATATCATAGCCTGTGGCATGCTGTCAATTATTTTTCTTCCAGATAAGTCGAGCCCGTAAGACGAACCGGCAGCCTTCCTTATTTGCTTTCTTATTTGCTTTGAACTTCTTCAATGCGCACAACCCGCGTATGCTGGGTGTGGCTCCATATTTTATTGTTCTGCGTGAAGAACGCATAGAACGTGATTGGCCACCAGGATACGAGGAAGAAAGGAAGCGTCAGAAGATGGGCATACATCTTCCAGCTTCTCACCTTCTCCAGCATCATCGCAGCAGGGAATTGCAATACCGTAGCCGCAATGGCAACGACCAGCAGCCACCATGGCAAGTAGCTGTACATGGAATGAATCACATCCGGAGCAGGCAGCGCCATGTCGATCCATAGCGCAGCGGTCAGGACGAAGCCCATCAGTGTGACATAGACGGAAATCGTATAGATCGCGGCGTCGAACTTGACGAGATTACGCTCCTTTACACTTGCCCATAATAGCGGGAAGAAGTAATGGCGCGCCACGTTGAAGTGTCCTTGCATCCAACGCAGCCGCTGCCTAGCAGAAGCCTGGAACGATACCGGCTTCTCGTCGTACACTTTCGCATCGTAGTTCAGCGTTGGATAGACGCCTCGCTTCACACAGCGCATCGAGAACTCCAGATCCTCTACCAGACTTGTCGCTCCCCAGCCCATCTCTCTCAGCAGGTTGGATTCGAAGCACATGCCCGTGCCGCCAAGAAAGTTGCTCATTCCCAGATTCGTTCTGGATAACTGCCACAGTCGATTGCAGTACCAGTAAGTAATGGCGTAAGCCGCTGTCACCCAGGAATCGCCAGGATTCTTCGTATCCAGATAGCCTTGAATTACTTTATGTCCTTCGCACAGATCGTCGTTCATCAGATGCAGGAAATCACGATTAACCAGGTTGTCGGCATCGAACATAACTACTGCATCATACTGGCGCGGCATTGTCCACAATTCCTTCAGCATCCATTCGATCGCATAGCCTTTGCCCTTCTGAAGATAGTTATTGCGGACACAGGCGTGAACGCCCATGCTTCTGGCGATATCCGCCGTGCCATCGGAGCAATTGTCGCAGATGACGAAGATATCATAGAGCTCTGCCGGATAATCCAGTTGTTTTAAATTTTCGATCAGCGCTCCGACCACTTTTTCTTCATTGTGGGCGGCTACAAGCACAGCGAACGACTTTCTCGGAGCGTGCCGCTTCCGGCTCTTGTTCTTCATGAATCCGAACATAGAGAGCGAGAACTGGTACACCGCAATTGAAGCCAGCAAAATTTGAAGCACAATAAACGCAACACTAATAAACATACTGTACTGCCCCCTTTTTCAAAAAACACCATTCTTCTCTTCCCGCATCTGCCTCTGCTTTGGAGGCGGCGAGTTTTTTTCGCAGACTTTTTTCTTTTTTGTCTCGTCTGCTATGCGTACTGATTTTCCTCCCAAACGGTCTCCTTTGTCAAAACGATAAAAATGCAATCTGGAACCGCTTCGGAACAGAAAAACGCTTGCATGCCTATATAAAAAGCTTTTCTCCTCCATTTTCTTCGCCTCATTGTTATTCTCTACTATTTTCTCAGTTTTTAGCACTATATACCTCATTTTTTTGCCAATCATTAATAATCATTCATCTTTACAAAAACGATTGACCGAATCCATCGAAAAAAGGCGATTTTTTTTGCGTAAGGCAAGAAATTGGCTCTTAAAACGACTGGTTGGTAAAAAAAATGAAAGGAATCACAATCAAGTTAACGCTGCGAGAATATTTACATGTTACAATGATGATGACATACAACAACAGGGGAAATGTAGCAATCGTATAAGGAAGGATGACCTCATGTGGAGAGAATGCTGGGCTGGTTGAAAAGCAATGAGCAGAGGATGCTTATCTGGGCGAACAAACGGCACGGGGGAGAACGCTTGCTGTACCGCTTCATAGACAGATGGTTAAGCACTATTACGCATATGGGCGGCGCCACATTCACATTACTCTCTGCGCTTCTGTGCGGGCTGCTAGCAGCAGGTCCTTGGAGCGCAGGCGGCTGGAAGAGTCTCGCGGCTGTCGTCATCAGCCATATACCGGTAGCCATTGTGAAGCGCAAATTCAAGCGACTGCGCCCTTACCAGGCCATGACCGGTGTGAATACGACGCTTAAGCCGCTTCAAGACTCCTCTTTCCCTTCGGGCCATACAACAGCTATATTCGCCTGGTTGACGCCGATATTGCTCGCGAGCGGCATATGGATAACGGTTATCGCGCCCGCAGCAATTATCGTTGGAGTATCTGTAGGATGGTCGCGAATGTATCTCGGCCTACACTATCCGTCTGACGTCGCTGCAGGCGCGATGCTGGGAACGGCAACCGCGTTCGCCGTTCATTACGGCTGGTCGTCGCTCGCAATTCTATAAGCATCATCGCTGCGCCGCGATTCATCTCTTGCTTCGCGATGGCGGCGCAGCGCTTCTTCGCCTACAACCGCTTCTACACGATATATATTCTGCCCCTTCTCCATGAACTTCGACTCATATTCCGTGAAGACCAAGTCCTCGCGAGGTCCGTCCCTGTGCAGATCAAGCGAGATGTTCCTCATGACAAGCTCCATATCGGCAAAGCTGTTCAATGAGAATTCGAACAAGGAGAGCGAGTCCGTCTTGAAATGGATCTCCCCATTCTCATTCAAGATTTCTCTATACTTGTCCACGAAGCGCGGGTGCGTCAATCTTCTTCGGGCATGTCTACTCTTAGGCCATGGATCGCTGAAGTTCAGATGAATGCGCTCAATCTCCGCATGCTCGAACATCGCATCGATGTGTTCTATGTTCGCCCGCAGCAGCGCCAGATTCCCGGGGTTGCTCACGCCGTTGTCCGCCCAGGCGTTTCTCGCCTTCTCGCTGGCTCGTCGAAGCAGCTCGTCGTACATGTCCACCCCAATAAAATTAATATGCGGGTTGCGTACGCTCATCTGAGTAATGAAGCGTCCTTTGCCCATGCCAAGCTCCACATAAATCGGGTTGTCATTGCCGAAAAATGTCTTCCACTTCCCCTTGTGCAGGGTCGCATCCAGCACGACAAGCTCCGGCTGGCTCTCCAGACTTTCCCGTATCCCTTTTCTACCTCTCAAACGCATAGCCCATTAGCTCCTTCGACTTTCTTTGTTAGTTGCTCAATGGTTTATTATAACGAATCCGTCCTGGAGTTGCATCCATTCCGGTACACAAAAAAAAGCCGCTGCCTTTAAAAGGCATTACGGCTTGTTCCTTCATTCATCCCTGTATGCTAGCCTAACATTTCGTACGAGATTGGCCCGTCGTTGGATCCATCGCGCTCCCAAGTATGCTCCAATGCATGATTCAGCTTCTTGCGGGCGGATATCTCTACCTCATGATTCGCATGGAATTTAATACCCGATAGCGCCATCAATTCCTTAACCGTAAGCTCCACTGTAACTTTCTCATCACCATGCGGAATTTTTGTCAAATTCATCATGCATCACCTCATCGATTTTCATATTAGCTTACCCATCAAATCGACTATTCATGTGTGCGGTTACATTTTAGCTCTGTCAGGTTTTTTTATTGATTTATCGCACTTTCAATGTAACACACCATGTCAGATTATGCAAGCCTATTCCTCGAAATATATACTAGCCAGCGACCGCCTCCCCTTCTTCCAAGCATAGCAATTCCACTTTAAATCCGATACAATGAGTGATGAATGTTTTGAAAGAAGGGAAATGGATGGTTCTGCAATTAACGCCGCCATCGCAGCCACTGCTGTGGGGGGACAAGAGGTTTCACACTTGGAACTTTGAGATGCGTCAGCAATTCGGAGGCAAAGTATTCAAGGTTATGCTGGATGCAGGGTTCACATGCCCGAATCGGGACGGCTCCATCGCGATAGGCGGCTGCACGTTCTGCAGCGCCAGAGGCTCCGGCGACTTCGCAGGCAGAAGACGGGACGATCTGATCACACAATTCAATACGATTAGAGACCGCCAACACAAGAAGTGGCCCGAAGCGAGTTATATTGGCTACTTCCAAGCCTATACGAATACGTATGCGCCGGTGGACACGCTGCGAGAGTATTTTGAAGTCATCCTGGAGCAGCCAGGCGTCGTCGGCTTGTCGATCGCCACACGTCCGGATTGCTTGCCGGAGGAAGTGCTGGATTACTTGGCTGAGCTCAATGAGCGCACTTACCTTTGGATTGAGATGGGACTTCAGACTGTTCACGAATCTACTTCTGTAATCATCAACCGGGCTCACGACACCGCTTGCTATCTGGATGCGGTACGTCGGCTTCGCGAGCGGAACATCCGCATATGCACCCATATTATTTATGGCTTGCCGGGGGAGACTCATGAGATGATGCTGGATACGGCCCGCGAGGTTGCCCGCATGGATGTGCAGGGCATCAAGATCCATCTTCTTCATCTTATGCGCAAGACGCCGATGGTCAAGCAATATGAGGCGGGGTTGCTTCGTTTTTTGGAGCAAGCGGAATATACGAAGCTTGTCGTGGACACGCTGGAGCTGCTCCCTCCCGAGCTGGTGGTGCACAGAGTAACGGGAGACGCTCCCCGCGAGCTGCTGATTGGACCGATGTGGAGCCAGCGAAAATGGGACGTGCTCAACGGCATCGACGCTGAGCTGCGGAGCCGGGATACATGGCAAGGGAAACTGTGGCGGACGGAGGCGAACGGCTGAAATGGGATTTCTGTCTATACTAAGTCTGGCCCACAAGTGGATCTCCGAACGTGTCCATCCGGGAGACATCGTCATCGACGCTACGGCCGGCGGAGGCGTGGACACACTGGAGCTGGCGAAGCTGGTCGGACCGCGCGGCTGCGTCTATGCGTTCGACATTCAGCAGGAAGCGCTGGATCGAACTGCTAGCCGTCTGAATCCGCTTCGCGCAGAAGGAAGAGCGCCTAGACTGGAGCTGCTGCTGAAGGACCATGCCGCTATGTCCGAGGTCGTAGACGAGGCTCATCGCGGAAGTGTCGCCGCAGTCATGTTTAATCTGGGCTACCTGCCCGGCAGCGACGAGTCCATTATTACGGAGCCCGGCTCCACCCTCTCGGCGCTTCGAGGCGCGCTATCGCTGCTGCGTCCCGGCGGTCTTGTCACTTGCGCGCTCTATCCCGGACATCCCGGCGGAGATGTCGAGGCGTCAATCGTGGAGGAGTGGGCGTCGAAGCTGCCGCAGCGGGAAGCGCAAGTCGTACTATACCGTCAATTGCAGCGCCCGCACGCCCCTTATTTGATAGCAATTGAACGTTCGCGTTCCTAACGCAAGAGCCTTATCGACAGATGCAGCAGCAGCAGCACTTTACCCAATATTGTAACATTTCTTTTTATTACAGAGAGGAGAACAACAACTATGGCAGTCAAAAAAATTGAGCATTTGGGCATTATGGTGAAGGACATCGAGAAATCAATTGCATTCTACACCAAAGTGCTAGAAATGGAGCACAAGCATACGATGCTTCATACGAACGGCGTCATCAAGCTCGCCTTCTTGACCTTCCCGGGTCATGATGAGACGGAGCTTGAATTAATTGAGGGGTACAACGACAGTCTCCCAGCAGAAGGAAAAGTGCATCATGCCGCATTCGCAGTAGAGAATCTGGATGCCGAGCTGGAACGTGTAAAAGGGCTGGGCGTGGAACTGAAGGACGAGGATATTACAATTCTGCCGGACGGCTCCCGCTACTTCTTCATCTATGGTCCGGACGGCGAACTCCTGGAGTTGTTCCAGAAGAGCAGTGCTGACAGCATCATGCCGTATCCGCTGCAATTCAAGCCGGAGATGAAGGAGCGAGTATGGGGCGGTCGTGCATTGGAGAGCTTCGAACTGGAGCTTCCAGAAGGCGCAATCGGCGAAGGCTGGATGATCGGCGATCATCCGAACGGAACGACGAAGGTGACGAACGGTCCACTTGCAGGGATTGGCCTTGACCAGATTCGCAATCAGTTCGGCAAGGCGTGGTTCGGCAAGAATGGATTCTCGGAGACGAACGGTCGATTCCCGCTGCTGATCAAGCTGTTGGATTGCAACGACGATCTGTCCGTACAGGTGCATCCTACAGACGATTACGAAGGTCTGCCGAAGGGCGAGCTGGGCAAAACCGAGATGTGGTACATCCTCTCCGCCAAGCCGGGAGCGAAAATCATTTATGGCTTGAAGGAAGGCGTTGACCGCGCAAGCATGGAAGCGGCGATCAAGGAAGGACGAGTGATGGAGACGCTGCAAGAAATTCCGGTAGAAGCGGGCGATGCGTTCTACATTCCAGCTGGAACCGTTCACGCTTTATGCTCCGGTGTAGTGGTCGCCGAGATTCAGCAAAATTCCGACACGACTTACCGGTTGTACGATTATGATCGTCCAGGACTAGACGGCAAGCTACGTGAGCTTCACATCGAAGATTCGCTGAACGTCATCGCATACGAGGGAGCAGGCGCGACGCGGATGAAGACGGACGACATCGATGCAGGCGAGTGGCTTACGATTGCCTCCTCCCCTTACTTCCTGGTGGAGAAAGGGATCGTCGACGGGACTTCGACACTAGCCACTACCGAGGACAGCTTCGTCATTCTCGTCATCGCCGACGGAGAAGGAATGTTGCAGTGGGACGGCGGCGAGCAGGCGGTGAAAGCGGGCGAGTGCTTCCTGCTCCCTGCTACGTTGGGGGGCTGCAGTCTGACGGGCAGCTTAACCGTACTGCGCAGTGTTGTGCCCCAGTAATGCGCAGCTACGCTCTGCGGTTATACGCATTACAGTACAGCAGCAATCTCCACTCTTCAGCTTCGTTTATACTGAATCCAAATACATGAAAGGGCGTCGTAACCGGACCAAGCCGGCTACGACGCCCTTCCATCATTTCATTATACGTTCGCTCCCAGAGCGGAGCCATCCAAGGTTAGCATATACGGCCGAGGCTTCGGCTTGCTGCTGTCGCCCTCCGGCATATAGAGCATAATGAGCAGCGTATGCCGGTCTCTGCGAATATCCCCGCTATGCAGGAACAGAGCGAGGTCGAACGGCAACTTCTCGATGACGGCATGCTTGTGCAGCTCTCGTTCCTGCAAGCCCAATTCGGCGAAGCCGCCTGTCACCAGCTCCGGACTCTCCAGTATACGGCGCATCCAGCCCGACCATTCCGCCTTGTCCATCGTGAAATCCCACCACATTTTGCGAGGCTTGAAGTGATGATTCAGGAAGTAATCGTATTTCATCAGCCCCTGCACGACATCGTGCTCGATATCCAGATGGGAAGAATCTGGCGCATTCAAATACTGCCACAGTCTGGAGAACAGATCCTCCAGCTGATGACCGATCTTCTCCCATCCCCGACTCTCCCAGTAATCCCCGTACATCTGGAAGAAGTCGAACGGAGATGGAAATACCCGATCGACCAGGTATAGCAGTGCATGATCCATCCGATGCGCATTCCAATACTTCTCCAGCACATCCTCCACCCGCTTGATCCGCACGATATCTCCGAATGGCATCAGATCGTTGCCGAGCATCTCGTACGGCGCCCGATCCATGTATACGTAGCCCCACTTCTCCGCATCCAACCGCAGTCCCGTACCTCGAAGCATCTTGAGGAAGCCGAGCTGCAGTTCCTCCGGCCGAAGCGCGAATACGTCATTGAAGGTGCCGCGGAATGTATCGTAATTCTCCAGCGGAAGACCAGCGATCAAGTCCAGATGCTGATCGATCTTGCCGGAATCCCTTACCTTCGTCACGGTACGCACTAGCTTGGACCAATTCTGACGCCGCTGGACGGCCAGATTCGTCGGGTCGTTCGTCGACTGCACCCCGATCTCGAATCGGAAGATGCCCGGCGGCGCATGCTCCGCCAAGTAATCCAGCACCTCCGGCCGCATAATATCCGCCGTAATCTCGAATTGGAAGACGCATCCACCATGATTCTCGATGAGGAAGCGGAACATCTCCAGCGCATAATCGCGCTTAATATTGAACGTGCGGTCCACGAACTTGATCAGCTTGGCGCCATTGTCGATCAAGTACAGAATGTCAGCCTTCGTCCTCTCTATATCGAAGTAACGAACGCCGACCTCAATGCTGGACAAGCAGAACTGACAGCTGAAGGGACAGCCTCTGCTCGTCTCGAAGTAGACGACGCGGCTGCCCAGATGCAGCAGATCCTCCCGGAAGCGGTGCGGCGACGGCAGCTCCGCCAGATTCAGCTTTGGTCGCGGCGGATTGACAATAATCTGAGGGCCGTCCTCCGTCTCCTTCCGGTAGGCGATGCCGAATACCATATGGAATTTGTTCGTTCCTTCTAGCTCCGTGAGCAGATGGTGGAACGTCTCTTCTCCTTCGCCGACGACGATGAAGTCGACTTCCGGCAGCCGCTCCATCCAATACTCCGTATCATAGCTCACTTCGGGTCCTCCGAGCACGATACGCAGCTCCGGCATAATTTTGCGCAGCATATTGATCACGGTGATCGTCTCTTCTATATTCCAGATGTAGCAGGAGAACCCCACGACATCAGGATTCCGTGAGTACAGGTCCGACACGATGTTCATCGCGGGGTCCTTAATCGTATATTCCGCAATATCCATATCGAATTGCTCGCCGCTGTATGCTTTCAGGCAACGCAGTGCGAGCGAAGTATGAATAAATTTGGCGTTTAGCGTTGACAGTACTACTTTCATCCTATATATATCCTCTCTAATTGGGGCTGCCTTCTATTGTAGCGGACTTCGGATAAGAAAAGAAGAGCCCCGCCGCCATTACACCTGGCTGCAAGAGCTCTCTTCAATTAGAACCTTGTCTCCATATACATCTGATCCATCAGTTGCATATCGATAATATCGTATTGCACACGCCACTTGCCATCGCCGTTCGGCTTCACTTCATCCGAAGCAAGTCCGCGCGGCTTGAACGGATAATCGCGCTGGAACTGTATGCGAACTTGAATCTTGTCATCTGGCAGCATGCGATGCAATTCATGTCCTAGCTGGATCGCCCACATTCTCCATTCATCAGCAGTCGAGACGCCATAATACATGTAAAATCTGGGGTCCATCTGCGCGGTAATGACAAGCCAGCCCTCATGATCCTTCTCCGCCTTCCACTTCGTAAGCTCCGTCTCTCCTCCCGATGTCATCACCGTACCGAATTCCGCTTCCAGCAGATCCTCAATCTCCTTCATGGATGCACCTGCGAGCGAATCCGGAAGACTCGGAGGCAAGAAGGCCGCATTCTCGAGCTCTTCTTCTGTCATACTGTCCAGCAGATCCGCAGCATAATAGGCGGAGATGGCAAAATTCAGATCCGCCGATGTCTCCATGACAGCAAAGCTGTTGATGCCGATGAGTTGACCGTAGGCATTAAACAACGCTCCGCCAGAGCTTCCGCTGTCAATCGGTGCGTTCATCTGAATGTAACGGACCCCGTATTCATAGGTCATGTTGCTAATGATACCTTCCGATACCGTATTCTGCACGCCAAGCGGGCTGCCGATCGCTACGACGGGATCACCTTTGCTGGCGTAATAATCATCGCTGATCTCAACAATTGTCACGTCCAACGGCTCTTCCGTCTGAATGATGGCCAGATCAGAGTATTGCGACCAGGTGACGACGCCTTTCACTTGAACGTCATCGTAATAAATGGTATGTACATTAGCGGACGTGGCATCCTCAATGACATGATAGTTGGTCAGCACCAGATCTTCCCCGATGACAATTCCGCTTCCCAGCCCGTTGTTCGTTGTAATCATAACGACGCTCTCATCATATCGGTCGACGATATCCGAAGGAGTCAGCATCTCCAGTTGAGGTAGCTCCTCCTGTTCCTCCAGCCACTCTTCGTATTCTTCGTCACTGACATAATCCCATGTCTTGACTTCCACCGCATGCTGCTCCGCATTCCATTCCACGGTTGCTTCCAGTGTCTCTGCCAGGAACCGAATCGGCACGTAGACAACATCGTGTCGCAAGTCCGCTTCTGCGCCCATGCTTACTGTTTTGCCGTTCACTAGCGCATCCTTGCTGCCGATCTCCAGTGAGATAGTCGTGTAATCAGATCTGATGATGATAATACCCGTCTTGGCTTCGGCAATGACTGTTGCTTCAAGCGCTTCCGCCAGCTCCTGCAATGGAGCCATCGTTGCGCCGTTCACTTTGTATATTGGCGTAGTCAACGGCATGATTTCACCGTTAAAAATGAGTCCAATTTCCTTTTCCTGCTGAACAGCGGAAGTTGAAGCCGCATAGACAGCGGATGCCCCGTTCCCGACGGGAGCCAGTATAAGACCGGCAGCAAGCGTAGGGAGTACGAGCGCTTTATACCATTTTTTGTTCACGTATGTTCCTCCTAATTTCCCCTAGTAGATATATTCTATACATTATATCGGCAATATCTATCAAATATGTAACTTCTCTACGAATCTGTCGCCTATTGCTTGCTGATAACCGTAAAATGATTGAAACGTCTAATCGCATAACCTTCCGGGACCTGCTGCATGGCATCCGAATTGTATAAAATATAGGCAGCAGCTTCGTTCGGACGAAGCTCGGGTACTTGCTCGAACGCATATCTTCCGAATGATTCCACTTGCCGGAATGGCGCATCCTCATGCTTATATTTCACCGTTGCTTGAAATTCGTGCGGATCGAACTGCTCATAGAACAAGACAAATATGTAGGGCATGTTCACCTTATCGGTGACATAAATCTTTCCTTCCGTCGCTTGACTGGCATAACGAATGGAGTCTCCAAGAGATTCATAGAACATTGGGCTGATTCTATCAGGATACTCCTTGAAGTAGTTCACACTGAACGCCGCGAAAAACAAGCAAAATGCCGCAATCGCACCATAAGCCGCCCCCTTCACGTTCTTCCACGTCCAGAAAAGACCGCTCGCAGCAAGCAATACAGTGGGATAGAAGATTATATTAATTCTATTCATATTCGTATCCGTCACCAGTGTCATCATCAAAGCAGTTATAAACATCAGCATAATGAGTGCTGCCGACACATTCCTGTCCTTCAAAGCCAGCTTGCCCATATATCCTATACCGATCACAATAAAGGGCAGCGATATGGGATACAAGTAACCAAATGCCGGAATGGCGTTCCAGAGCAAGCCGTCATGTCCCGTCACATAAATATCCAGAAACTGCTGCAAGTTCGCTCCCGCCCTGTGAAAGGCATCGCTGCCAAACAGTGACGATACCTGTTCCACCCTCGGCACCGTTAGGCGCGGGATCGTCATCAGACCGAGATCGATAGCAGCGCGCCCGGCCCTGTTAATCCATAGAAATAGTAGAATAGGCAGCGTCAGAATCAAGATTGCTCCGCATTGCGTCAGAAGCACTCGAAGCTTCACCACGCGAGTTGCACCAAGATAAAGCGCGCTCCCCAACAAAAATACCGGCACAAAGAAATAGGAGGTGCCATAAGCGTACATTGACAGGGATATGAGAATGCTGAAGCCTGCCCACCAGCCTATTCCGCCCCGCTTCAAAGCCTGCAGCAAACACACGATGGCGAGCAGCACAAGCGTTGGAAACAAATTGGACTCCAGCGCCCACCTGGACATCATAATATGCCAAGGACAGATTACGATCAGAAAAGCGCCTAACACGGCACCGTTGCCTTCGCCGAAGATCTCCTTCGCCAGCCAGTACACCGCGCACATACCCAGCAATCCAAAGATCAGGCTGACAATACGAATCGACACTTCATCCAGTCCGAACAGATATATAAAGGGCATGGAAAAGTAGGCATACAGCGCATTCTGTCCGCTCCCCCAAGCAACAAGATGCATGGGGAGAAAACTACCGTTCCGGTCAATGCCGTAATGAAGCAACGCGTAGGCATCGTAACCAATTGAAGCTTCATCCTGGTTCAGCCCCGGGGGAACACTCCCCCAAGCGAATACTCTCACCAGCACGCCCATTGCAAACAATACGGCCAGTAGCGGATTGGCTCGCAGCCATTGCCAGCAGCCAGTCAACTGCCTCAAGCCTCTTCTCCCCCTCTCCTGAACAAGCAGAAGCAGCTTGACGCAACAATCTGCCGTACAATGAGACTTGTCTACCAGTCTTAGCAAAACGCCATCTTCCATCTTACCCCAATGTTCCTATATATTCCATAGAAACTTAAATAATTATCTGAGGCTTAAGACTCAGAGAATTCAAATGGCTTGATCATCCGGATGTAACGGCTGCCACTCACGGTCAGCTCACCGTCATCCTTGTAGCCAGATCGTTGATAAAGCGAGTATGCCGCCGTATTATCAGGCTCTACAATAAGCGATAATCTGCTGCAGCGCTTCTGCTCCCCCTGCCCTTCGAAGGCGGCAATTAAGCGCTTCGCAATTCCTTGTCCTCTGAAGCGTTCATCGACAGCCACAGCATCCAGGTAGTAGTCTCCCGGCTGACATTCCACCGTCAGCTTGTCTCCTGCGCCCGCGCCGTATATGCTCTCCAGCCGTTCACGGAATGGCTGGTCCAGCTCATCGGCATCGTCGCCTCGGTAGCTGATCAGCATGCCCGCAATGCGGCCGTCTATACGGTCGACAATTATATTGCGATAGCTTATACGGTTGTGCTCGCTTATGAAGTCGCCCGCGAGCAGCTCCCATGTCCGCTCGTCGTCCTCCGTTCCCGACAGGGTGTACGCAATGGAGCCGATCGCCGACAAGATAAGCGGCAATACTTCGTTAACATCTTGTTGCTTCGCTGCTTCAATCATGTTGTCCCTACTTTCCATATTATGCTGATTTACTTCCTTAACTGAAGAAAGCAAACAAGCTATATCCAAGCCAAACCTCTGCCGCTATCGATGGTGCTTTCCCCACTAGAGTGGCAACCATAAATGCAAGCACATTCATCTTGATCCACGCGGCGAAAAAAGTGACGGCTCCCGAAGGGATGAACGGTAATACTCTGGCGAAAAGAATGAGTACAAATTGCCTGACTTTGCCGGCATTGGCTATTCGTTCTCTCCATTTCCTTAACCGTGCACCTCTCCGTCGCAAAACAAGTAATCCCTTGCGATATAACCAGTAGGAGATAAGAGCGCCAAGAACCTCGCCGATAAGTGAAATGGAAAAACCTAGAGGAAGGCCGAATACGATTGCATTCGCTCCTGATAAGAAGGCAGAGGGAAGGACACCTGAAATACTGATGAGGATATTAAACAAGATACTGGCTGCAATTGCCCAACCGCCTAATTGACCAAGCCATTCCGCTGTCTCCTCGGCACTTCGCAAGTTCACTGGCAGCAAAACCTCCTATTTCCACAACATTAACTTCAAGAATAAGAGAATAGCCTTCTCCCCAATAATGGGAAAGAAGGCTCCCTCTACATGGCTATTCCGCTCGCTTACTGCGCATCAGGTGAGAACGAGCGGCCGGCGAATTCGGCATCCAGCATATAGAAAGCATTGCTGTCCTTGTCGATCCGCTTGAGCTTATTGATAATACTGTCGAACAATGCCTCTTCCTCGACCTGCTCATCAATGAACCACTTCAGGAAGTTGATCGTGGCGTGCTCGCGATCGTTCATCGCCAGATCGGACAAGTGATAGAAGCGCTCCGTATTGATCTGTTCGTGCTTGAAACCTTGTTGAAACGCATCCAACACAGATTTGTAGTCGTTGTTCGGCTCGGGAAGCGCGTCCATCGTCGCACGTCGTCCGCGGTCGTTGAGGAATTTGTATATTTTCATTGCATGAAACCGTTCTTCTTCCGCTTGAACGATAAAGAAGTTGGCGAATCCGTCCAGGCTGTCGCCGGAGCAATATGCAGCCATGGCAAGATAGACGTGCGCGGAATAAAATTCAAAGTTCATCTGCTCATTAAGAGCTTTAGCCAATGCATCATTCATCGTGATGGGCTCCTCACTATAGTTAGTTATATTCATTCTAACATAAAAATAAAAAGCGTCCAAAGGACGCCTCTCACATTCGTTCCTTATGTAAGGCTAACCGATCATTTTCTTCAAACGTTTGTACAAGCTGTAAGCGGTTGGTTCGCTGATCGTCTTGGACTTCATCACGACGAAGCACTCCGACTTGCAAGTTCTACACTCGCCCAGACAGTCGGTCTTCTTCACTTTCATATCAGGGTACTTGCCCTTCATCTTCTTGTAGACTTCTTCCAAGCCGTCCATGCGATTCATATTGCGCTTGCAGTACTTGATCTTTTTCATCGCGCCACCCCGCTACGATCAGCATGATTACTCTTCTCAATATGATGATAATGATTATCATGGTCTTTGTCAATCGATTATTCGTCAGTTGTCAAATATGCGACTATATCGTAATTTCCCCTTCAACGTGATTCCTGTTACAGTTCGTCGTACAATTGGTGCAGCTTAATGGGTTATGTACAGTTACATGGGGGATGCGGAGAAACAAGTAGCAGTCAAATGGAAAATGGCCAGTTAAATGAGCCAAATTCAGCTACACACGAGGAATTCACTTATATCAGCTGCAGAAAATCCATTTAAACGTTTAAAATAAACATATACTGGATAATTAAAAGGAGAGAATCCATTTAGTTGTGTGTGAATAAAAGGAAAATCGACACCAGGTGGGAACCGGGCATCGATTTCAGTGATTATATCGTCAGGTAGAAGAACTATGGCAGCAGACAGGTTCATCGGTACATTCAGTTCGCTGTCCGCTATTTGGATGCAGCCTGTACGAATCGCGCAGTGATCTCCTTCGGGCGTGTGATGGCGCCGCCGACAACGACGGCAGCTGCTCCGAGCTCCAGACAACGGCGATACATCTCCGGTGTCAGCACATTGCCTTCGGCGATGACCGGCACCTTCACTTCTTCGAGTACAGCCTTCAAGAAAGCAAAGTCGTCTCTAAACAACTTCGTATAGGAGGTGTCAGGCGTATAGCCGTGCAGTGTTGTAGAGACGCAGTCAAAGCCCGACAGCTCTGCCGCGACGGCTTCCTCAACCGTCGATATGTCCGCCATAAGCTCCACTTCAGGCTTCTTCTTGCGGCAATACTCCACCAACGATGCCAAGGTCTCCGCACCCGGACGATCGCGAAGAGTTGCGTCCATCGCAATCATCTCGCATCCGCTCTCCAGCAGCTCGTCGATTTCCTTGCGCGTTGCCGTGATGAACACTTCACTGCCTTCGTAATCACGCTTCACGATACCGATGACAGGAAGATCCACTTCTCGCTTAATCGCTATAATATCGACTATGGAATTGGCTCTTATGCCGAGCGCTCCGCCTTCCTTCGCCGCAAGCGCCATCTTGCTCATAATAGTAGGGCTGTGAAGCGGTTCATGCTCCAGAGCCTGGCATGATACGACTAATCCGCCTTTAATCGCGTTCAACATCGTTAATCGTCTCCTATCGGGCGCTGTATTGCGCGACAAGCGCAATAATATGGTCATTCAGGGCGGCCAACGAAGCATGATTCTCTTCGCGAACCGGCAGCAGCGGCAACCTTGGCTCACCGGTCTCTACGCCGCGCAGCGACAACATATATTTGGCTGCGCCGTAAAGCGACGGGTAAGTCAGCAGTCTCTTGATCACGGCGTTAATCTCGTATTGAAGCTCTTGCGCCTCTGCCACGCGATTAGCCTCATACCACTCATTCAGCTTACAGAACAACTCCGGCATAATGCCGTACGTTCCTCCGATCCCTCCGTCCGCTCCCATAATCCGGCCCGCAAGAAATTGTTCGTCCGGCCCGTTAAAGACGAGGAAGTCGTCACCGCCAGCAACCTTATACTGCTGCAGGTCGAATGTGCTTTCCCCGGACATTTTAACACCGATTACTTTCGGCTGCGCCGCGAGCTTCTGTACCAGCTTTGGAGACAGCTGAAAGCCGGTCGTCTGCGGAATATTATAAATGATGAACGGAAGACGGCTGCTGTCAATCATTTGCTGCCAATGATTCTCGACCGCCGCTTCAGACAAGCGGTAATAGATGGCCGGTACTGCGGAGATCGCATCCGCGCCGTGAAGCTCGGCGTGTCTGGACAGCTCCACGCTTTCGCGGGTGGAGTTGGCCCCCACATGCACGATCACTTTCAGTTCGCCGCGCACTTCCTCCAACACTGCTTCCAGCACCAGCTTGCGCTCCTCCGCCGTCTGAAGCATACCTTCGCCTGAGCTTCCACCGACGTACAACCCTCTAAGTCCTTTGCCAACATAATATCTCGCCAATTGCTTGACACGCTCCGCATCCACTTCGCCTTTATCGTCGTAAGCCGAGTACATCGCGACATATATGCCCTCGAAGGTTTCAATATTCCCCATCATCATCGCTCCATCTCTTCTTTAAAATAAGGATACACCACTCCATACAGAGCAGCCTTGTTGCCAAGCTGCGCAACCGCCAGCTCCGATTGGGAGAAGCCGGGAGGCATATAAGCCGGCAGTTGAAGCTTGATTCGATCCAGTAATTCATCTCCCTGCTCCGAGACACCGCCGCCAATGACGATGAGCGCAGGATCGGCCAATACAATGACGTTGGCAACGCCTCTGGCAATCTCTTCTGCCCACTGGTCAATCACATCCAAGTAAAGTGTGTTGCCAGCCTTGGCTTCCTCGAACAGCGTGAACCCGCTGCCGTCAAAATCAGGTAGCTTGCGAGTCGCCTGCTTCAGCAAGGCCGACATAGACGCCCGCTGCTCATAGGTCGTGCCGCTCTCCTTGTCATAGAGCGAATGACCGATCTCCCCTGCACGATAATGGGCGCCAGTCACGGGATGGCCGCCGCAGAACAACGCGCCGCCGATGCCTGTACCGAGCGTCAGACAAAAAAAATCGTCGACGCCTTCGGCGGCGCCTCTCCACCATTCACCAACCGCAGCCGCATTCACATCGTTCATAATTATCGTCTTAAGTCCGAACCGATCTTCTATACTCCGCTTCAAATTAGTTCCCTTGTATGTTGGAATGGTTCCGCCGGCATAAATGATCTCGCCTGTCTTCGTGTCTACCACGCCAGCCGTACTGATGCCAGCGCCTTGCATTGGACCGTACCGATCCATCATCTCTTGGACAATTGCAAGCACGGCTTCCGGTATGTGAATATTGGCTTCGCCGGCAGGCGTCTTCCGTTTACCGTCATATAAGATGTCTCTGTCTGCTCCGAAGACCGCGTATTTGATCTCGGTGCCTCCTACATCCACGCTGACCCATCTCTTCTCTGCCATAAGCCGCCTCTATTCCTTTACTGCGCCAATTGAGATGCCGCGCGTAAAGTACCTCTGGAACAAGATAAAGATAAGCAGCATGGGGATAGCCGCAACCGTCGCACCCGCCATCTTGTAAGCGAAGTTTGGATTCAAATCCTGCATGAGTGTAGCAATGCCTACCATCAACGTCTTCATCTCTTTATCCTGACCAATAACGAGCTGCCACAAGTAGTCATTCCACACTTGCACGAAATTCAGAATAAACAACGCGCCTATACCAGGCTTCACGATCGGCAGCATAATTTGCAGAAATGTTCGAACCTCGCCCGCTCCATCGATTCTGGACGCTTCACGCAGTGCGTCAGGGGCGGAATCGAAAAATCCCTTCAGCAAAAACACGCCGAATGCGGTGGCCACGTTCGGCCAGATCATCCCGTGCAAGTCGTTGACAAGTCCCATATCCTGTGCAATTCGGAACAAGGGCACAATCATGACTTCCTTCGGGACCATCAGACTTGAAATGAACATGACGAAGATAAAGTTCTTCCCCTTAAAGCGCAGCTTCGAGAAGGCATAAGCCGCCATGGAGCTGGTGATAACAAGCAGCACAGTGGACAGTCCCGCCACATACAAACTGTTGAATGTCCAACGCAGCGCCGGTTGGCTTTGGAACACTTCGACATAATTGGAAAGCGTGAACGTCGTCGGCCACCAATCCGGCGGCATTTTGACGACATCGGAGCTGTTTTTCATCGAGCTGGTGAACAGCCAATACAACGGGAACAGATTCAATATGGCAAATAAAGCGACAAAAAAATTAGAGACGATATCGAATTTTTCTCTCCGTCTTATTAACTTCATGGCTTATCCCTCACTTATCCTTGAACATCGCCCGGAGCTGAGGCACCGAGAGCAGCATCGTAATGACGAACATGACTACTCCTACCGCAGACGCAACGCCGAGTTGATTGAACTTGAACGCATTATTGTAGAGATAGTACATCATCGTCACGGATGCGTTGTTAGGCCCTCCTCCGGTCAGAAGCTGAATGACAACGAATATTTTCAGTACCGCGATGATATTGACAATCGTAATATAGATCGTCGTCGGCTTCACAAGGGGAATCAGAATCTGGAAGATCACCTTCAAGCGACTGGCTCCGTCCACTTCCGCGGCCTCGAACAAATCCTTCGGCACGCCGATCATAGACGCGATATATAGAATAATGGCCTGACCTACGTTCGTGGCGAAAGTGACGAAAATAATGACGGGCAGAACCGTATTTTTATTCCCAAGTAAATTGATAACAGACAAGTCCATCTCGCGGGCCGCATACGATATAAGGCCGTTGGCCGGACTGAGCAGAAAGCTCCATACCATACTCATAACAACCATGGACACCATAACCGGGATATAATAACTCCCACGAATAAAAGATACATATTTGGCGTTTTTATCGAATACGGCGGAGGCGACGAATAAGGAGAACACGACCGTCAGGAGCACGATAAAGACGACGAAAACAACCGTGTTTACAATAGATTTAAAAAAGATGGGATCACTAAATAGTGTGACATAGTTGTCGAATCCGACAAACGTTTCCTGCTGATATTGCACCTTGTATAAGCTGAGTCTGATCCCTTCAAGAATGGGATAGACGATAAACAACAGAAACAGCAATAGCTGTGGAAAAATGAACAGATAGCCGGTTATATTTTCTTTTAAGTAAGGATTTCGCCATTTCATGGTTATCCGTCACCTTTCTTTCCGGTGCCGCGACTGCCCCGATCGGCAGCCGCAAGCAACGGAAATAGATTTTTCTTCTTGTAGCAGGTCTGTGCTATTTCGCGAGAGTGGAATTTTCCCTCGCTTTCGCGATCACCGCATTCCCTTTCGCTTGATAGCTGCTTACCGCCTCGGCAGGCGTTTTCTCACCGATATACATCGCTTGAAGCTCGGGGAACAGCACTTGTCGCAGTTCGCTGTAGCCAGGGACATTGCCAGTGAAAGCGAACATATAAGCCGCGTTATGGTCATAAGCCGCGAAGAACGGGTATTGATCCTTGTATGCATTCACGACGGAGGATCTAACCGGTACGCTGTTTTTCGATGATTGCACAAGCTCCGGATCAGTGGAGAAGAACTTGATGAAGTCTTTCGCTACCTCTTCGCGCTTGGCGTCTCCCGTCTTGAAGGCGCTTGCGCCTACCACATACGTGAACGTCAGCGGGTCACCGCTTTCGGACGGAATGTTCGCCATCCGGATATCGAATTTCTGCGCTTTACCGGACGCCATATCCGCTTTTGCGTTATTGAACAGGACGGCGTTCGTGAAGCTGATCCCCAACTGCTGATTCTGGAACATCGCATTGGCGTCGTTGGAGGATACAGATTCCGCACCCGGGTTCGTATAGCCGTTATCGTAAATGCTCTTCATCCATTCCGCCGCTTTGGCGCCGTTCTCATCGTCCACAATGATATTGCCATTCTCGTCGAAGAATGAATTGCCGAACATTCTCAGGTAAGCCAGATTCCAAGTATCGCCCTGATTGTTCAGCGCGTAGAGCGCCATCGGATAGGCATTGGAGTATTGCTCCTTCGGCAGATTGGTTTTGAGCCCTTCCAGAATTTTGTCGTAGTCCGCGAGCGTCCATGTTTTAATTTCCGTCTCGCCGCCGATATAGCTCTCAAGTCCTGCAGCTTTGAACATATCGGCATTGTAGGCAAGGGTACCGGGATTGTGTGCGAAGGGATAGAAATACACATCGTCGCCGAATGTTACGTTCTTCCAGTAGCCTTCCGCAATATCATTCCTAGCCGAATCATCAACAATATCTGTTAGCGGCAGCAGAGCTCCGCGGTGAGCGTAATCGCCCATAGCGAACACGCTTTCAAAGAAGACATCAGGAGGGGTTCCCCCACTTAGATTGACATTAAGCAATTCGTCCCGCTGGTCGCCGGCAATGACTTCTACGTTAACTTTGACATTGTATTTGTCATACTGTTCAGCGAATTTGTTAGCCGCATATTGGAAGAAGCTGTCGTAGTCCGCTCCTTCCTCCGTAGCCTCAAGAACGCCCTTCCACTGCGGAGTAAGCCAGACGGATATTTCCACCGCTTCTTTGGAACCTTTTTCTGCGCCGCCTTTATTGGATGTGCCCGCATTGTCATTGCCGCCATTGCCGGAGCAGCCCGCTACCAGAGCGAGAATAAGCATAACGATAATACTCAGCTGCCATGAACGTTTCTTCACCATGTTGAGAAAGCCCCCTTAGAGTTCGTATTTTCACTTGCGTCGTTTCAATTGCAACGCTTACAATTGTCGCTTCCCTCCTCTTAATTGTTCGAGACCTCCTCCTTGAGAAGGCTTCTGCGCCCATTATAGCCCCAACTTGATGGGCGGGAACAGGAACGCATTTTCGTCATTTCTTCACAATTTTTATAACGAGATTAGAATGTTCACAATATTTAGATTTAGGGTTAAAAACGTTCACATTCTTTCGGTGTTACGTTTTTTGTTTCCGTATGAAGCCCGATATTTTTGCGGACTTACACCTTTCATTTTTTTGAAGATGCGCCCGAAATAATTACTGTTCTCATAACCGACCTGTTCGGAAATCAAATAGCTCGGCATATCCGACTCCCGAAGCAATGATTCGGCTTTGTCGATGCGAAGCATATTCAGCCAATCGGTAAAAGTAGTACCAGTCTCCTTCTTGAAGACCGTGCTTAAATAAGCTTCGCTCATGTTAACCATTGCCGCTGCAGCCCGAAGCGACAAATTATCGGCATAATGCTCTTCCATATAACGCAGCAGCTTCTTAATATCGTCCCGCGAGGCTTCTTTGATCGCATGTCCTCTCTCCTGTCTCTTAAGCTCGGCCAGCCTCTGCCCGGCCTCACGCCAGTTGTCGACAGGGCCGCTCGTATAGCCGCTTAATGAGATGCCCAGGAGGTTGCCCGACGCGTTCGCAAGATGATCGACACGCGCTTGCAGCTTGTCCCGATCGCTGCCCGGCATCGTTACCAATGCTGCGATGCCATCCTTATCCCACAGCACTGGTCCGGCCAGAAGGATCTCTTGAAGCTCCGCCTCAACCAGATGCTTCAGCAGTTGAGCAGCTGAATGATGCGGGACGCCTTCGCGAATGCCTCTGATCGATATAAGCAGCATATAAGAATTCATTGGAAGTGAGGCAGGCTGTTCTCTACTAACTCCTGCTTCTTCTACTCCCTCGGCAGCAAGGAGTCGTTCAAGCAATCCGGTCAGCGCATCCGAATTTCTATCTGCATCCGTAACAGACTTATTTTGTTCCAACCGTTTCTTCTTATTCCTTCGGAGCTTATCACTGGATTCGATCAGTAATTGCAGCAGTTCCGCAGGCTTCAGCGACGTCTTCAGCAGATAATCCTCCACCCCCAGCTTCATGGCTTTACGTACGTAGTCGAATTCGTTATGGCTGCTAAGTACGATGATCAGTGTACTTGGATATAGCTTATGAACCTGTTCTATTAATTCGAGTCCATTCATATTCGGCATAACGATATCAGTGAGCAGAATGTCGGGAGGTCCATCTGCCGCCATAAGTTCCAGCGCCTTTGCACCATCTGGAGCGTCCCCCATGAACCGGAAGCCGTGCTGCTCCCATTGAATAAGTGACTTCACACCAAGTCGAACCAGCATCTCGTCATCTACTAGCATGACTTTATTCGTCATGATTTAATCTCCTCTCCACCGCTCGAGCCGGAAGCGCTATTGTAACGGTCGTTCCCCTATTCGTACTGACGGAGATCGATATACCGTAAGCTCTGCCGTATTGCATCCGAATCCGATCATGCACATTTTTTAATCCGATTCGCTCTGGCGGCGGCTCCTCCGAATCAGACGATAGCCGCTTCTGCAGCTCCTGCAGGCGGTCAGAGTCGATGCCGGGTCCGTTATCGGATACGGTCAGCATGAACCGTTCGTCACCGTCCCGATTACCTGTAATGACAATCCGTCCAGGGCTATCGATCTTCTCAATCCCGTGAATAAGACTATTCTCAATGACGGGCTGCAGCATAAGGCGAATCACCTCTTGATCCATGTATTCCTCGGGAATATGAATCTGCAGTGACAGCCTGTCATGGTATTTTAGCTTCATAAGTCCAATATAATTCTCGATGTAGTCGACCTCTTCCCTTAACGGAATCAAGGTGCCGCCTCTGCCGATGCTGCCTTCCAGAATACCGCCGAGGTTGGACAGCATGTCCCCGACGTCGCCGTTGCCTCGAATATAGGCCATCCACTTGATGTTGTTGAGCGTGTTTAATATGAAATGCGGATTAATCTGGGCTTGCAGCGCCCGGAATCGCATCTCTTCCTTCTGCTCATATTCGTTCTTCACTTGTACCAGCAATCCGCGAATCTCCTTGACCATCTTATTGTACGTCTCCATCAGCGAGGATATTTCTTGAGGCCCGGAGACGCTGATGGCGGAATAAAACTGCTTGTCCTCCAGCTCCTGCATTCTCTTCTTAAGCAGCTTCAGCGGCTTCGATATGTTATAGGATATCGACAACGTTATGATTGTAAACACGATAAAAATCAACGAGATAATTCCGATGTTGGTCTGACGAATATCGAAAATCTCTTTGAACACCGTATCGTAGGAAACGACTTGCACAATTTTCCAACCATTCAATTGAATCGTATCGTGATTGACAATCCACTTGCCGTCTTCCGATTCCAATATGCTTTGACCGTTACGCATCGCCATCAATTGACCAAAGTCGATCCCTTCGGGAAGCGCCTCGCCGATTAGATGCTTGGATGGACTGGAGACGATAATGCCTTCCCGATTCACGAGAAACACATTGCCTTCCAATCCTGTCAGATAGGGACGAATATTTTGTTCCGCGACGCTGAACGCAATCATCCCGATATTTCGCGACGTCTGCAAGTCGGTCACCGTTCTTGCAAGCGTAATGATCGGTTCGCGGTCGGAGTATAGCATTTTTTTGTCATTGAACATCCACCGATGCTGATACGGCTTATAGATCATATCGCGGTACCATTCCGACTGTGTGTATTCCTCATACAAGGATTGGGAAATATAGCTTGTGCTTAGCCAATTACCCTGAAGGTCGAATACCGTCACATACGAATTGGTAAAATAAGAACTGAACGGCTGATACAGCACCTCATCGTTAAGCCTCAGCTTCTCGTAGGGAGTCAGCGCATCCGGGTCCTTGAGCAACTGGATGATCTGAGGATTAATCGTAATATCGACGGAGGACTTCAGCATGTCTTCCAGAAACAACTCGACGTTAAAGTTGACCAAGTTTAACGCATCCAGAGCGGCTTTCCCGATTTTTTGTTCGATGACGTTTTCAAGTGGCCTGTCCAGTAAATAGAAGGTTAGGAGCACCGGGATAATCAGAAACAGAAGAATAGAGAAAAAAATGCGGTTGCGAATAGAATTCCAGCGGCCAAAAGCGATGCTGATCGATTTCATGTTGTTCCCCTTTCCGTGCTCACTACTCCTATCCTTTACAAATGTGCCAAATTTGTTACATTTTTGGAAAGAAAAAAGCCACATGGAGTTGTTACACTCGCATGTGGACATGAAGATGAATATGTTTATGATTGTATACGGCTGTTATAACCGGATCTGATGAACACTCATACCGTCTAACGCTTGTTCATCCAATTGCAAGGCGAATCCAAAACCTTCCCCTGAAACCGCTACTTTGCCATCCTTCAAAGATGAAGTCTTCCTGGAAACGAGACATTGCAGAAAGGATTCCGACTCCTCTTTCTTCTCTAACGCTTCTACCCATTCCGCCTGCAAACCGATCGCCAACTGCTGCCATACAGTACATGCCGGACCTATCAGACTGTTGTCCCCAATCATAATCCCCCCGCCAAATCCATCTATCTTCTCGGCAAGCTTTATCGCCTCCAGCAACGAACCCATGGCCCCCGGATGAATGTTGAATATGGCTCCCATGCCCGGTACGAGGGTGTGGATGGCTTTACGTGCAGGCCGCAATGGATAATCAGGAATGAGATCAAGAGATCCAACCATCTTCTGAAGAGTTACCCACTGATCCCGATCTAATGCTGCCGGGTCCTCGCAAGCGCTCAATCCGCATCGTTGCAGCCTTAGCAATTGGGCGGCGATGTCGTCAACTGACGCCTCCGATTGTCGCATCCGGTATCCGGTGTTCACATCTCCCACAATATAAGCTTCTTCTCCCATGACATGCCTTGCCGCACGAACAACTCTTTCATCGACAAGCGGATCGCCGAACAATTTAACCTTTAAATAGCGTCGGTATCCCTGTGCCACCGCTTCCTTCGCCCTCGCCTCGACGGATTCCTCGTCTTTCTCCAGTACACAATAGAGTCCAGGTACCGGCTTCGTCCCCGTCAATCCCAACAATTCGATAGACGACTTCCGTAGAAGCTTCCCTGCCAGATCGATCAATGCCATCTCCACCATCTCGCACTTGCGCGTTCCCCAATCTTCTAACATGCTCTGTACGAACAGCAGCGCGTTGCCGACCGTCATGCCGCTGAGTCTCTCAAGACCGACTGACCATTGGGCGAGCTCCAGATCCTCGGTATTGACGGCCATCACTTCTTCTCCCCAGCCATATTCCTCGCCTGAAGCAATCTTCAACAGGCCATGCTGACGGCTCGACCAACTTCCGAAGCTGAAATGTCGTTCCACCGAGACGTCCATCCTGTACAAGGTCACTGCATCGATTACGCCGCTTATTTCAAACAATGAATCAAAGCTCCGCATGTTGTTCGTCCTCCGGTTCACTTCTTGAATTCAGAATAATTGCGAGTAAATTGTTCGTAGACATCAGACGGCAGCGTCAAATAATCATTCGTGCGGCTCATATGCAATCGGAGCGACTGAAGCATTTTATCCACCTGTGCGCTGTGCTTTGGTTCAAAGGCCAAATTCATTTGTTCCTGCGAATCCCCAATAACGTCATACAGCTCTAAGAAGATTTCGTCTTTGAATAAATCGACAATCAGCTTGTAGCGCCCCTCAATGACGCATCTCTGGTAATTACTTCTGGAGCCATTGCCATCAAATTGGATGAAAATCGATTCCCGCCGGGACGCTTCTCCCCGTATGACAGGCATTAATGATTGGCCGCACATATTCTCTGGCGCTTCTATCTCCAAATATTCGCACAGCGTCGGCAATACATCGACACTGCTAACAATGTGATCGATCTCTTGATTTTCAAATGACTCGCCTTGAGGAAACTTCATCCACAACGGTATTTTGACGGATTCCTCGTACATGCACATTTTTTGCCATAACCGGTGTGATCCCAGCATCTCCCCGTGATCGCTTGTAAATACCAAGAGCGTCTGATCATATATTCCCTGTCGCTTCAATTCGGATATCACCTGTCCTACACAGTCATCCAGAAGCGATACAAAACCAAGATAAGCCCGCCACACTTCCCGCCACTGTTCACGGGTACGCTGTGCTCCTATTACGCCCGGCAAGTTGTACAATTGCAGCGGCGACTGATTGGGACTCCACACTCCGACGTTATCAGGCAGCGTTACATCCTCCTCTCGAATCGAAGAATACCAAGGTTCTGGTATATCAATTGGAGGGTGAGGAGCAAAAAACATGGCATTGAGAAGCAGCGGTTTGTTTTTGTCGCGATTACATAGAGCATGCATCGTATCTTTAAGAATAAAGCCGTCATAATGATACTGGATTCCTTCTTCGTAACAACCTGTTGTCGGATTGGAGCAAGTCCCTATATGTGTTACTTCTCCGTAGGCTAACTCCGGTACGATGCCTTTAAAATCCGGCCCGCCGGGACGACGTTTTCCATGCTGATTCAGATAATCATAATATCTGGGCTCCAACGGCAACCAGTGCGTTGCGGAATGCGGGGACCGCTCAATCCGTTCTTCCGTGTAAAAATCCATTTTCCCCGTATGCCAGCTATCCCATTCTTCTTCCATCAGACGGTACATATGTGTATGTTCCTTGCCGACATTGCCCAATTCTTTCTCTCTATTAAGCTTTGCATTGTTCAACGATTTCGTCACATTGGGATATTTCCCTGTAAAGAAAGCTCCCCGTGCAGGAACGCATAACGGTGAAGCGCAATATGCCCGTTGAAAAGAGACACTTTCCCCCAACAATGCATTCAAATTTGGTGTGTGCGGCCCCAATGCATCCGTTCGCAGTTGGTCTGCCATTATCACGACAACATGAGGTTTATTATTCATTGACTTGCTCCTTTTTTGTATGACGCATGCTTTCACGGTATTGACCGGGCGTCATATTTTCTGATTTTCGGAAATAACGGATAAAGTTAGCTGAGCTGGCATAACACAAATGCTGTGCCATATCATTAATTTTCATGTCTGTTTCCTTAAGCCAGGTTTTCGCTACCGTAAGTCTATGCTTCTGCAAGCATTCACTAAAGCTGATGCCTACCTGGTCGCGGAATATGCGGCCAGCGTAATCGGGATGATAATTGAGCTCTGCCGCGCATTGCTCTAACGTCAGATTGGTATTGTACTTTTCCTGGATGCACTTGAATAGTTCATTGGCTATTTGACGATGATGATTATGCCGATTGTCCTTCATTAGAGAGATAATAGGCCATATAACCTTATCTTTGAACCACTCTTCGATTTCCATGGAAGTCTTTAGTCGGAATAAATGCTCAAATAGCGTCTTTTCCTCCGTATATAGCGCTTGATGTGAAATGCCGGTATCCTGTAACAGACGAAGCAACTCCAGCATCAGTCTGGCCAGCGACAACGGATACTCCAGATGGTTCAAATTCTCACCAAGCAATTCCTGGATGAGCACATGAAGAATCTCCTCTACTCGGTTTTCGTCGAAAAGTTTAATAGCTTCCATTAACTCAAGCTCCAGATGCTTTGGATAGAACCATTCCTCGAACTGTTCCGGCAATACTTCATCCATAAATAAAATCGCGTTGCCGCCAAGGCCAATACGATATTTCAACGCATCGACGCCTTGCGTATAGGCACGAGGACAATCTTTTAAGTCGATGAACGGCCGGCTTACCCCAATACTAATAGCCAATTCCAGATAACGACGCACGGTATTCTGTAAATGTTCGGTCGTCTGGTATATTTCTTTCTTGAACGATGGGTAATCGTCTTCAACTGTACCGTAGATGACAACCAGAGACTCACCGGTGCCAATTGGTCTTAATCTGCGTGCAGGAGAAATCAATTCAGCAGCCATATTGCCTATAGCGAACAAGAGCAGCTCAGCGTCAAGCTCTGAATATCTCGTTTCTCCCAAAGCGTCGATTTGAATGACCAGAATGCAATATTGCCTCCAATTTGAAGGGAATTTATATTGTTCGGACTTATCGATCATTTCTTTTTCCGACACATTGCCGTGAATCAATTTATGAATGAAAAACTCTTCTAAATGTTGAACTTGAATCTGATTTTCATCATTTAACCGCGTTCGTTCCTCTATCATATGAAAGACTTGATCTCGAATATATTGCACTTCGTCATTTTTATTGCCGGCAGTTCCTTTCAACTGTCCTGACAGCAACTGCACAATTTTACGGATCGGACTGTGCATTTTATAAAAGCCCATAAAGGATACGACGGCTATAACGCAAAGGATCAACAGACAAAGGAAAATGGTAAACATCGCAATCGAAACCATATTTACCGTCAACGCAGAAATGGAATACGTATTGGCATAAATCCAGCCGTTATATTCCGAATGGATATAGGAAACGCCGTATTCCTCTCCATCTGCCTTTATCATCCTAAAGCCAGTATTCATCTGCTGATCAACTGATGTTTGGTATAACCGAGCGATGCTTTCACCTTGATCAATAGGATTAGATCCAGCGATTAATTCCCCGTTCGATCCCAATATCGCCAAGCCGCTCGTAGCCGTCTCTCCCATTAATATCCGTTCCACTTCTGCGCCGGATATACGGGCCACCAATACAGCGTCAGGATTGCTCACATGAAGTGGATATTTCTTTACAAGCAGCAAATGCCCGCCGGCTTGATGAAGCCATAACGTATTCACACCCGGGTCTTTCAATACTTGAAGCTCCTCATCCAGAAGCGAATTGTCTTCGAATACCTGCACGCCGTCATTGCTAATCGACCATTGTTGCTTCAAGTTGAACAACAATATATTTTCCACATTCACTTCGAATATTTGCAGACGGTACATGCTTTTCCCAAGTTGATCGAATAAGTCAAATCGCTCGGGAGAGTATGGCTCGTTCAACGCTTTGTCTACGAAAGTAGAGTGCAGAAACGAGGTAAGTGTTGTATCAATATTTTTCAAGTTTTGCTCTACCTTCAGCTTGCTTTGCAACAACAATTGCCCGCTGCCCACTTCCGCATTTTGACGTATTGTCTTCGATGCCTGTGAGTGGGAGTAGACACCCAGGACCAGGATCGGAATGGCACCAAGCAGCAGGCTGAACAGCACCAGTTTTTTTAAGTATGACGAATTGCGCATGGTTTTCCGATCCTCTCCTTATTTCCTCGAGTCATAATAAGATAAGCGATGATTACAAATTAACGATTGGCTTCCAGTTGCTCCGTATATTCCTGAATGACTTGATTGCCGCCCATTTCTTTCCACTCCGCTATCATATTGTCCCAGTCCTTGTTATCGATTTGCCCCATAATAAATTTAATCGATGCATCATTGACAATTTGCGTTAATTCGGCGCCTTTCTCCGTAAAGGTCTTGGATAGCAAATTATAGGCTTTGTCAGCAACAGCAATAGATTGATTAGCATCCTCCAAACGCTTGACCTTTTCTTCCAGCGGCGACATCGCTAGAGGCGTTGCCACTGACTTCGGTGAGATGGCCAGATGATTAAACTGACTTTCGATTTGTGCGATTTTAGACTTCTCAGGATTCATAACGACTCTGTCATCCACTACCTTATAGTAATCGTCCCTGATGCCATAATGCAGCAAATCCATTCCTTCCTGTCCCGAAATTTTGTCAAAAAACTGCAAGGCTTGTCTTAAATCTTCTTCCGTCTTATTCGACGATTTCGGGAATAGATACATGCCGTAAAAGCCGGGCGTTGAAATCGCTCTCATTCCGAACGGTCCGTCTACCGCATTAACCGCATCGTATACCGCTTCTTTCTGTACGGTACCCGATACAAATTCAGCTGTCATCAGATTCAGGGGGCCGACGAACAATCCGGCTTTTCCTTTTTTTATTTCTTCCTTCTTCTGCTGTGAGTTCAGCAGAGCAAAATTAGTATTCATCAATTTCTCATCATATAGCTTCTTGAAAAACAAGAGGGTATCCATATATTCTTTCGTCGCGAATGCGGGAACCATCTTGCCATCTTGAATGCCCCAACCTTTTGGCGCGCCAAAAAATATGGAAACGTCTTCAAAGCTAATCAAATCCTTGCTCTCCACAAGCCCATAAGTGTCATGCTTGCCATTTTGATCGGGGTCGTTTAATGTGAAGGCTTTCAACACCTCATACAACTCGTCGATTGTTTTCGGCTCGTCAAGACCGACGTTGTCCAGCCAATCTTTTCGGAATGAAATACCATGCAGACCAAGACCGCGGGAACGAATCAATCCATATATTTTGCCATTGAACTTGGAGTTTTCCAGCGCTTGCGGATCCAGCTTGCTTAGATTCGGGTAATCCTTCAAATACGGCCCTATTTCCCAGAACACACCTGATTGTATGGAATTAACCACATTGGCATTCTTGGGATCCAATGCCAGAAGTGCTTTCGGCATATCGCCGGACGCTAGCGTAACGTTGAATTTATCCGCATAGGCGGGACGAGGTACAAATGTAATAGCAAGCTTTGTGTCTGTTAGCTGCTCCAATGCGCTTTTCACTTCGCTGTCGTTTTTAGGCGCTTCTCCCGCAGGGCTCAGCATGATGGACATCTGGAAAGGTTTAGCGCTTTGCTGCCCGCTTTCGCTTTCTTGTTGGTTCGTCGCATCAGAATGATTATTCCCGGGCTGATTCCTGTCTCCGCATCCACTGATTATGGCTATTAGACTTAGCAGTACTCCGAAAAGAATAACTAATTTCATCGGTTCTCTTTTTTGCCTAAACAAGTTCATATTACATCCTCCCAATCTTTTTATGGTTGCACTATGTTAAAGACAAGTCAGCAAATGATCTTATCCTTTAACCGAACCAAGCAAAATCCCTTTCGCGAAATACTTCTGTAAAAATGGATATACCATTAATACCGGTAACGTTGCGACTGTAATGACAGCCATTTTGACGGATTCAGGCGGGATTTGCATAATATCGGCACTCATTGCCGTAGAATCGCCTATTCCACCTTCGGACAGCAACACAATCGAGCGAAGTAATACTTGAATGGGCCATTTATTGGCATCATTAATATACAGAATGGCATTCATGAAGGTATTCCAGTGCATGACAGAATAAAATAAAGTCAGTGTGGCGATCGCAGGCAACGACAAAGGGAACACGATACGCAGCAAAATGCCAAAATCATTGCATCCGTCGATCTTCGCCGACTCCTCCAAACCAGCCGGGAGCTGCTGAAAAAAGTTCCTGAGAATAATGAGGTAAAAAGCGTTGATCGCTGTTGGCAGCATGAGCGCCCATAGCGAATCCAGCAATCCAAGCTGCTTAATTAGCAAAAACTGTGGAATCATCCCTCCATGAAACATAAGCGTGAACACGATCATGAGCATAAGCGGACGCCTGCCTAGCAGATCGCTTCGCGAAAGCGGGTATGCCGTCATAGAAGACAGCACAATATTGATAAGCGTGCCGCCGACCGTAATAGTCACAGTGACGAACATACTGCGCATAAGAGAATCCGTCGAAAAAATATAGCGGAAAGCATCAAGCGAAAACTGTGTAGGAAAGAGCAAAAAAGGTTTACTAAGCAGTTCTTCGCTTGTTGCGAACGAACCAGCGATCACATGAACAAACGGAAGAAAGCATACAAGGGCCACCACTAGCAGAATCGTTATATTGACTGCATCAAAAATCCGACTTCCCCATGTCCGTTCCATAATCATATTGTCCACTTCCTTTCAGCAAACTTCATCAATATATGCCTTCCTCGCCCATCTTCTTCGCCAGCTTATTCGCTCCAACGACAAGTATGAGCCCTACAATGGCCTTGAACATGCCAACAGCGGTGCTATAGCTGAACTGGCCTTGCAGAATGCCTGCCGTATAGACATAGGTATCAAATATTTCCGCAACAAAGCGATTCAAGGGATTCAGCAATAAATAGATATGTTCAAATCCAAGCTCCATAATATCGCCCATCCGTAAAATAAGCATAATGACGATCGTGCTCCTAATTGCCGGCAGCGTAATGTGCCACAATTGTCTCCAGCGTCCAGCCCCATCCATTCGCGCAGCTTCGTACAATTGGGGATCAACGCTGGTTAAAGCAGCCAAGTATATAATGCTGTTCCACCCCGTGTCTCGCCATAATATCTGCAAGATGTACATAGGACGGAACCAATCCGGATCAAGCATAAACGAAAATTCGTTTAATCCGAGCGATTGTAATATCCCTTGAAACAAACCATCGGACGATTCAAAGATGATGAAGAAAAAACCGACTACGATAACCCATGACATAAAATGCGGCACATAAATCATCGTTTGAACGAAACGCTTCATCACCACATGTCTGAGTTCGTTAAGCATTAATGCAATCATAATCGGCAGCGGAAAGCTGAACACAATATTGTAAAAGGAAAGCAGCAGCGTGTTCTTCAACAGCATGAAGAAATCCTTGCTTCCGAACAAGTGAGCGTAATGTTTGAACCCCACCCATTCGCTTCCTGCCACTCCTTTTATCGGTTGAAAATCCTGAAAGGAGATCAGTATCCCCCATAACGGCACATACTTAAATAGAACAAAATAGATCAATCCCGGCAAAAGCATAATATAAAGCAGACGGTTTTTTATAATGGAACGTGTAATCCTGTTTTGCAAGGTCATAGCGGCTGCTGCATGGTCAGGATTGGCTTGGTTCGAATTCATCTCATCAACCTCTCATAGAATGTAGTTAGCCCGTATTATAGGGGGTTTCAGCCATTTCCGTATACATTCCGCAGACGACTTTGTGGCCGTTCAGCGCAATTTCACTTCCCATAAGCCAGAAACATGCCATACATTATTTTGAGTTGTCCAAACGTTCCGAATCCAACTGTCTGCAACGCCATGCATGCCTCTGAACGACCGCGAAAATTTCAAAAAAAATCCCTGAAGCATATGATGATGCTTCAGGGATTCCTCGCCTTTCAAAGCGCTATGCTACTCGCTCTCATACCAGAAGCCTGCAAACCCCTGCTCCATTCGCATCAGCGCTTCAAGATAATAATAGTCGCCCCAGATCATGTAGCTGTCTGGCGCATTGCCCGTGCGCACACTATAGGAACCGTGCCGAATCAGCCCTTCCGCAGTCTCATCGCCGATAGTCGCATAATGCTTCACTAGCGATTCCATCATGCGCCGGGCATGCTCCTGGAAGTATGCCCGTTCCGCATCGCCCTCTTCCAGATGCTCGATAAGCTCTAGCAGGCCGCAAGCGGTAATCGCCGATGCAGAGCTGTCCCGCGGCGTTCCCGCTTCGATCGGCGCGTCGAAATCCCAATACGCGACATGATCCTTCGGCAGATGCGCGATGAAGTAACGGGCCAGCCGACGCGATGCCTCCAGGAATCGCGGGTCACGCGTGTAGCGATAGGATAAGGCGAAGCCGTATACGCCCCAAGCCTGGCCGCGTGTCCACGTCGAACCGTCGTGATAGCCCTGATGCGTACCGCCGCCCACCGGAATGCCGCTCTCCTGATCGAAGTAGAACGTATGATAGGAGGAATCGTCCCCCCGAACCAGATAGCGAAGGCTCTGCTCCGCATGGATACAGGCGATGTCCTTGTATTTGGCTTCGCCTGTCGTCTCGGATGCCCAATAGAGGAGAGGGAGATTCATCAGACAGTCGATAATAATGCGTCCGCCGTTCTTCTCATCACCGGCAGGGCCCCAGGCTTGTATATAGTTCCCCTTCGGACGCCACCGTCCCAGCAGCTTGTCGGCGGCATCCAGCGCTAGCCGCTTCGCCGACTCGTCACCTGTTAATCTCCACTGCGCGAATGCCGACGGCATATACAGGAATCCGATATCATGATGCTCCAGCGCGATATCGTTGTCGAGCCGCCTGCGGTAGTCGCTCCCCTGCTCCATAGCAGCCTTCTTGAACGCATCATCTCCAGTATACCGATAGCAGAGCCAGAGCATGCCGGTATAGAAGCCCTCTATCCAATCGTTGTTCTCTCCCCATGCATACCTCTGATCGTTATCAATGTGCGGAAAAGTCATTCCATGTACCGACATGTTCCGTTGCGTCTTCGCGACTGCGTCCTCAATAGCTTGCTTCCACATCTCTGTATCCTCCCTCTCTCCATCGCATCATAATGTAAATTCGTCGTTCGTCTCCTTCAGTCGCCGCGCCAGCTCCCGCTCCATCCGCTCGGCAACGGGATGCGCTTCCGCCTTATCCAGCTTCAACGGCTTAAGCTGGTGAGGATCTCTCTCCAGATCGTACAGTAATCGCTCCGTCGCCTCGCCGGGGGCATAGCCCTTGTTCACCACATAAGTATAGCGCTGCGAGCGCATTCCCCGCCAACCGTAACGCCGGTTGTCCAGCCCGGCCGCGCGATAGGCGTCAATCGCTTCTTTCCTGCCCGGGAAGGCGCTAATATAAGCATAACGTTCACATCGTTCGTCATGGACAATTCCGCTGCTCTCGGCATTCCTGCGAATTGCCGCCGACAGATCCTCACCTTGCACTGTATCCGGCACATCCAGCCCGCATAGCGACAGCAGCGTCGGCATAATATCCACCGTGTTCAGCAGCTCGTCGGTCGTCCCCGGGGCAATCCGCTCCGGCCAGCGAATCAGGAACGGGATACCGATCGATTCCTCGTGCCACGAATGCTTCGCCATCAGGCCATGCGATCCGAGCAGCTCTCCGTGGTCGGAAGTCAACACCACGATTGTATTGTCGTCGAAGCCGTGACGGCGCAATCCTTCCAGCAGCCTTCCGAACTGCTCGTCCAGTCCGCTTACAGCCGCGTAATAATCCTTCGTCATCCGATGCAGACGGTCAGCGCCGCCAGGCACAGTCTCTCCCGTATGCACTTGCAGCGGGTCAATCGCCGATACATTGGGGCGAAGCTGCAGCGGCAGCTCCTCGTATAATTCGCGATAACGCTCCGGCACCAGCTCATACGGCGAATGAGGCGGATTCCAGGAGACGAACAGGGCGAACGGCTGCTCCTTGCTACGGCTGCGCTCCTCCAGGAATTGCAGAGCCACATCCGTCTCGTGCTCCGGCGACCATTGGCGCACCTTGATCATATCCGGCGAGTCTGTCCAATAGTGCGGCTCCAGATGCTGATCATAAGCACCGTACGAGTACCAGAAGTCGAATCCGTGCCGCTTCGGTCCCGGCGGCGTGTAGGCGTCCCAATGTCGCGCTCCGGAAGCGGGCTCCTGCTCGACATTCTGCTCCGGCAGATCAAGATGCCACTTGCCGATGTAGCCGGTCGCATATCCTTCCCGCTTCAGCACGTCGCCGATGCACACCTCGTCAGGTGACAGCATAATCCCTTCGCCAAGTTTGCAATTCGTATAGACGCCCGTAGACATGGCGTATCGTCCAGACATCAGGGATGCCCGGTGCGGCGAGCATAGCGGCGTACAGCTCACCGCCTGAGTGAACACCCGGCTTTCCAGCGCGAAGCGATCCATAACCGGCGTAATGACGGGGTCTTGCTTCATACAACCGATTGCCCCTCTTCGCCATTGATCGGCGAATACATAGATGATATTCGGCCTTCCACTGCTCATTGCCATTCCCCCTCCATTCCAATATGTTCATTATAATGTCCCGCTCCCTCCCTTATAAGGGGAAAGAATCATTCCACCCGCCGGGCATCTGAAGAGACGGCATGCGCTCATCGTCGGGCGCATGCCGTCTCAAGTTCTCTATGAGAGGAAGGAACTCAACACCAATAAC
The DNA here is from genome assembly GCF_042675905.1 of Paenibacillus chungangensis. Taxonomy (NCBI): domain Bacteria; kingdom Bacillati; phylum Bacillota; class Bacilli; order Caryophanales; family Paenibacillaceae; genus Paenibacillus; species Paenibacillus chungangensis. Next base: position 162,187 of record NZ_JBHTJZ010000033.1, on the reverse strand, counting down.
GTTTCAAGTCCCGTTGAGAAGAGCGGATCAGCCCCGTCTTGCCCGCTTAAGTTCTAACTCGATCGGCATAGCGTCCCGGCAATCCAATTCAATGACGGTCTGTCCAGCCTCTACGGATACAAGCCGATAATTATCTGCTTCTGACTCCAGCTCCCATTCGCCGTGCAGCGTAATCCGGAGCGGGCGCATGATGCTGGCGTTCTCCCTCCATGGACGGTCATATGGTCCCTGGCCTCCCACGAAGTTGCCGTTCTCGTCGTACTGCTCCTCATCGATGCCTTCATATAAGCGAAGATCGGGGTCCACCGCTGACAGGACGAGATGAGAGCCTTTCTCCTTGATCATGACCATCGACGGCGTATCGACAGCTGCCAGATGTCCATCTCCCGGCGCGACAATGGGATCGTCCCCTTCCCCATTGCCGATTGCTTCGAACAAGGCGTATCCCGTTGTCTTCGCGGCACGATCGTTCACGATATGCGCCATCGTATCCTTCCGCAGCACACGATAAGGCGCAGCGGCCGGTTGGCTCATCCTTCTTGCGAATGCATGCATCTTCCCGGGAGTTGCGTTGACAACGATCGCATATTCGTAACTCTCGCCGGTCGGCGCCTTGCCATGATCAAGCCATGCTGTGGCGAAGTCGCCCGAAGTATCCGCACCGTTCTTTTGGTTTTTGGACATTTGCGTTGACTTCTGAACCGTGACGGACTGTCCCGCGGGTACATAATAGCCGTTCCCCTTATTGTCTACAAGCCATGTCGGCTCCTGCAGCGTCATGTTCCGTTCATACGGGAACGCTGTAATCGCCGCTTGCTCTCCAATCCATAGCGGATCGCTGCCGGCTTCGCTGCTCAGCGCATTCTGGAACAGCGTCGTCTCCGTTCGATGATCCGCATCCGTATTCTCAATGTCCGAGCCAAGCGCAATGATACGGTTGTCGAACATGAAGACGGACTTGCGGGCACGATGACTCTCATCATACTTCGGATGCTCGTGCAGCTTCATGGCGAACATGCCGTTCTTACCCTCTATGTTCAAGCCACCAGCATAGGTCTCGTCGGTCAGCAGCATCTCCGTGAATGAAGTCGCCTTCAGCTCATCCAATGGAAGATGGATCGTTGTCGTTCCCGGCCAGCGATTCCAATTCCAGCCGTCATGGGAATAACCGCTGTCCAGGTTGTTGACGGGATCGCCCTGACTCTTGATCTCAATCTGCCCGTAAGTCGTATACCTGCCGTACCAGTTCGCGTTGCTGTACAGCTCATTCGACCAGAAGTAACGGTTGTGCCCTCTGACGCCGACTAGCCAATGGTCACGGCGATGCAGCGACAGCGTGCCATAGTTCATCGTCCAGTGCCCGCTGGGGTCATCTTCCGCTTCATACCCATTCGTCAACAGCCAATCTGTCGTCGCATCGACCCGATCCGGCTCCACCAGCCGGAGATAAGCCCCCGCTGCTTCGGGATCAATGCTGCTTGAACCGTCCGGCGTTCCGCTCAAGGCCAGATACTTGAACGCATAACTTGTCACTCGCTCTGTGCCTGTCGGATGGCGACCGGATACGCTTAACAGCCATTCATACTTGTTGGCATACAGCCGCATGGCCATAATCGCTTGCTTCAACGTTGTATGTGCTTGTTCGCTAATGCGATAAGGCGTATTGCCCAGCATATAGACGACAGGTGTAAGACCGTTGAACGCTCCCTTCGTGTAAGCGGGATAGAAGCCCATATGATGGAATCCCGAGCCGTCAGGCTTCAGAGCGGGCATCAGTCCCGGCGCCGGTAGCAGCCCGTCGCTCAACCATGCGCTAAGCCGCCGAAGCAGTCGAACTCGCTCGTCTTCATCGTCTAGCATTAGAATACTGGCCAGCATGCCCTGTAGCGTCGTATTCAAGATGTCAATGTTGGCATAGCTCTCCTCCAGCGGCTCGTATATGCGACCAATTCCGCTGTACCAGCTCATAGTCTCTTGCGCCCATGGCAACAACCCGGCTTCCTCTAGCTCCTCCTTCATCAGCAGTATAGCGGGATAGAAGCCTCGGAAGTTATAGCCCAGATGATGCACGGTGCCTAGACTGCTCCCCCACGCCCATCCCTGGTCGCGAAGATGGTAAGACAAGTCGATGAACATGTTCTGCAATTCTTCTCGATCAGCCGCATTATTCGCGGAATGATAACCCTTGGCAACCTTCAACATGAAGTCCGTGTATGCCCTTACCTCCACTTGGTTCACAAGGGATGTCAGCTCTCCTTTTATTGCCTTCGGATAGATATCCTTGATGTGAACAAGATTGACCGGTCTTCCCTGTACATACTCTTCGTCCCGGATGACAGCATAGGACTGGAATGTCGCTCGCAGCGCATGCATTGCCTCTTCTGATAATGGTTCGGGCTGGAAGACGAAGTCCAGATACTTCGCCTCTATGTCGTCAACAGCCGCTATTTCTTCTTCTGTCGCTTCTTCGTCATTGTCATCATCATCGGAAGGCAGCAGCCCGTCGAACAGATACAAGGCTTGCCAGTGGGCGCTGGGTCTTGTGTCCGCCTCCGGATTAACGAACGGAACCTGGGCGTCTCGTGTAGGATGCCGAACGTCCACCGGATTGGACAAGACGATCTGATCCAGATACAGTGTCCCTTCCTCTATGGACTCCGGCGCAGTAATGACCAGCTTGTTCATCTCCTTCACCGGATTGCCCTCCATATCGCCGAAGGGCACCCAGGCCGTACGCCAGCCTTCATAATTAAGACCGAAGCGGAACGATGAGGCCGGTTGCCCGTCACGGGTAAACTGGAACGTCAAGTCATCGTCCACAGACTGTTCATTATAAATCCAGATGCCGAAGGTATCCTTATTGATATTGCTGAAGCCGATCGGCTGGTTAATGATGAGCTCCGAAGCCGATTGAAAGCTCCAACGTAAGGAAGCCGCGCCATCTTTATACCGAGAGTAGCTGATATCGATCGACGAGCCTTCCCCGGCAGAGATCGATTCCGGTATTCCCTCCTCGAATACGAACACCGCTGTTTCTTCCTCATCCCACGCTGCCGTGGCTGGCAGCGGATGGACAAGGCCAAGCGTTATTGCCATTATTGTCGCAGCACTTAGAAGTAGGGACTTGCCGATACGTTGAATGATCATGCGAAAACATCCCCTTCCTATTTTTTAACTGCTTGCTACTCTCCGGCCTGGTAGCGATCATAGGCTTGTTGATAGACCCCGATCAGCTTGCTAAGCCCCATATCCTCCAGCTTCTTGAGATAGCCGTCCCAATCCTTGTCGATGCCGCCGTTCAGCATCCACGAAGCGTACATTTTATCGGTGTAGGTTCCGATGTCCGTCATATAGCGAGAGAGTTCGCTGTCCTCCTCAGCAGTGAAGTACGCCTTCGGGAATTCGTTGTAGACAAGATACGGCTCATAGAGCGCATCCAGTTCCGTCTTCGGCAGCTTCTGCTGATTCTCGCTGACGATCTTCTCTTGCATCTCCTTCGTCTGTGCCCATACGCTCATCGCCGTCTTCGGCACTTCCTTGAACTCGTCGGATGTCTTCCCTTCCGGTACCGGAATTACCCTGTACGTTCCGTCAGCCTGCTCCTCCAGATTCGGTCCGATTACGCCATGCACAGCCTGCATGCTGACCTCGGGATCGTACATGTAGTCAATCCAGCGGATCGCCACCTCGGGCTGTTCCGCTGCGCTAGTCAGCGAGAATGACCCCTTGAACAAGATGCCCGGCATAAAGCCCGCCCATTGCTGATGGCCTTCTGGTCCCTTCAATGGCGCAAGCGGCACGAAGTCGTTGTCCTCAGGCAGACCGACACTATTGTAATTCCAGGCGATGAAGGCACCGACCTGATCATTCTGGCTGATCTTGGCGGAGAATACCTTCCGGTCCTGCGTGAAGCTCTCCGGATCGGCAATTCCGTCCTTGAACAGCGTGTGGAAGTATTCGATCGCCTGCTTGTACTCCGGCTGAGCCGCCGTATAGATGACGTTATCTTCTTCCACGACGATATGGTTGCGACGGTCTACCCGACCGAACGAGCCGAAGAAGGAAGCGAGATCGGAATTCCAATCCTCCGCGCGGAACGTCAGCGGAATCTCATCCGCCTTGCCGTTGCCGTTCGCATCCTGCTCCTTGAACGCTTTCAACGCCTGATAGAATTCGTCCGTCGTCTCCGGAAGCGGCATATTCACCGCGTCAAGCCACTTCTTGTTGATGAACAGCGCCGGCTTCGATACCGCGTACACTTCATTAATCGTCGGCAGCGCGTAGATGTGCCCGTCGGGAGCGGTCAGCGCCTTGCGGTAATCCGGTCTGGCGTCGAACAACGCCTTGATGTTGGGCGCGTGCAGCTCTATCAGCTCCTCCAGCGGAATCAGTACCCCCTGCGAGCCGTACTTCACCACATCGGTCGCTTCATTCAAGATGCCGTGGCCATAGAAGCCTTCCGGCAGCTCCCCGCTCGCGAACAGCAGATTTTTCTTCTCCTGCCATGCGCTGCCGCCGGGGTTCAGCTCCCACTCGATACGCACATTCGTCTTCTCTTCCGCTTCCTTATAGAACAAATAATCGTTCATATGCTTGCCGGACGGCGATTGGAACGCTGCCAGCTTCAATGTCACCTTCTCGTTCACGATCGGGTAGCCTTCGGCATTGAAGTTGCTGCTTTGCTGCTCGCCCGCATTCCCATCGCTATTCTGTCCATTGCCCGCCGGCTCGTTCACGGCATTGCCGCTGCTGCAAGCAGAGAGCAGCAGTGCCAGCATAATTGTACCGGCTGTACCTTTTAACCACGGCTTTCGAGTTTTCATGAACAATAACCTCCCATTATAATAGTAGCCCTTGCATCCTAGCCCTTGCATCCTAGCCTTTCGCCTCAGTACCTGCTTCCCCTACTCCTTGAGCGATCCGATCATCACGCCTTTGACGAAGTATTTCTGAAGGAATGGGTACAACACGAGCACCGGCAAGCTGGCCACGACAATAACGCCGAACTTCATTAACTCCAGCACCCGCTGCTGCTCCGCCAGATCATGCACCTCCTCCACGAACATCTCCGATATCTCGTTGCTGATTAGAATGTTGCGGAGAATAATCTGGAGCGGCTGCAGTTCGTAATCCTTCAGGTATATCAATGCGTTGAAGTAAGAGTTCCAATGGTTAACCGCATAGAATAAGGTGACGACGGCCACGATCGGCAATGACAACGGGAGCGCGATCCGCAGGAAGAAGCGGAGATCCGAGCAGCCGTCAATCTGCGCCGACTCCAGCAGTTCGCCGGGCAGCGTCGTCTGGAAGAAGGTGCGAGTAATGATGATGTTAAACGCCGAAGCGGCATTGGGGATAATCATCGCCCAGATTGTATTGACCATGCTCAGATCCTTGACGAGCAAGTAAGTCGGAATAAGTCCGCCTCCGAAGAACATCGTGAACACGATCAGGAACATGAACACATTTTTGCCATACATATCTCGCCTGGATAGCGCGTAGCCCGCCGTCAATGTCAGCACAATGTTAAGGGAGGTGCCCAGTACGGTATACAGCAATGTGTTCCGGTAGCCCATCCATATCGATGCGTCCGAGAAGATGCGTTGGTACCCCTCCAGTGTGAACTCCTTCGGCAAGAACAGCAGGCTCCCACCGGCCATATTGGGTTCACTGAATGAAGATACGGCAACGTAGTACAGCGGGTAAATAACCGACAGCGACAGCAGCGACAGCACAGCGTAATTCATCCAGTCGAATACTCTGTCCGACCTCGAGTTCGAATAATTCAACTTCGTTCACCTCCTTCGTCTTGAATTATGTACATGCATCGACCTCTGCTACCACAGACTGTTTTGCTTCAATCGCTTGGCCAGCCGGTTCACCGACAGGAGCAGAATAAAGTTAATGACGGAGTTGAACAATCCGATCGCCGACGAGTAACCGTATTGCGCATTGAGTAGACCGACTTTATATACATAGGTTTGAATAATTTCCGACGCATCCACGTTCAGCGAATTTTGCATCAGATACACCTTCTCGAAGCCGACGGACATAAAGTTACCGATATTCAAAATGAGTAGAATGACAATGGTCGGAAGAATGGACGGAAGATCGATGTACGCGATGCGCTGCAGCTTGCTTGCGCCGTCCACGACAGCTGCTTCGTGCAGACTTGGACTGACCGATGTAAGCGCAGCCAAGTATATAATGGTCGACCATCCAATGTTTTGCCAGATACCCGAGAAGACGAAGATGGTCTTAAACCACTCCGGACTGCCCATAAAGAAGATCGGCTCTGCTCCGAACATCTTCATCAGTTCGTTCGCAATGCCGTTATGCGGCGACAGAAAGATATTCAGCATGCCGACGATAACAACTACCGAGATAAAATGGGGCGCATATGTCACCGTTTGAACAAACTTCTTGAAGCGGGCATTGCTTAAAGCATTCAACAGCAACGCCAGTACAATCGGCGCGGGGAAAGCGACAAGCAACTCGTATATGTTGATACCGAGCGTATTTTTCAATACCAGCCAGAACTGATAGGAGTCAAAAAATCGTTCGAAATGTTCGAAGCCGATCCATGGACTTCCTTCGATGCCTTTAATCGCTATGAAATCTTTGAAGGCTATCTGCGCCCCGTATATCGGAATGTAATGAAAAATGATAAAATAAGCGATCGTAGGTAGCACCAGCAAGTAAAGCTGATAAGACGCCATTATTCTCTTAGCCACCGCCGTCACGCCGGATTTCTTCTGCGTTTGCCGATCGGCCACTGCTGCTCCCCCGTCTTTGATAACGGTTTCATTTTCCACATGGTTCACCTCCTCCAGCTTCAAGCTTATGTATGGCCTGCAGGTTAACGCCTATCGTTCAGCGCCAGCCTCGTCAAGCCGATATCCGCCGCAGCGAATGGTTCTTCTCGAATGTAATGCATACGAACTGCAATCGGCTATAAGCGAAATGCGGATAGCGTGTGCGAGATGGGGCGCTATTGGTGAAATGTGAACCTATCGCTTACTTGTTCGCCCCTTTCCACTTCCGATATTCCGCAGGCGTCATGCCTACAGCCAGCTTGAACTTCCTTGTGAAGCTGGACGGATCAGCGTAGCCGATATGCTGAATCAGCTCCTTCACGGGACGATCGTCTTGCACCAGCAGAAGCTTCGCCTGCTCAATTCGGTATTGATGCACATATTCGCTTAGCGTACTGCCAGTCTTCTCCTTGAAGTAGCGGCTCAAGTAGGAAGTCGACACGGAGAAATCATCTGCCATCTGCTGCACAGAGAAGTGAAAGCTCTTCCCATTCGCTTGAATATAACCTACCATCTTGTCGATCATTCCAGCAGATTCGTCAGGAGCGCCAAGTCTGACCGTCTCCGAGAGGCTCATGCATGCCTGCGTCATCAATTCAGTCAATTCCTCTATCGTATCGAAGTTCATCAGCGTCCATACTTCGGGGAATTGCAGCTGCGCTCGCGGATACTCCAGCTTCAGCTCATGGACGACATTCATGACTGTCGTAATCATGTCGTAACATAGACATCGAGCCATCACGAGCGTCGTATTCGCCAGCCGGATCTGTTCCATCATCGCCCGTACCGTATCGGTCGCGCTTGCCGTCTCCCCTTGCTTGATCAGCAGACTGAGCCGGTCGAGCTCCTGTCTGGCGTAAGGAGACTCCCCCTCTTCAAGAAGTCCCAGTTCACGGAAAAAAATAACTCTGTCGCCCCCCTTGACGAGCTTATAGTCCGCTGCCGTACTGGCTTCAATCCAGGAACGTCCGGCATGCTGCAAGCTATCGTAGACGTTCCCGACACCCAGCACGATCGACTTGGCGAACGCGGTCTGAAGATGACGGTGCAGCCGGCCGATCCATTGCTCCAGCGCCGCATCACTGCAGGCGAGCGTAAGGACAATTATGAGCCGATGCTCCTCCAGCGTATCCTTGCAGAAGCCTTGAATGTGCTCATTAAGCTGACTATTCAGTTCTTCGACCAGCTTCTGCTTGCTTGTCCTGTCTAACCATTCGCCCTCCAGCACGATAACGCGTACTCGCTCCCAATTCAATCGAATGCCGGACAATTCGCCATGCCTGTTCCATTCCTTGACGCTGATTATCTGCCCCTTGAGCAGCTCCGACAGCATATGCTCCCTTACGGCATCCCGGCTCTGCTCCATCTTCCAGCCCAGCGCCCTGTTCGATTCCGCGGCGCGTGAGAGGAAGGAGCCGACCGCTTCCAGCTCATTGCCGCTTCCTTCAGGACGTTCCCAATATTTCTCGGCAAGTCTGACCAGCTTTTTGATAGGATAATAATTGTAATAGAGCGCCCCGAACGTAAGGAATCCGCCTAACGCGAGGATGAGTGCCGTCGCCTTGAACCAGGAGCGAACCGTATCGTCAATCGGCTTCATGACGTTGCCGACCGGTATCGTTATCACATAAGTCCAGCCCGTGCTTGCGGACGTCTGCCGCGACCAATAATAAGCCGCGCCGTCCACCTCGCGAATAGCGAATTGGCCGTACTCCCCTTGAAGGAACCGCTCCATCCCGTCGCTCATGGCAATATCGGATTGCCCATGACCGGCAATAAGACGACGCTTCGCATCGAATACGAGAATACTTCCCTGCCCGTATTCCGACAGATAACGGTCAGCGTCCAGCAACGCCTTCTCTTTGATGAGGAATGCAACTGTACCGTAAGGATTGGCGCTGCCCACCGGTATAGGAACCATATAAGTGATATAGCGATCATTAGTCGCTTGGGATGCAGCGGCCGGCTCGGCGGGCTGCAGGAATGGCCTCATCGATCCATTGATCGCCTCCATGAACCGACTCTGTTCCCACTCGCGGTAGGGATACATCTCGTTCAGGAACATGGATAATGGATATGTGCTTGCCGAAGAGTACAAATAGTCCTCTCCCCGGATGTAGTAAACAATTTCCTTCAAGTACTTGCTCGATATGAGATAATCGAGGAAGGGATTGGACGTGAATGCGGATGAAAAATAATCGGGAATGGAATAGGGCGTCAGCATAGGATGAACGGACATTCTGCCTGCCATCTCGTTCATCTGGGTCCACATGCCGTCCATATCCTCCTCCAGCTTCTCCAGCAATTGCAACTGATTGTCCCGTACTTGACGATTCAACGCCTCCTCCAGCTGATGATAACCAAATACGCCCAGCACAAGCAGCGGGACAACGAGCACAATTGTATAAGAAAGCAAGTATTTGTAGAACACCGACATCGACTTCGATTGGCCGATCTCTACATTTGCTTTGCCGGTTTCCATTTTGATCATCCCCCTTACTCTACGAGCTCTCACGACTTATATCCCGAAGTTTCAACCCTTGCAATGGGTAAGCGCTTACAGAATAAAAGGCATAAAGCTTCTCTCTTTTGGATCAAAACCATCATTCCTGCAACCGATTCATCTAGCGCAGTCGGTAGCCCTGATGAGACTCTTTTCTTGCATCCGCCCCTTTCCGCCGCTCCAGTATAGGAATCCTGCACTGGAGCGGCTCGGACGGCGTCTATTCGTTAAGTATACGACTTGTATGCCTGCTACGAATGCGATACCGCGAATCCAACGAATCAAGGGCAACGACTGAACAGGGCCGTCTTTGCCCCTCCTGCCGCACTGCGCTTGCAGTTAGGCATCGCTTCTGCGCAACAGCGTCTCGACAGGAATGGCATCTTTGCAACTGACGTACACTTTCGTTGCATTCTCTGCTGCTGCATGCTCCAGACGAATACGCCCGTCATCGCGCTCCAGCAGCCATATGCCCTGCAAGTAGAGCTGCAGTTCATGTACAGCTCCGTCATGGTGCACCCATTCGCGGGAGTACAGACTGACTTCTCTCTGACGACCATCCTCATCCAGCTGATCCTGTTCCACGCCTTCATATAGTCTCAGATCAGGATCGGTGACGCTTAACTTCAACTTGCTGCCGTCGCATTCTCGCAGCATAATGATGCATGGCGTATCTGCTCCCAGCAGCAAGCCTGCTCCCAGGTTATCCGTACTTTCGAACAGGACATAGCCGGTTGTCCCGCCGCTGCATTCTGTGACGACGTGTGCTTCTCTGTCATGTCGAAGCACCCTGTACGCCGCATCTGCTTCAGAGCGCATGGCTTCCGCCATACGCGACATCTCCGCCGGATCAGATTGGACGACTACCGCATATTCATATCGGCCGCCGCTCGGCGCCGCGCCATGGCAGAGCCATGCCGTGGCGAAATCGCCTACAGTCGGCGAATCGTCCTTCTGATGCGGGGATGTCTGGCGGGCTCGCAACAAGCCGATCGTCTGTCCGGCCGGCACGTAGTAGCCGTTCCCGCTCTGATCCATTAACCAGCGCACATCCCCCGTCCGACTCATCGTCTGCATCGGGAATGCAGTCACTGCTCCTTCTCCTCCGACGACAGTGGGAACGTCCTGCCGCTTCAACGCTTGCTGGAATAACGTCGTCTCCGTCTCATGCGCACGATCGTTATTCTCGATATCCGAGCCGAGCGCGACGATAAGACGGTCGAAGAAAAAGTAGGATTTTCGCGCCCGGTGGCTGCCGTCGTACTTCCCGTGCTCATGCAGCTTCATCGCGAATACGCCGTCGGCGCCGTCCAGGCTTGTCCCCCCGGCGAAGCTCTCGTCAGACAACGTCATCTCTTCGAATCCGCTGAAGCGGTCGACGTTGCGCACATCCGCACGCAGCTCTTCATAGGGCAGGTGCTTGGCGGTCGTCCCTGGCCACCGGTTCCAGTTCCACCCTTCCGGCACGAAGCCGCTGTCCCGGTGATTGACGGGATCGCCGCCGCCCAGTATTTGCAGGTGACCGTAGGCGATATATCGGCCGTACAGATTGCAATTCAAGTAAGTCTCGTTGCCCCATATGTAGCGGCTGAATCCTCTCACGCCGACAAGCCAGTTATCTCTCCGGTGATAAGCGGCACAAGCATAATTCATCGTCCAGTGTCCGGATGGATCGGACTCAGCTTCCGCGCCACGGGCACGGAGATAACGGCTTGTCTCTGTCTCTTCGCCAGGCTGCAGCAGACGCAGATAAGCCGCTGCCATCTCACTGTCGATATCGCTACTGTCGTTCGGCAACGCCGCCATCGCCATATCCCCATACACTTCCGGTTCGAGCGTCCACTTCCCTGTCGGATGCCTTCCGGAGATGGACAGCAGCCATTCTCTCTTGTTGCTGTAGAAGCGCATGGCAAGCAGAGACTTGCGGATGGTCTCATACGCCGCGATGGACAAGCAGAACGGCGTTCCAGCCAGCAGACGCACGACCGGCGTCAATCCTCGCAATCCGCCCAGCGCATAAGCTGGATAATGATTGACATGATGGTAGGCCGCGCCATCGGGCTTGAACATGGCCCGCAATCCGCGCGCAGGCAGACAGCATTGATCCAGCCACCGCTTCATCCGTTGCATAAGAACGACGGCCTCATCTCTCTTATCGATCAGCAGCAGAGCGCACATCATGCCTGTTAATGTCGTATTGAAGACGTCGGCATTGCCTTCCGTCTCCTCATCAGGCAGGCAGATCCGTCCCAGACCGCTATACCAGCTCAGCATGCGCTGCGTGCGGTCAAGCTGTCCCGCTTCCCTCAGCACCTTCCGCATCAGATAGGCCGCAGGGTATAAGCCGGTCATATTGTAGCCCAGATGATGCGCTGTCCCTTGACTGCTGCCCCAAGCCCACCCTTGATCTTCCAGATGTACGATCGTGTCGATGAACCAATGCTCCAGTTGAGTCTTCTGCGCCGCATCATTGCTTTGCCGACAAGCAACGGCCAGCTCTAACAGGAAATCCGTCACCTTGCGAAGATCCGCCGCATCGTTCAGAGACAGCAGTCGCTCCGACTGGGACGCCGGGTAGAAACCTTTGATATGCACCACATCAATCGTTCTTCCAACAACTCGATCATCTTGACGCTTAATGCGCAAGGCTAGATAGAACGCTTCCAATTGTTCCAGAGAATACGACTTCGCGCGATGTTGTTCCATCAGCCAGTCATCCCAACGCCGCTCCATCAGCCGCAGTCCTTCCCTCTCTTCTGCGGAGACGGAAGACCCGCCCAGTTGCGCCGTCTCTTCCGCCAATCGGCTTCGCAACGCTTGATCCATACGCAGCAATGCAAGCCAGTGACTATTCGCCGCTTCGTCGGCTCCCCTATTGACGAAAGGCACTTGCTCATCGCGCGTATGATGTCTGGGGTCGACTGACGCACAGGAGATCAGCTGATCGAAGTACAGCGTCCCTTCCTCTTCTTCGGGAGCGATTATCGTAAGCGTGTCCATATCCTCCGCAGGAACACCCTCCATATCCCGGGCATAGGCGACTCTGGCCGTTCGCCATCCGTGGAATTGCAAGCCGCAGGAGAATGCACAGTCCTCCCGTTCTCCTCTGCCGAACACGAACCTCAGCTGTCCGCTCTTCGGTTGTTCTGAATATATCCATAGGCCGAACGTCGATATCGCCTGATTCCTGTTGTTGGATACGTAAGGGCGATAGCCGATCAGGGCACGAACCGTCAGCCGATCCCCCGGGCGATAGTCCCAGCGCAGCGATTGCGCTCCGTCCCGGTAATGCCGGCAGCTGACACTAAGCCGGGAGCCCAGACTTGCGCTAATCTGCTCCGGAACGTCGTTTTCAAAGGAGAATATATAACCATTCTGGTCAATGATATCCATTGGTCTACCTTCCTTTCCCAAGATCGTACACTTGCAGATTGGCGTATTCCGCCACGAGAGGCGCCATTTGCCGAAAGCCAATCTTGCCCCCTCCAAGCAGAGGGCCCCAGGAAGCTCCGTCATCGCGCCATTCGAATATTTTCAATTCCTGAATGAACAACTGCAGCTTCTCCTTGCTCTTGACGATCAGCATCCTGTACGGAGCTGAGGCATCGACGGCATAAGGAATGGGATCGGCGCCTTGGCAGACGAGATGAGCCCCGTAGCTCTTGCGCAAGTTGCACGTATGGAACGCCCGTTCCTCTGGATATCTTCGGCGGAAATAGGAGACGTGGAACGCATTGATATCTCCGCTATGATATTGGCCATACTCTCCTCTGCGCTCCGCAAGAGCGGCATCGAACAAGTCCTCGCCTTGCCGTCCTGACGCCGCCAGGAACATCATCGCCAGGCCCGGTTCCCGCAATGGACGGAATTCCCACGATATGGCGATGTCGGACGGGAACGTCTCCGGACACCAATAGACGAAGTTGGACTGCTGTCCAAGCGACGGATCAAGCACATTCTCCAATCTCATGACACCATCGGGGAACGAGACGCGCGCCTCCCCTTCCATTCGGAAGTCGGCCGTATCCAACGCCGAGCGCAGCGGGTTGCTATATATTAATTGAGCTGTTTGCGGCAGCACCGCAATCCCCCCTCTCCAAGCTCCATCCATTATAATGAATCTCACCTCAGACAGGCGATAAGCCGATTCCGCACCCCATGTGTCAAATATGAACCCTTTCCCCAGCAGCGCTCATCAGCCCTTAATGCCGGCGCTCGCCATGCCTTCCACAAAGTACTTCTGCGCGAACACATAGACGAGCACGGTAGGAATGACCGCGGATACCGCCGCCGCCATGAGCAGCGCATATTCGGTGTTGTACTCCGTCTGGAAATGCTGCATCCCGAGCTGGAGCGTGTATAAGCTGTCGGAGGTCAGGTAAATGAGTGGACCAAGAAAGTCATTCCAGGAATGCATAAAGGTGAAAATGACCAGGCTGGCAATAGCTGGCTTCGTCAGCGGCATGATGATACGCCAATAAATGCCGAATTCAGTCAGCCCGTCAATTCGAGCCGCCTCCGACAGCTCTTCCGGTATCGTCATATAGAATTGTCTGAACAGGAAGACGCCGAACGGATTGAAGGCGCCAAGCAAAATGAGAGCCCAATGCGAGTCCACCAATCCGAACTGCTTCATCAGCATAAACTGCGGAATCATCATCACCTGATAAGGAATCATCATCGTGGCAATGTACAAGAAAAACAATTTGTCCCGCTCAGGAAAGCGCACTCTGGCGAATGCGTAAGCAGCCAGCGAGCAAGTGACAATCTGGAAGAGCGTAATGAGCACTGCCAGCTTCACCGTATTCATGTAATACGTGAGAAATGGCACACGCGTCCATACTTCTACGTAATTGCTCCAGTAGAACGTCTCCGGAATCCATTGAATGGGAAATCCGAAGATTTCCGATTCCTTCTTCAACGATGCGGAGAGCATCCAGACGAACGGAATAATCATAGACAACGCGACGGCAGACACGATGATATACAAAAATGCTTTTTTCAGCGTTGTCCCTGCCCTGCGGCTTACAAGCGAATTTTGACTTTTTTGCTCTAGATAGCTATTCATGGCATTGCCTCCTCTCCCCATTAGTAGTTGACCCATTTCTTCTGTCCGACAAACTGCAAAGCCGCGATAAGCAGAATAATGATGAACAGCACATAAGCCATCGCCGAGGCATAGCCGTAATCGAAAGATTTGAATGCCGTATTGTAGATGTCGTATACAAGCACGTGCGTCGAGCGTCCGGGGCCGCCTTGGGTCAGGATGAAGATCAAGTCGAACACTTTGAACGAATTGATGACCCCAATAATCGTCGTGAAGAAGATAACCGGCGACAGCATCGGCAGCGTCACATTGAAGAACTTCCTCACAGCTCCCGCTCCGTCAATCTCTGCAGCCTCATACAGATGGGAAGGTATGCCTTGCAAGCCCGCCAAATATAAAATCATATAATAGCCGACAGAATGCCATACGTAGACAATCATAACGGACAGCAGCGACCAATCGGTGGACGACAGCCATCCCGGAGGCGAATCTACGCCAACGGCGCGGAGAAATTCGTTGATCGGTCCCATCGACGGATTGAACAACAGCTGCCAGATGATAGCCACCGCTATTGTAGCAGTAATATGCGGCAAGAAGATCGCTGTGCGGAATAGCGGAATCCAACGCAGCCCCTTGTTCAGCGCGATGGCGATTAGAATGGACAATAGCAAGGTAACCGGAACGGATACGACTGTGAATAGCATGCTATTCACTAGTGAAGTGCGGAAGTTGGTATCTCCCATTAGACGGATATAATTGTCCACTCCGACAAATTGAATCGTGCCGAATCCGTTCCATTCGGTGAAACTCATTACGAACGACGCCAGCACCGGCAGTAGAATAAATGCCATAAAACCTATTATATTGGGCAGCAAAAAAGAGTAGCCAACCAACCGGTTTCTCGCGTTTATGGATAGCGGCTTTCTCATGATTGTCATCCTCCTTCAACATCAGATTGGAAAGACAGAAGGGAAAAGCTTCAGCCATTCGAAGCTTTCCCCTTCGCTTTCAGCTTAACGGCCGTCATGTTTATTTCGTCTGGAAATCCTCGCCGTATTTGTTGGCCCATTCCGCTTGAATGCGCTCTTCGATCCGCTTGATCGCCTGCTCTGCCGTCTGCTCGCCCGCCAGCGCCAGCTCACCCTCCTGGGTGTAGATCTGACCGACAATAATGTTCTTGACACCAGGCAGCATCGGATATTCCGGGTACTCCCTCTGTTCCAGGAAGTAATGCAGATTGGCCGGCTTTCGGCTGCCTTCGCCGATGTACGCCTTCTTGATCTCATCGTTCGTAAAGCCGGTCAAGTAGCCTCTGGAGGCGAATACCTCCGCGCCTTGCGCGCCGGTCATGAAGGCAACAGCCTTGAACGCCTCTTCCTTATGCTTCGAGTTTTTGTTCATCATCAACGTGACGGGAAGCGCAAGACTCGTGTTGGCGGATACACCATCGGGATGCGGGATCGGCACGACGTCCCAGTCGAAGTCGATCTTGCCTTCATCTTCGGCTTGACGAAGCTGCGCGACATGCCAGTCGCCGATCAGATTCATGGCCACATTCCCCTTCTGGAAAGCGGCGTTGTAATGCGCGCCTGTCGACTTCTGCTCGGACCAGCTCATGATGGAGCCTTCCTGCTCCATATCCATACGCAACTGCAGCGCGTTCTTGAATTCGCTCAGATCTTTGTCAATAATCGTGCTGCCCTTCTGCACCGCTTGCATATACCAGGTCTGCGGCCACTGCTGCATATACGCGCCGTATACCTTGTCCGCTCCACTCCCGTGCGTCATCGCCTTCGCCAGCTCGCGGAATTCCTCCCACGTCATATCGTCGCTTGGATACGGAACGTTGTACTGGTCGAACAGCGTCTTGTTGTAATACAGCATCCAATTCGACTTGCGATACGGCAAGCCGTACGTATGGCCATTGATCTTCATGCTGTCCAGCAGCACGCCATAACCCGACATGTCCGTATTATTATCCTTCAAGTACCCGTCAAGCGGCTCCAGAATGCCTGTGTCCAGCATGACGTCCAGATTGCCCGCGAACAGATCATAATCTGCTCCACCGGACAATTGCAGTCTCAGTTTTTCATAATATTGCTTCTGGGGATACGTTTCGAATTCAATCGCAATATTAGGATTCTCTTTTTGGAATTCCGTGTAAGCTGCCTTGAACGCTTCCAGATCGTCGGGTAGCACCGGCATTTTCAATGTGACCTGCTCCGCACCGCCTTCCCCGCCGCCTTCCGATGAAGTCTTTCCTTGCGAGCCGCCCGTTGTGCCCTGCGAGTTACCGTTGTCACCGCTGCATCCTGCCAGCAATCCCATTGTCAAAATGATCGCCATACCGGCGGTCCATATTTTTTTCATTTTGCTTTCCCCCTCAGTTTCGATTAAGATGAGTTTACGGTTTTATTGTATAAGCGCTTACACAAGCCCGGTAAGTGGAAAGTTTTATTCCCCCCCGGGACTCAATCTCGCCATTCGGAGTGAACGATATGATCTATGTCATGCTTCTTTGTCTCGTTTTCTTCGTCCTTCTTATTATTCGGAACCGGGACAGCTTGTCGACCCGCTTCCTGTTCGGAGTCATTGCCGGGTGGACGCTGTCGTTCGTGGCCCTTGTCCTGTACATCGGCAAGTTCAATTATTATTATCAGATTCAGCAGGCGTTCTTCGACTTCAGTCCAGGCACATGGAACTACCTCGTCTTGGCCAATCTTCATCCTGAGCTGCTGATTCGCATGCTGAACGGCGGAGTCATTCTGTACAATTACGCCATCTTATGCTTTGCGCTGTCATTTACCCGCTTCCGCGTGCTTCATCGCAAGCCGGTATATGGGCTGCTAACCGCGCTGCTTCTGCTTCAGGTCAGCTTCTTCGATCCCTGGGTACAGCTGGCGCTGCAGAATCAGGCCCACGCTTCTTCCTCGGCATTCCTTTGGAGGGATACGATGCAATGGATCGAGCATGTGATGCAATGGATGAACTGGTGTATGCCGGTCATCGCATTGAGCCTGTTCGCCATTTATTATATCCGATTTCCCCGCATCAAGTTTTTGAAGCGCTACGCCTTGGTGCAGACGTTATCCGTCATGCCGATTATTGCGATTCACTACATGATGTTCTCCTGGGCACCCAGGAATCTGGTCAGGGCGACTTATCTGGACGGTTATATCAATTATGCGCATCCGCAGATTATCGACGCCAAGCTGTTGTTTACCGTATTTCCCTACGTCGTCGTGCTTGCGTTTGCCTTTATCTTTTACTTGCTCTTCCGTTACCGCTCGATCGAAGCCTATCATCGTTCCCGGGACATGCGCGTTGACAATAGCATCGACACCGCGAATCTCGGCGTACGCGCTTTCACGCATGCGCTGAAGAATCACCTGCTTGCGATCCGCTCCGAAGCGGAATATTTGCAGGACAAGCATGCGTCGGACGAGGATACGGCCTACAGCCTCCGTCTCATGCTTGACTCATGCGAGCGTTCGTTCCGCAGCATCGACGATGCAGCCAACAAGCTGGGCCATATTCAGTTGAATCTGCAGCCGCAGCCGCTGTCGCTGCCGGTGGCGCAGGCGATGGAGAGATTCCGGCATCTGCAATACGAACCGCAGATTATCGCGCGTTATCACCCGGAGGAATTACTTGTGTATATGGACACGGTTCATATGGAGGAGACGGTCGCGAACATGATCGAGAACGCTGTGGAGTCATTGCGTCGGTCGGACCGCAAAGGTACGCTGCGCCTCAGTACGGAGCGGCACAATCATTGGGGCGTCATCAAGATAGCCGACAACGGTCCCGGCATGTCCGATGAGGAGCTGGAGCGGGTGTTCTCCCCGTTCTATACGACCAAATCGTCCGTCAACAACTGGGGCATCGGCTTGTCCTTCTGTCATCAGATCGTCAGCGGACACGATGGCAAAATCGAAGTAGACAGCAAGCCGGGGGAAGGGGCTGTATTCCGCATCCTCCTGCCATTGATTAATGGATAGAACAAAATAGAACGCTTAGGGAGGGGGAATAAATGATTCCCCCTCGTGTCCAGGATCATAAGTGATGCAGGACATTAGCATCTTGAAAGGGGATGTCATCATGACAAGCGGACCGATTAAAATCATTATCTCCGACGATATGGAGGCGCACCGCCGCAGACTGGAGCGCATACTTGGCGCACAGGACGACATGCTGCTCACCGCCTCGGCGAAGTCGGGGTATGAAGCGGTCATGGCGGCCGCTCTGCATCAGCCGGATATCGTCCTGCTTGACATCGAGATGGAGAGTCGTCATGCCGGCATTGAGGCGGCCAAGCAAATTCACGAGAAGCTGCCTGAGGTAAAGATGATTATGCTGACAGTCCATAAGGACGACAGCATCGTATTCGCCGCCTTCCAGAGCGGCATCGTCGATTATGTGCTGAAGACGGCCGGTCCCGCGGAGATTGTGGAGGCAATCCGGCTTGCCCATGCCAACATGTCCCCGATCAGACCTATCATCGCAGAGAAGATTCGCACTGAATTCATGAGGATTAAGAAGACGGAGAGCAGTCTGCTGCACACGCTGCAGATCGTATCGGAGCTGACCCCCAGTGAGCTGCAGGTGCTGAAGCTACTATGCGAGAACAAGACGCGCAAGGAGATTGCCCGTGAGAGAAGCGTGGAACAGGATACCATCAAAAAGCAGATAACGAGCATTCTGAAGAAATTCGGATTGCCTTCCACCTCCGAGGTTGTGCATATGATTAACGATCTGCATATTTTTGAAATGCTTAAGAAAATTTGATGCAGGTGACACGAACCTTGGAAAGCACGTGAATTGGTATCGGGGAAAGAGTCCGGAAGCGCCGATCGGCTACCTTGTGGAGGAATATGATCTCACAGCCTCGGCGTTAGACCGCTGGATCCTCCAAGCTCCTTCAAGGAGAAGCATAATCGCTCGTCAGGTGAAAAGGAACTGATGTCGCTACGAAAAGAGAATTAACGCCTGAAGATGGAAGTAGATATCCAGAGCCTTCATCATCTGTAGTTGGAACTGTACGACTACGTCAACTGGTTTAACAAGCATCGGATTCATGGAACACTGGGGACATGACGTCTGTTCAGTACCGCCAGGCAGCCCTCAAAAAAGTTGTTTGAATTACTGTTGACAATCCAACTCGAGAAATAGTCGCATTGTGGTTGATGAATTTATTTAACTCTACTTGATGTTCCTGCTAAGATGTCTATTTTGAATTTCTCTTCAGGCAAGCGACCAAGGTCTTTTGTCGTGGACAAAATATATTGGGATTCAATGTCCGATGGTTCAATTTTCACCCAATGATTAACCTTGCCAACTCCAAGACCTTTAATTTTGTTTGTCTGAATACCGACAGGAATGTAGATTACTTTTCCCGAACCCACATCCCTCAGGTAGAGCCGTGCATGACTGTTCCTTTGAAATAAATTGATTAAATTGATTCGATATTCATACTTGTTATCTGCTGTAATTTTGACTGTATCGCTTTCAATCTTTTCGTTCGCCCAACCGTGTGTGTTTACACTTTGAATTAATGCGACTGACAGTAGTACAGATACTAACAGCCCAATGAAAAGCGCAGTATATTGTCCTCCACTCGTTGGAGTCCATCCCTTAATGAGTAGTGTAATGAATAATATTGCAAATAACAGAACTGGAATACCTGCACCCCAAAAATAAGTTGTCCCTAAAATATCCATTCCACGTTGGAAGTACGCTGTCGAACCTAATATAAACCAAATAAATGATGAAGCACTAAAAAGTATTACTACTATTAGCAAGAGCCTAAACATTACCTGCATATTCTCCCCCCTTGAGTATATCACCATATTACAATTTTAATATTGGTTCAATATATTTTTTCCATATATCTACATTACTGTGCATGGATGAGTGTGAAGAGATGCTATTCCCTGTATTACCATCCTTCGCATTAACATTGTCTGCACCTTTAAATTTTCTTGTAAAGGTTTGTCCTGCAAAAAACCAACGCCCACCCAAATCTCCTTGAACTGCATCTTTTCCATTATACATCTGAATTTGTTGCCCGACCTCTTTTTTGAGTTTGTATTCCCTCACAGGGGTTGCGACAGTAATCAATGTCTCCACTTCCATTCCTTTTTCAGCCAACAGATTAGTCAACATAATTGCTACGTTTCCTCCGTGACTATGACCGACCAATCTAATAGGTTCATCAGGATTTTCCTCGTGCCATTCATAAACCTGTTCAACAAAATCTTTAGCCGCATCTGAACGAGCACCTTTAGTATTACTGCCTGACCAGTTTAGTCTATCACTTGTTTCATTAAATAAGTCTTTAACCTAGTCGACAAAATCATCTGTCCAAGGGGGCACCTTAGTCGATGCGCTGCCAAGCGCACGAAAAACCACATGGAGTTGTTACACTCGCATGTGGCACATTTATAGCTTAATTTCTTAAATTACATTTAAAAGATTTTCTCAAAATATTTGTAACTCATTATTCTGGAGGAAAATATTTCTTTGAACTATACTTAGAAATCCATCCATCTTCAGTATATAATTCGCCGGATAGCCCATCACTTAATGTGTTAATGTTTTCTTTCGATTTAGCAATATTTACTTCAATATCACCCTGCTCGATTAAAGATAAAAAATTGTGTAGTGAAGTATCTACAATTTGTGATAATAATTCATTTAAAGTAGTTATATGTTGTTTCAGCTTGGTTAGCTGATACTCGCTGCTGTAATAATCCACTTATCGGATTATAAGTTCGTTTCGACAGCACATATCTATTCTCATCCGTACGTAGTTCCTCGGTCCGTATTGAGCGACCGAACTTATCGTATACTTCAATCGATTTGTTAAAGCACAGGAACTGCATGAAATGTGGGGGCCGAACGGACGCTTCGGTTACTTGCCGATATCTAATACAAAGGCATACTGGTACTTGTTGATTAACGCTCATCCCAATGATCCCCTCATAGCCAAATACAATGTATCAGATTTGATCGAACGCTTGAAAAACTATCCTCAGCCGGTAACCGACATAATAGAGCTTACTGAAAACCACCATATTCTTAAGCATGATATTTATGATATACCTGCCATTGACCAATATGTGTTTGACCATATCGCTCTTGTCGGAGACGCTGCGCATGCTATGACGCCCAACTTGGGGCAAGGGGCGTGTCAAGGCATTGAGGATGCCTACATTTTAGGGCTGTCTCTATCCCGCCACCCGGATCATGGATTACAGGAATATGAGAAAAAGAGATTGCATAGAGCCAATACCTTCGTCAACATGTCCAGACGAGTGGGAGCAATGGCGCAGCTTGAATACCCTTTTCTTTGTCGCATCCGAAATTTTATGATGAAAATGACTCCTCAAGCCGCTTACCGAAAACAAAATCAATTTATCTATGATTATCGCTATGAGAAGAGAAAAGCTTTATCGAGGCATTAGCACTTCAAAGATGAGCAAACACGTTCAAAGGTTCGTTTCATCACCAAATGAAT
This sequence comes from Paenibacillus chungangensis, assembly GCF_042675905.1. Taxonomy (NCBI): domain Bacteria; kingdom Bacillati; phylum Bacillota; class Bacilli; order Caryophanales; family Paenibacillaceae; genus Paenibacillus; species Paenibacillus chungangensis. The sequence goes on along the minus strand of NZ_JBHTJZ010000033.1, from coordinate 140,303 downwards.
CCCTGAAGCATCTATAACATGCCTCAGGGATTCATTGTTAATGCGGCGCTCTTTGGCTTTCTGTGTCACACTATCCTATTCCACATGTATTTTCTACAGTTACTTTTGAGACAGGAGAGGCTGATCGCTCATCTAAATGGAAATCCTGCAGTTAAATCGGGGGATATTTGCGAGAAAGGAAATATATGATGAATATAATGACAAGAAATCCATCTAATTTCTTAAAATTGGGTCATATTGGAAAATGAAATGCACAGAATCCATTTAGTCGGTGCATCACAAAAAAACAAACAAATAAAAATCAGTTCGTCAGTGCACCGCGTATAAACTAAAGAATAAAAATCGAATTGGTCGGGGCAAACGCAAAGTAAAGGTGGAGCTAATTTGTCAGGGTAGCGCGTAAGTACAATAGAGAGGCGAGTTCGTCCAGGCATCCTAGAAGCGCAACGAAGGAGCGAGCCCGGCAGAAGCGAACCCATCAGGAACACTCCGCTCTCCACTCACTCCTCCACCATTGCTGTCAAAGGGCATGAACATTCCCGTCCATGCCGATCAGATCCCACCTGCGACGCGCGTTACTTCTTCCCCTTCAGCTGCTTCACGCCCTCGAGCAGCTGCGGGTCCTCCGCATCCAGCTTGCCGCGAAGCGACTCTACGAGGTTGTAGCCTGTGCGGTCATTGAACTCCCCTGTCGCTTCCAGCCCGCTGTCCTGCTGATACTCTCGCAGCGCCGCTTCCGTCTCCCCGCCGAAGATGCCTTCCTCGCCGACTGGTCCGTATCCCAGCGCCTTCAGCATTTCCTGCAGCGTCTTCACATCTTCGCCGTAGCTGCCCAGCTTCATCTCAGAGCCGATCGCCAACGGGCGTAGGTAGGCGTAATCCGGCAAGGACACCTCGTAATCGGGCGCTACTCCCTGCTTGTTAATCCACGTTCCCCTCGGCGTCTTCCACTGTGCCTCGGTCAAGCTGAGCACTGAGCCGTCAGGGAATGACTTGAACATCTGCACAACGCCTTTGCCGAAGGTTTGCTCACCGACCACGGTCGCTCCCGCCGATTCCTTCAAGGCCGCCGCCATCACTTCACTGGCGCTCGCCGACTTGCCGTTCACAAGTACGACGATCGGTATGCCCCACTTCTCCTTCTGATGAGAGCGATAGGAGACGGTCTGTCTCTCCTCCTTGGAGACGACATCCAATATCTTCTCCCCCTTCGGGATCAGCATGCTCGCAATCTCCACCGTCGATTCCAGCAGTCCGCCGGGATTGGAGCGCAGATCCAGCAGCAAGCCTTGCAGCGGTCCATCCTTCTCCAGCTCCTTGATCGCCTGCTTGAACTCCTCATCCGTCTCATAGCCGAACCGGCTAATCGTCACATGGCCGACGCCGCCATCCAGCAGTTCATAAGTAACCGTGTGTACGGCAATGGCTTCGCGCTTCAGTGTGACCTCCAGCGGAGCGCTATCCCCCGGACGTTGCAGGACAAGCGACACCGGCTCGCCTTCCTTCCCCCGTACCATGCCGATCAGCTCGTGATAGCTTACATCCTCCAGGGAAATCCCGTCTACTTCCTTGAGAATATCGCCGGGCAATAAGCCGCCCCGCTCCGCCGGAGCGTCCTTGGTGACTTCATTGATAATATACTGGCCGTCCTCCTGGCGCAGCGTAACGCCGATACCATAAATCTCGCCCTCGTATGACTGAGCGTATTCCTCGCCTTGCTCGCCGACCAAGTATTGCGAATACGGATCGCCCAGCGAAGCTACCATCCCTTGCGCCGCACCGTTGACAAGCGCTTCGGATTCCGCTCCTTCCAGATAATCGTTCATAATTCGCATATAAGAAGCGTTCAAATACGGGAAATTATCTGCCTTCATCATGGGATATCGGACGCCTGTCCATATCACCCCGAGCCCAAAGCCAATAATTAAAAGAAGCACAGCTCCAACGGAATAATACAAGGGCGATCGCGGACCGCTCCCTTTGCGAGGAGTCTGTGTCATTTCGTCTGTCGGGCGTTGCTGCATGCTGTCATTCATCCTGATTTCTCCTTGTACACCTATCGATTTTTCGTTACAATCATCCTTATTGTTGTTATCCTGCAGTCCCAATAGAAAGGAAGATTCCGGCTATGATGTATAAACTGATTGCCATTGATGTCGACGATACGCTGTTGACCGACGACCTGCTCGTGACCCCCGGCACGATTGAAGCGATGGAGGCAGCGATTGCGCAAGGCGTGACGGTGACGCTCGCCACCGGCCGGATGTACGCATCCGCTCGAAAGATTGCCGAGCAAGTTAACCTCAATGTTCCTATTATCACGTATCAGGGCGCCCTCGTCAAAACCTTGCTGGAGGGAGAGGTTCTCTACGAGCGAAATGTGCCTACCGAAGCTGCCAAGAAACTGCAGCAATTCTGCCAATCCCGAGGTCTTCATCTTCAGCTTTACGTTGATGACGAGCTGTACGGCACCGAAGACAACGAACGAATTAAGGCCTATTCTAAGCTTTCCAATATTCCTTACAAAATAGAACCTGACTTCGATCAATTAATTGACAAGCCGCTGCACAAAATGCTCATCATCGACGAGCCGGAAGTGCTCGACGAATTGATCGAAGAGCTTCGGCCGCTTATCGGCAATGAAGTTCATATGACCAAGTCGAAGGCGCATTACTTGGAATTCATGCACAAGGAAGGAACGAAAGGGCATGCGCTGGCATTCATGGCACAGCATATCGGCTGCGCGATGGAGCAGACAATCGGCATGGGCGATGCCTGGAACGACCGCGAGCTGTTGCAGGTCGCCGGGCTTGGCGTGGCGATGGGCAATGCGATTGATTCCTTGAAGGAGCTGGCGGATTACGTGACGGCTACGAACAACGAGGAAGGCGTGCGGCATGTCATTGAGAAATTTGTGCTGAAGCGCTCTTAAGCAATGGACGGCAGCGATCCCCTGCTTGCCTGTCATGTCAGATGCATAGTAGAATACAGCAAGCCTCCAACTCCACATACCAGTGAAGTTGGAGGCTTCTTTCTTCTCATCCTCTTATGCCATGCTGAGCGCCGGGGCGCGCATCTCCACTATGCGGTCGCATAGCGCATCCGCATCCTCGCGGTCGTGTGTGACCAGAATGGAGGTCATGCGCGACAGCCGGAGCAGCTCCCTCAGCTCTTCCCGAATGCTCGCCTTCAGACCGGCGTCCAGACTGCTGAACGGTTCGTCCATGAGCAGCAGCCTCGGCCGCGGCGCCAGCGCCCGTGCGAATGCGACACGCTGCTGCTGTCCGCCGCTCAGCTCATGGGGATAACGCTTCCGATAGTCCTCCATCTTCACCAGCTCCAGCATCTCCCCGATCCGGTCGCGGCGTTGCCCGCGCGCCAGCGCCCCCAGCCCGAAGGCGATGTTGCTCTCTACCGTCATATGAGGAAATAAAGCATAGTCCTGGAACACCATACCGATGCCGCGACGCTCCGGCTGAACGAAGGTAGTCCGATCGACCATAATGGTATTCCCGACGACAATGGCGCCTTCCTGCGGCGTCTCCAGTCCCGCGATCAGCCGAAGCACCGTGCTCTTGCCGCTGCCGCTCTCGCCCAGCAGGCCGACCACTTCCCCCTCTTCCATATGTAACGTGAAGCGATGCAGCACATCGCCTGACCCTCTCTCATAAGCGTAGCAAAGCTCGCTTAGCTGCACATAAGTCATACGGACTCTCTCCTTCCCAGCCATTGATACAAACAAACAGATATGATGCCGAATCCGATAATGATTAACGATGGCGTGGACGCTTCATGTATCATCTCGTCACTGGCATACTGATAAGCCTTCGTCGCCAGCGTATCGAAGTTGAATGGCCTGAGCAGCAGCGTGAGCGGAAGCTCCTTCACCACCTCCAGGAACGCCAGAATAAATCCTGTCATCACTGCTCCCTTAAGCATAGGCAGATCCACCTTGAAGAAAGTGCGGGTAACCCCGTAGCCCAGCATGCGGGACGCCTCCGAATATCTGGTGCCGATCTTGTCGAACCCGGCATCGACCGCATTGAAGCCGACAGCCAGGAACCGAATGACTAGCGCGACGATGAGCATCGCCAGTGACATGCTTAGTACCAGCTTGTTCGCCCCCAGTCCCATCGCTTCATACAAGCTCGCCAGCCTCTCGTCGATGGACAGGAAGACGGCCAGCACGCCGATCGAGAGGACGGCGCCGGGAATGGAGTAACCCATGCTAAGCAGCTTGCTCATGACGAGAGTGGCGTTGGAGCGCCAGGTTCGGTTCGCATTAGCGGCAATAACGGCCAGCACCATCAGAATCGATACCGCTCCGAACGCCATCGTCAGCGTATTGCGGATCATATCTGCGAAGCGCTCATCCCATACCGCCTCGAAGGTCCATGTTGCCCAGACGATCAGTTGCGCAACCGGGATAAGGAACGAGAGCATCGCTACCGCCAGCGAGAATACAACCGCCAGCAATGCCGGCGCTCCTTGCAGACGTCTCCTCTGCAGCGGCAATGTACGCTTCGTGGAGCCGTTGTAGCGCTTCCTCCGCCGCAGCAGCCGCTCCAGCACGAACACGCCGATAATGACGGTCATAAGCATGGCGGACAAGCGTATTGCAGAATCCACATCATACATGCCGAACCATGTTTTAAAGATCGCGACGGTGAACGTCTGAATGCCGTAATGCTTGGATACTCCATAATCGTTCAGCACTTCGAAGGCGACGAGGCTTGCTCCTCCGACGATGGCGCCCTGCGACAATGGCAACACCACCTTGAAGAAGATCGCCAGTGGGCGTTGCCCCAGCAGCCTTGCATTTTCGATGAAGACGGCGCTGTTCCTCTCCAGGAATGACTTCGTAATCAAGTAAACGTAAGGATAGAGGAACATCGTAAAAATGAAGATGGCGCCCTTCATGGACATAATGTCAAAGTAGCTCTGATTGACGGTCATTCCAAGCGTATTACGCAAAAAAGTCTGCACACTTCCCGTATAGCTGAGCATAGATGCATACGTATAGGCTGCAATATAGGGAGGAATGGCCAGCGGCAGAACGAATAAAAACGAGAACAGGCGCCTGAACGGGAAATCGTACGCAGTTGTCAGCCAAGCCAAGGTCACGCCGATCAGAACCGTGAAGATAACGGTGCCTCCCATCAGCAGCAATGATTCCTTCGCATAATCCAGCAGCATGTATTCCCGAATATGCGCCCAGTTCTCATTCGGCTTTTCCAACAGCCCCGCCAAAATGTAAAGAGACGGAAGCAGGGCTGCTAAAGCCCCGATTCCGCTAATTACATACCACCCGTTGCATCTTTGTCCAAGCTGTCTTCGCCAGGTGGAGGTTCTTCTCATTACTTCCAGCCAACCTTATTCATCAGCTCAGTAGCCGCCTTGTTGTTCGCGCCAAGTACGGAGTAGTCGATCTGCTGCGTCTTGAACTCGCCCCACTCCTTATGAATCGCCGGAAGCTCGGCTTCCTTGTTGACCGGGAATTCGAAGCTCCCGTTGATCAGCATCTCTTGCGCTTCCTTGCTCACCATATATTCGATCAGCTTGATCGCATTGTCCTTGTTCTTCGCATGCTTGGCCAGACCGATGCCGCTAATATTGAGATGCGTGCCCGTTGTATCTTGGTTCGGGAAGAAGATGCCGATGCTCTCGCCGACTTTCACTTCCTCCGCATCCTTGGAATGAAGCAATTGGCCGACATAGTAGGTGTTCATGACTGCCACATCACCGATACCGGCAACGACGGCTTTCGCCTGATCGCGGTCTCCGCCTTCCGGATCGCGCGCCATATTGGCTACGATGCCTTCAGCCCACTTAGCTGCCGCTTCCTCGCCGTTCAGCTCGATCATAGACGCTACTAATGATTGATTGTACAGATTGGAGGAAGAACGGATCAGCACCTTGCCCTTCCACTTCGGATCGGCGAGATCCTCGTAAGTCGACAGCTGATCCGGCGTGACGCGATCCTTCGCATAAGCGATAACGCGCGCTCTGGATGCCATCGCCACCCAGTGGTTGTCTGCGTCACGCAGCTCAGGAGCAACAGTGCCGTTCACCGTCTCGGATTCGATCGGCTGCAGCACATCGCTCTCCTTCGCGTAATTCAGTACGCCGCCGTCCACAGTGATGAACAGATCCGCTTCAGAGCTTTCGCCCTCGCGCTTCATACGTTCCACCAGCTCTTCGGCCGTACCTTTAATTTCGTTCACTTGAATACCAGTTTTCTTCTCGAATTCGTCGAACAGCTGGAAGTCGATGTCGTAGTGTCTTGCCGTAAAGACGTTGACAACGCCTTCTCCTTTAGACTGTTCCTTGTCGCCGACTACATCAGTACCGTTGTTCGCTCCTGTTTGATTATTAGAAGCTCCGTTGTTGGAACCGCAGCCTGCCAGAACCATCATCACGGCAATCGCAAGCACCGCTATCTTGCCTACAGCCTTTTGTCTCATGGTCAAACTCCCTCTCATCTACGCAATTGATTATTGATGATAATGAATATCATTTACACTTGCTATATTGTAACTGAGAATAATGAGAAAACGATGTGAAAACAGAAAAAATCATTTTTTTATCATAAAATCGATTCACAAGCATCGCGAAAGGGCAGTGTCAAAGCAGCTGTCGTACCCTTTCCAGGCTTGCTGTATAATTCAATCGTCCCGTTATATCGTTGTGCGATCTGCCGCGCGATCGGCAAGCCAAGCCCATAGCCCCCAGCACCGCTTCTCGCTTTATCCGCCCGGTAGAAGCGATCCCAGGCATGAGCCAACTCATCCTCGACCATTCCAATACCCGCATCCTGAACAGCAATGACCATATGGCCGGCTGCTCCGGCCCTAACGGCATCTATTCGCACTTCGGTGCTGGAACCGGAGTATTTCACCGCATTGTCCAGCAGAATGAGCATGAGCTGCAGCAGATGACCGTCGTTTATGCCAAGCGCCATTCCTTCTAGCTGCGATACGTCGACGGTTAACTGAAAGGCTGGATGCAGCGATCTAATTTTCTCAACGGCAGAATGAATAACGGTAGTTGGCTGCATGCATACTTCGTCTACCGCCGCATGCTTATACTCTTGCTCAGATCGCTCTATGCGCGACAAGGTCAGCAGCTCCTCGACGAGCCCTCTTAACCGCTCCAGCTCCTCCATCGAGATGCGCAGCGACTCCTCCAGCACCTCCGGATCATGCTTGCCCCAGCGCTGCAGCATCGCCAGATGCCCCTCAATTATGGCAATGGGCGTCCGAAGCTCGTGCGAAGCGTCTTCTACAAATTGCTTCTGCTTAAGGAACGCTCCTTCCACCTCATCCATCATATCGTTGAACATGATCGTCAGCGCCGTCATATCATCTCTGGCTTCGCCGACCGCCATCCTCTCTTGCAGACCGTTCTGCTTCACGCTGCGCATTGTCCGATGCATCGCTCGAAGCGGTTTCACTAACCTTCTCGACAACAGCCGCCCGCCGTAGCCGCTAATGATGACAGCAACTGCGAAGCAGATCAGCATGATGCGATTGAAGGAAGCAATGAGACGCTCTACATGGGAGAGACTGCGCACGACCTCCACCGTCCCTGTAAATTGAAAGATCGTAAGCGGACTGGACATGGCCAGCACGCCTTGCCCCCTTCCCATTCCGGCCGCTTCCGCCGTTCCTCTCCGCTCCACCCAGTGAATGGGCATATTGTTGGCTGCAGTGACGACTGGCACTCCTTCCGCATTCAGAATGCGTATCATGCCGTTGTTCACATTCGCCTTCTCCAGATAGTACCGTATTCGCTCTTCATTGTCCGGCTGAATACGCATCTCATTGGCCAAGAGAACATTAAGCAGCTCCCGCATATCCTGCCTGGCCGAACGCTCTTCCTGCTTCAGCATCCAGCTCTCTACGAATGCGAATTGCACGATATTGCTGACTGCGAACAAGGCACAGAGCAGCAGCGAGGACAGAAGCGTCATCCGCCAATGGAACGGCATGCGGCTGAACAAGGCTGCAAGGCGCTTCATCGCCTCATCACATAGCCGACTCCGCGCACTGACTGGATATAGCTATCCTCTCCGCCCCTATCAATCTTGCCGCGCAAGTAACGCACATACACATCGACGACATTTTTGTCAACGACGGCATCGAACCCCCATACCGTATCCAGCAGCACTTCTCGGGACAAGACTCGGCCGGGGTTTTTCATGAATGCTTCTAGCAGTGCGAATTCCCGCTTCGTCAGTTCAATCGATTCGCTTCCTCGCATTATAGTGCGCGTATCTGCATGAAGCATAAGCTCGCCGTAGTAGAGAGCAGACGTATCCCCCTTGCGGTTATCCCCTTCTCTGCGCAGCACAGCCCGCATGCGGGCCAGCAATTCATCAATGGCGAACGGCTTGGCGATATAATCGTCCGCTCCGCTGTCCAGTCCCTCGACCCGATCCGATAAGCGGTCTCTCGCCGTAATCATAATGATCGGAACCCGCTTGGCGTCTCGGATGCGGCGACACACCTCGAAGCCGCCGACCCTCGGCAGCATCACATCCAGCAGCACAACGTCCCAGCCCTCATGCAGCGCCAGCAGCAGCCCGGCCTCGCCGTCTTCCGCAGTCGTGACGGCGAATCCCTCTCTGCGAAGCTCCAGTTCGATGAACCTTGACATATTTTTCTCATCTTCTATCAACAATACTCGCTTCAAAGCGAATCACCCTTTTTGCTATAACGTTGCTTGTGCACGTCCATCTAATATGATAATTGTTCTCAAGATCAATCGACATTAGTTTCTACAGTTATACCACATACCGCATCCCACATGCCATAATACCATATATAAGAAAGATCATACGTATAATATCGGCATCTACAATGGCAAAGACGAGACCATGATTATAGAGACGAGTACAGTATACGTACAAGCTAAAAAGAGCCATCCCAATAGGATGGCTCTTCGCTTGCTTGCGCGCCTTACAAATCGAAAATCGATTAGGACACTACTTTATCCTTCTTCCGCTTGCACTCTTCGTTGCTGCATTCCTTATACGTGCCTATGAAGTCCAGCCGATGGTCCAGCACCTTGAAGCCGAATTCCCGCTCTACTCTCTCTTCCAGCTCCGTCAGCCAGTCTTCCTTAATCTCGTCTAGCGCTCCGCAATGCTGGCAGATAAGATGATGGTGCATATGCTCATGATCATGACCGCGCAAGTCGAAGCGAGCCACGCCGTCGCCAAAGTTCATCTTGGCCACAATTTGCAGTTCAGCGAGCAGCTCCAGTGTCCGGTATACAGTCGCAAGCCCAATCTCCGGAAACTTCTCCTTCACCAGCATATATACATCCTCGGCGCTCAGATGATCACGTTCATTTTCCAGCAACACCCGTACAATAATTTCCCGCTGCGTGGTCAGCTTATAGCCGTTCTCCATCAGACTGCGCTTGATTTTGTCAATTTCGGCCGATACATTCAGCATATCATGTTCCCTCCTTGTTGAACGTTGACTATCATTGTTTTCATTTATTTTATTTCAGCCTCTATAGATGTTTTTTCATTAGAATAATTCTAATGTAATCGTAGTTCATTTTTGGCAAGAAAGCAACTAGCAATTGAAAGAATCACCTTGTCTCTTCACCCCTTCTATATTCGCCTTCTCTCCCCTTCATTCCTGCCAATATGAAAAAGAGCCGCTGCATCGCTGTGCAGCAAGCTCTCTCTCCGCATTACTCTATTCCCGCCAATACCTGATACCATATGCCTCTCCTCGCATACAGCTTCTCCTGTACCTGCGTCCAACCGCCCATATAGGCAATGTCGAATAGGCCGCTAGGCGTCTCGAATCGTCTCTCCGCTTCGTCCCTCACTCCGTCGTGCACCGGACGGAAGCCATGCCGCATCAGGAGACGCTGAGCGTCCTCACTATGGAGATAGGCGACGAATGCCTCCGCCACCCTCCGCGTCCCTCTTTTGTCCACATTGCGGTCTATGACGGCAGCAGGATTTTCAATCAGAATGGTATGTTTCGGTATGACCATCTCGTACAGCGTCCCTTGGGCCATCCTGGCAAGCAATTCGTTCTCATACGTGACGATCACATCGCCTACCCCGTATTCGAATGCCGCCATCGACGCCCTCCCGCTCTTGTCCAGCGACTCCACATTGCGATGAATAGATGCAAGCAACTTTTTGGCGGCTTCATGTGATTGTTCTCCCGTTACTTCTTCCGAACGCTTCAGCCCCGCACCGTAGATCGCATTGATATCCCACTGTGCTCCACCGGATGTCTTGGGATTGGGATACATCACTTTCACCCCTTCTCGTGCCAGATCATGCCAGTCTTCAATGCCAAGCGGATTGCCGGGCCTCGTTCCAAGCACGACAATGGAGTTCGTAATCATACCGCCATGGCTTCCCGCTCTCCAATCGTGGGTCAGATACCCAGCAGCTTCAATAAGATCGAGATCACTCTCCATCGCCAACACTGCCACATCCGCCTCGAAGCCACCAGCGATCGACCTTGCTTGCGTGCCGGATGCTTCATACGATTGCTGGAAGCTTACCCGCTGCCCCGTCCTCTCATACCAATCATCAGCGAATTGCGGCAACAACTCGTGGAAGGCGTCCTTGACGACGGAATAGGCTCCGATTACCAATGTTATTCCCGTCTCCTTCTTCCCATCGACGGAGTTGGAGGATAACGTGCCCCCGGGTTCTTTGCATCCTGCGATGACACAAGTGAAGAACAGGATGATCAACAACCATGCCCTTGCTTGCATACGCGCCCAACGAATGGTTATTCTCACATGCAACAACTCTTTCTCTACAATGGTTAGATATGAATAGGCATTGGATCAACTTTTAATGGGTTTTCCATAATCCAGCTGCTCTCGTCGTTGAACAGATAAGCACGATGGACGAGAATGCATACTTCCTCCTCCGGCACAAGCAATTCCTTCTCCAGCGACCGATAAGTCATCAGCGTCGTTCCGGCGGCATCAAGCTCCACCATCCACTCATTGCCCCGGAAGTGCAGCCGCTTCACCCGCGCAGGCATCGTTGCTGAAGCCAGCTTGATCTCGCCAGGCTTCCCTACCTCAATATATTCCGGTCTGATAAGCGCTTTACAGTCCCGAGCGAGAACCCCGAGCTCAAAGCCGCGAAGCACACCCACATTCTCGACAATCGATGACTCCCCGATAAAGCTCGCTACGAACGGTGTCGCGGGATGTCTGTATATGTCCCAAGGACTTCCCTTCTGCTCCAGCCTCCCGCCGCTAATAATCATGATCTCGTCCGCCACCTCAATGGCTTCCTCCTGATCATGGGTAACGAATATGGAAGTAATGCCGAGTTGTTCGATCATTTCCTTTAACCAAGTACGGAGCTCGGCCCGGATTTTGGCGTCGATCGCAGCGAACGGCTCATCCAGCAAAAGCAGCTGCGGCTCCGGCGCAAGCGCCCGAGCGAAAGCGACGCGCTGCCGCTGACCACCCGATAACTGATGCGGGTAGCGATGCTGGAATCCTTTTAGCCCTGTCAGCTCCACCAAGTACATGACCCGTTCTTTAATCACATTCCTGGGCTGCTTCTTCACCTTCAATCCGAACGCTATATTATCATAGACTGTCATATGCTTGAATAGCGCATAGCTTTGGAATACGAATCCGATGCCTCGTTCCTGTGGTGGGAGTTCGTTCACTCTGGCGCCGTGAAATCGAATATCGCCGGACGTGGGGGTCTCGAGGCCCGCCAACATACGAAGGATAGAGGTCTTCCCGCCTCCGCTAGGACCCAGAAGTCCGATTAATTTGCCTCTCTCGATCTGGAAGCTGATATCCTTGACTGCGTGGAACTCTCCAAATACTTTATTCAGAGCCCTCACTTCGATATGCTGCATCGCTTAATGCACTTCCTTTCGTTGTTTCACCCAATCCATGATTAGAAGCAAGCTCACCGAGAATGCTGCCAGTACCAATGCGATAGCATTGGCGGCTACCACATTAAAATTCTCCACATCCTGATACACAAGCGTCGTAGCGGTCTGCGTCTTATTCATAATATTACCGGATACGACGAGCACGGCGCCGAACTCGCCAATCGAACGAGCTACCGTCAGCACGACACCGTAGACGACGCCCCAGCGAATGGAAGGCCAAGTCACCTTCCAGAATGTATACCAAGAGTAGGCGCCAAGCGTCGAAGCCGCTTCCTCCTGCTGTGAGCCGACCTCTTGCAGTACCGGAATGACCTCGCGTACCATGATTGGGAATGTAACGAAGAGGGTCGCAAGTATCATACCGGGCAGCGCATAGACGATTGGAAAACCCATATCCCGGAACAGAGCGCCCATAATTGTATCCGGCCCTAGCAGGAGCACGATCATCAGACCCCCGATGACGGGAGACACCGCGAACGGCAGATCGACAATGCTGTTCAACAGCCGCTTCAGTCGCGGTCCGATCCACTCCGCTCTAACGATGTAGAGCGCCGTCATAACTCCGAACAAGGTATTGATCGCTGTCACCGCAACGACGATAATACCTGTCATTAGAAAAGCATGAAGCGATTCCGGTCGAACGAGTGCATCCATGAATCCTTCAGCTCCCCGCTCCCATGCGCCCGTTACGATTCTCAACAACGGGATAATAAGCAGCAAGGTCATCAACGTATAAGTGACTATAATCCATAAAGTTCTCATCGCTGGAATCTCCTTGCAGCTACGTTATTCACCGTCCATAGGATCAGGAAGGACATTGTGAGCAGTATAACGGATACAGCCGCCGCCCCTTGCTGATTGTTGCTCTCGATCTCTCCGAATATATAGACGGATGCGACCAGTGTCTTGCCAGGAATGTTGCCTGCTACGAGTACAACAGCTCCGAATTCCGCCAGTCCGCGAGAGAACGCCAGCATGGCGCCGCTGACAATGCCGGGCAGCATCGACGGGAAGATAACGGTCAGGAACGTTCGCGCGCGTGAAGTTCCCATCGTGTAAGCCGCTTCCTCCTGAGACTGATCCATCTCCTCTAACAAAGGCTGTACCCCACGGATAACGAATGGAAAGGTGACGAACACCATCGCGAGTACAATTGCAGGTTCATGGAAGACCAGCGGGGAGCCAAGCTTCTCCGCCCATCCGCCGACAAGGCTGCCCGGGCCTAGCAGAAGCAATATGAGCAATCCGCCGACTGCAGTAGGAAGCGCGAAGGGGAGATCGACCACACTGTTGAGCAATCGCCTTCCCGGAAACGTATAACGAACGAGCACCCATCCCGTAATCGTGCCGAATATAACATTAACTATCGTTGCAATCATAGCCAGCTTGGCAGTCAGGAAGACTGCCTTCCATGCCAATGGATCGAACACACTCGCCAGGAATGACGCGATGCCTTCCGAGAACGATTGTACATATATGCCGGTAACAGGCAGGATGATCAGACATACAAAATAGAGTATAACGGCCGTTCGGAAGCCAAAACTCCAAGCTTTCCCGCGAAACATTGCATTCAAGTTGCCCTTACCCCCAAACCATATTCACACAATTCCAATTAACTTACTAGGTATTAATAATGTAGCATCTCGCGGAACAGGAAGTCAATGGCTAATTCGCAAAAATGAGTTAGTTCTCCTATGCTTACATATGTGCAATGCGAATCATATATGCAAGTTAAAATCGCTGCAGCCTTCCCGCATAGAAGCCCATGGTGATCACGCCGCGTCAAAAAAAGAGCCCGGCATTCGCCGAGCTCTCAAATAAATCACTATTCACCATCTACGAAATACGAGTCTTCCCCTGCAGTAATAACAGCTTGGCCGCCAGTCAAATCCGTCATCCAGGCAATGAAGGCGTCAGCCTCCGTCGTCTCCGGCAGACAGCGAACCGTCACGCGGTCCGTAAAGTCCGTACCGCCGACTCGGGTACCCCTGGAGTGCAATTCGTTCTCCAGCTTGCCGTACCAGGTGTAGTCGACATCCACGAGCACTTCCCGGTGAAGCACCAGCTCGATCTCTTCCGCCGCTTCAATGCCCGCTACAGCTCCATCCGTATATGCGCGAACAAGGCCGCCGGCGCCAAGCATAATGCCGCCGAAATATCGCGTGACGACAACGACGACATTTTTCAGCTTCTTGTTCTTGATCACTTCCAGAATCGGCTTGCCAGCCGTTCCGCTGGGTTCACCGTCGTCAGAGGCCTTCTGGAACTGATCCCGCTCGCCGACGACATAAGCAGAGCAATTGTGCGTTGCCTGGCGGTGCAGCCGCTTGATCTCATCGATATAAGCGACTGCTTCTTCCTCCGTCTGCACGGGCTTCGCATAACCGATAAAGCGGGATCGCTTGATGATGATCTCTTTCTCCCCTACAGTCCTGACCGTGCGATATCGATTCAACATCGTATCTGTTCCCCTATTCCGCTTATCTTACAAGCGCGCTTCCAGCTCTGCCTTCTCTTTCTCGAAGCCAGGCTTGCCCAGCAACGCGAACATATTGCGCTTGTAAGCTTCCACGCCAGGCTGATCGAACGGATTAACGCCGAGCAGGTAGCCGCTAATGCCGCAAGCCTTCTCGAAGAAGTAGACCAGATAGCCGAAGGTGTAAGGCGTCATGTCCGCGATGTTCACGATCAGATTCGGCACTTCTCCGTCCGTGTGCGCCAGCAGCGTACCTTGGAACGCCTTCTTGTTGACGAAGTCCATCGTCTTGCCCTCCAGGAAGTTCAATCCATCCAGATCGTCGGCATCATGCTGAATCGTAATATGCTCCGCTACCTCTTCTACCTGAATGACCGTCTCGAAGATATTACGGTTGCCTTCCTGAATGAATTGTCCCATGGAATGCAGATCGGTAGAGAAGTCTACGGAAGCGGGATAGATGCCTTTATAATCCTTGCCTTCGCTCTCGCCGTACAATTGCTTCCACCATTCCGATACAAAGTGAAGGGACGGCTCATAGTTCACCAGAATCTCCGTTACTTTGCCCTTGCGGTATAATGCGTTGCGCACTGCGGCGTATTGATATGCTTCGTTCTCCGCCAAGTTCGGGTTCGCATATTCGGCGGCAGCATCGGCAGCGCCGTTCATCATCGCGTCGATATCGATGCCCGCAGCCGCGATTGGCAGCAAGCCTACTGCCGTCAGCACGGAATAGCGGCCGCCGACATCATCCGGAATAATGAAGGATTCGTAGCCTTCCTCGGTAGCCAGCTTCTTCAGTGCGCCTTTTTCTCTATCCGTTGTCGCATAGATCCGCTTGCGGGCAGCTTCCTTGCCGTATTTCTTCTCCAGCTCGGCGCGGAATACGCGGAATGCGATCGCAGGCTCCGTCGTCGTACCGGATTTGGAGATGACGTTGATCGACCAATCCTTGCCCTCCAGCAGCTGAAGCAGATGCTTCACATAGGTGGAGCTGATATTATTGCCCGCGAACAGCACTTGCGGCGTGCCGCGCTGCGCTTTGTCCTGCAGATTATAGAACGAGTTGGACAGCATCTCGATTGCCGCGCGAGCGCCAAGATACGATCCACCGATGCCGATGACGATCAGCACCTCAGAATCGGACTGAATACGTGCCGCCGCTTCCTTTATACGGGCGAATTCTTCTTTATCATAGTTGTTGGGAAGATCGATCCAGCCCAAGTAATCGGAGCCAGCACCCGTTCCATTATGTAATTGCTCATGCGCCAGGCGCACTTGCTCCGTCAGATTGTCAACCTCATGCTGGCCCACGAAGGACAGCGCCTTACTGTAATCGAACTGTACTGTTTTGCTCATCGTAACTTCAGACCTCCCGGATATATATATGAAAACCACTTTCAACATTGTACATAAGGATAGCGGATTTAACGCTCGAACACAAGTGTCTGAACGCTATTCCGCCCGCAATAAGCTCTAATAATAGGGGGAAATCATCAAATAAACGACTACGCCGGTGAAGCTGACATATAGCCATACCGGCATCGTCCAGCGTGAAATACGGCGATGCTTCTCCACCTGATTGGTCAGTCCTCGGATCGCAGACAGCAACGCGAGCGGCACGACTACAATCGCCAATACAATATGGGTAAGCAGTACAAAGAAATACAAGCCCCTGAGGAAGCCCTCGCCTCCATATGGCGTCGATTCCGTCAAATAGTGATACGTCACATAAGACACCAGGAACAGCGTTGTCGTCGTAAAGGCCATGCCGATAAATGACCGGTGCATGCGGATATTTTTCTTCTTGATCGCTACAAGGGCTACTACTAGCGCTAGAAACGTAAAGCTGTTGAATATGGCATTCAGCAGCGGCAGCAGCTTCACATCGAAGCCGATCTCCCCTTCATACCCAGGCAAAAAGAAGAGCACTGCAATAATGCCGACGAGCAACACCGTCAACACCGCCACAAGCGGCGTATAATTTTTCTCCTTCATCTTGCATCCTCCCATCACATTGGCTCACACTTTTACTTTATCCTAATTTGCGTAGAGGAAACCATCCTCAACTTGTCTCTTTTGTCACAAAAAAAGGAACAATTGATGAGCGCTGAAAGGCGGAAGCGCAATAGGAGGCTGCGCCGCATTTCTCGGCACAGCCCCCTATCAGCACGTTCTACTCCGTCATATAAGAACAGCAATAATCCGTCACTTGCTTTACTTGCAGCTTGAATCTCGTGTTTGCAGGAACTTGGAATTCACCTTCGCCTTGAATATGCAGCCATTCCTCTTCCCCAGGCAGCAGTACAAGCAGGTCTCCGCCTTGAATCTCCATAACTTCATGGCAATCGGTGCCGAATTCATATTCGCCGGGTAGCATAATACCCAGTGTCTTTTTCGTTCCATCCGGGAACAGCACGACCCGACTCGTCACTTTGCCTTCAAAGTAAACATTGGCTTTCTTAACGACTGCTACATTTTCAAATTGCGACATGGCGAAGATCCCCTCTATTTCGATGAAATGTGTCTTCAAACGGCATTGTGTTGCGTGATGCGTTACAGGCGTTACAGCAAGGCCTTTACTTTGTTCACAACGTTCTCAACCGTAAAGCCGTACTCCTCAATAACACGGCCGCCTGGTGCGGAGGCGCCGAAGGTGTCAATGCCGAGAATATCTCCTTGATCGCCCGTGTAACGTTCCCAGCCGAACGGAGATGCCATCTCCACAGCAAGGCGCGCCTTCACATCCGGAAGAATGACAGAGTCCCTGTATGCCTTGGGCTGCTTCTCGAACAGATCCCAGCTAGGCATGCTGATAACGCGAACGGAGATACCTTGCTTCGCCAGCTCCTGCTGTGCCGCTACCGCCAGCTGAACCTCGGAACCGGTCGCGATAATTTGCGCTTGCGGCTGACCGTCTGCCGCATCGGAGACGACATATGCCCCCTTGCGCACATTGTCTCGCGCGCCGGAGACAGCGCCTGCCAGAATCGGCAGGTTCTGACGCGTCAGCACGAGCGCTACCGGATTGTCCTTGTTCTCCAGCGCATAAGCCCATGCGGCGGACGTCTCGTTGCCATCGGCAGGACGAATGACCGTAAGGCCCGGAATGACGCGGATCGAAGCCAGCTGTTCAATCGGCTCGTGTGTCGGACCGTCTTCGCCGACCGCGATGCTGTCGTGCGTCAGAACATAGACGACCGGCTGCTTCATAAGCGCAGACAAGCGTACGGCTGGACGCAAGTAATCTGTGAATACGAAGAAGGTGCCGCCGTAGATTTTCAATCCACGATGCAGGCTGATGCCGTTCATCGCAGCTGCCATGCCGAACTCACGCACGCCGAAGTAAATATTGCGACCGTCGTAGCTGCCCGGCTTAAATTGCGGCAAGCCCTTCAGATTCGTCATCGTGGAGCTCTCCAGATCGGCGGAACCGCCAACGAGATTAGGAACGTTCTTCGCCAGCGCATTCAGCGCGTTGCCGGATGCGACACGTGTGGATACCGGCTTATCTTCCATAGAGTATACCGGAAGATCTCTATCCCAGCCTTCTGGCAGCTCTCCTGCAATAGCCTGTTCGAATGCCGCTGCAAGCGCCGGATGAGCTTCCTTGTAAGAAGCGAACATCGCATTCCACTGCGCATTGGCCTGCTCGCCCTTTGCTTTCACTTCCGCGAAGTGAGCGCGCACCTCGTCAGGTACGTGGAATGGCTGCTCCTCGGACCAGCCGTAGAATTGCTTCGTCAGCTTCGTCTCTTCTTCGCCTAATGGCGAACCGTGAGGTCCTGCATGGCCTCCCTTACCGCCTTTATTCGGACTTCCGTAGCCGATTACCGTCTTCACTTCAATCAGAGTTGGCTTGTCCAGCACCGCTTGCGCCTCAGCCATCGCTGCGGACATGGCTTCCAGATCGTTGCCGTCCGCTACGCGAAGCACTTGCCAGCCGTAGCCTTCGAAGCGGCTTTGCACGGTCTCGGAATAAGACAAGCTAAGCTCGCCGTCCAGGGAGATGTCATTGGAATCATACAGCACGACCAGCTTGCCAAGCTGCAGGTGGCCTGCGAGAGAAGCCGCTTCATGAGAGATACCTTCCATCAGATCGCCGTCGCCGCAGATCGAATAAGTAAAATGATTAATAATGTCGAAGCCGCTCTTATTGTAAGTAGCGGCAAGCTGCGCTTCCGCCATCGCCATTCCGACAGCCATCGCTACGCCTTGTCCCAGCGGACCCGTTGTCGCATCTACACCCGCCGTATGTCCGAATTCCGGATGGCCTGGCGTGAGAGAGCCCCACTGGCGGAAGTTTTTCAACTCGTCCAGCGGCAGATCGTACCCGGACAAATGAAGCAGGCTATATAGCAGCATAGAACCGTGACCAGCGGACAGCACGAAGCGGTCGCGATTAATCCACTCCGGATTCGCCGGATTATGATTCATATTTTTGGCGAATAACTGGTAGCCCATCGGCGCTGCGCCCATCGGCATGCCGGGATGTCCAGACTTCGCCTTCTCGATCGCATCGATGGCTAATGTGCGAATTGTGTCAATAGAGAGCTGTTCTATCGATTTTTGAGTGACTGTCATTTCCATTTCCTCCTAGAGTCATTACAGCTTCAATACTTGAACGTATTAAAGCTATAGAATTGTTTTGCATATTGTATCATTCACTATTAATTGAATACAACTGTCTTATTTTGATGCACGAGCACTCTGTCCTCGATATGCCACTTCACTGCGCGGGCCAATACGACGCGTTCAATCGTACGTCCGATTCGCTTCAAGCTGTCCACGTTATCACGATGGGTCACCCGCTGCACGTCCTGCTCAATGATCGGACCGCCGTCCAGCTCCTCCGTTACGTAGTGAGCCGTAGCGCCGATAATCTTCACCCCGCGCTTGTAGGCTTGCTGATAAGGCTTGCCGCCGACGAACGCCGGGAGGAATGAATGATGAATATTAATAATGCGGTTCGGGAATTGCTCGATGAACTTCGGTGAGATAATCTGCATATACCGTGCCAGTACGATCAGATCGGCCTTGCCGGATATCAGCTCCATCTGCTCGCGCTCCGCTTCTGCCTTCGTCTCCGGCGTAACGGGAACGTGATGGTACGGGATGCCGAACGATTCCACCTGCTCGCGCATATCGGGATGGTTGCTGATGACCATGGCGATATCCGCATCCAGATCGCCGGATCTCCACTGCCACAGTAGTTCCAGCAGGCAATGGTCCTCTTTCGATACGAAGATGGCAAGGCGCTTCTTGCGGGATGCGCGGAATGTGCTCCACTTCATATCGAAGCGGTCGGCGACTCGCGTGAAGTCTTCCACGATGACCGGCAATTCCTTCTCCAGATCATTCAGATCGAATTCGAATCGGATGAAGAACATGCCCCCTTCCGGGTCCATCGTATACTGGTCGGATTGCACGATATTCGCGCCATGCTCATGCAGGAAGTGTGATACAGTCGCCACGATGCCGGAACTGTCCGGACATGATATTAGCATGCGGGCGCGTCCTGCCGTCTTGCTTGCACCCGTTTGCGTTCCATTGCTATTCATTGACATATGCATTAATCTTCCTTTTCTCGTATGGTATGAAATTTATTCTATGATTGGACGAGCAGTTCCTTGCCGGCGAGACAAGCGGTCAGCCGCTGATTAACCTCTTCTTCGGAGAGCTCCGCAGACAGTGCGCCTTCGGCCAGCACAAGATCGTACAGCCGCTCCATCGGCTCGCGCGGGTCCGCTTTCCTCGCCTTGGCGTCGCCCTTCAGCACATCCCACGTCTCCAGCAGATAACCGCGCGGATCCAGTTCTTGCTTGCCGAAGAAGCCGTGCAGACGCTCCACATCCTCCAGGAAGCTCTCGCCCAGACGGCCTCTGACATTGCCGCGCAGCAAGGCGATCTCCGCTTCGTACATCGGACGCTGCTTCTTCGCATCCTTGCCGATCCATGGCGTCTCCAGAATGAACGGACGACCTTTCAGCGCCTCATGATGGACGATATTGCAGATCGTCTTGAAGCCCAGATAGCCGGCGCCGAGCGGCGCATGTCGGTCCTTGCCCGCCCCTTTCGGATTTTTGCTGTCGTTAATATGAACGACCGCCACGCGGTCCAGACCGACGATACGGTCGAACTGCTCCAGCACACCGTCCAGATCATTGTTCAGATCGTAGCCGGAATCATGCATATGGCAAGTATCCATGCACACCGTCAGTCGGCTGTTGTCCTGCACTTTATCGATGATAGAAGCGATTTCCTCGAAGCTGCGGCCGATCTCCGTGCCTTTGCCCGCCATCGTCTCCAGCGCAATATTCACATTGGTGCCGTTCGTGCCGGACAGCACCTCGTTCAGTCCCTCTGCAATGCGGTTAATGCCATAATCCGCGTCTTTATCCGTGTAAGCGCCGGGATGAAGTACAATGTTGCGCACGCCGATATGATCCGTTCTACGGATTTCCTCCTGCAAGAAGCGGACGGCCAGCTCGAACGTATCTTCCTTGTAGGAGCCCAGATTAATAATGTAAGGAGCGTGCACGACGATCTCGCCGAACCCCGACTCCTCCATCAGCGCCTTCCCTTCCTCAATATATAGCGATTCAATCGGTTTGCGTCTCGTATTTTGCGGCGCTCCCGTATAGATCATGAACGTGTTGGAGCCATAAGTAATGGCTTCTTTGGTTGCCGTGAGCAACCCCTTGTCCGAAAATGACACGTGGGAACCTATCTTCAACATTACTCAACCGCCCCTTTATCGTTAATCAACCCTTATTTTACAGGTAATGTCGAAATAAATCTAGGAATACGCTATAATTCAATTTGAGAGGTGACAAGCAACATGGACCAAGGGATTTGGTTTTACTTTATTTTGTTTTGGGCGATCGTCATGGTGGGCTCAATGGCCATCGGCGGCTTTTTCATGTTCCGCAAATTTCTGAAGGTGCTGCCGATGCGGGACGGCAAGTCCAAGCTGGATTGGCAAAACTACTGGGTCGAGAGAAGCCGCAGCATGTGGAACGAGGAATCCAAAGCACTCCTGAACGAGCTGGTATCGCCTGTTCCGACGGCATTCCGCGACATCGCCAAGCATTCCATCGCGGCCAAGATCGGTCAAGTCGCGATCGAGCAAGGCGCCTCCACGGTGACGAGGGATCATTGTATTGAAGGTTACATAAGAGCGACTCCCAAGCGCGACTATCGTAGTCTCGTCAGCTTCCTGGACCGTAAGGGAATCGACTATTCCGCCTACGAGCATTTGCTGAACAAATAAGATTTTCGCAACCTCTTCTGCATTCGCTTCGTCTTAATGTACAGGAGGTGGTTCTATCATGAACAACACGAATACGATGAAGAAGAAAGCCACTACGGCAGCAGTTCTCTTGCTTGCCTTAGCTCTATCGATGTCCGCCTGCAGCAATGCAAGCCAGGACCCCAACAATTCGGGGAACAGCCAAGGCAACAATGAATCGGTCGGATCGAATAATCTCCCGGATAATGACGGCGTGATGGATCCAGATACGCCGTCTGAAGGCGGAAGCGGGAACGATACCGCATCCGAGACGGGCGACAGCGGTGGTGACGACGAAGATAAGGGAAGCACCGGTGATGACGGTTCTACAGAAGCAATCCTTCACGGGGAAGGTACCTATACGGGCGCAATTGATTCCAATTCCGTGGAGATCAGGACAGACGAAGGGGCCAACGCTTACCGTCTAACGAGCGAATTGACTTCGATTATTGAAGAATTGCCCGCCGAAGCTAAGGTCAAATTCGAATATACGGAGAAAGTCATTGACAGCGAGAACAACGTGAAGCAGTTATGGCTTCAGTCCATTGAAGAAATCAAATAACTGCTGCTGTGATGTCAAATCCAAAGAGCACTTGACTTAATCGTCTCGTGCTCTTTTTTTATCCATGGCAGCTTAAGAGGACTCCCGCTTCTACAAGCCATGAGGTGAATCGGCGATTTTCACAATGGAAGTGATCGCTTCGCAAGTGGCGGAGTATTCATGGTAGAATGGAGATAGCAATTGAGCATCTGTAGAAGGAGGAACGTCGGATGAAGGTCGCTGTAACCGGAGGAACGGGCTTTATCGGGAAAGCTTTGACGCAAGCATTGCTTACGCGGGGGGATGAGGTAATTGTCATATCCAGACAGAATTCCGGGGCCGACCGCAGCCGAAGCGGCAAGTCTCCGCGCATTGTGACTTGGGATTCCTTGCAGCATAATTCAGCCAGTCTGAATGGGCTGGACGCAATCGTCAATCTTGCTGGAGAAAGCATTAACCAGCGGTGGACCGATTCCGCAAAATCACGCATACTGAACTCACGAATATGGGCTGCGGAACAAGTAGCTCAGCTTGCGAAGTCGCTGGAGCAGTTACCACAGGTAGTCGTCAATGCTTCGGGTATATCCGCTTACGGCATATCGCAAGATGAGGTGTTCGACGAAAGCAGCCCGACAGCCGTGACGGATTTTCTATCAGAGGTCGTCAAGCAATGGGAACAAGCCGCCGATCAAATACCGACAGCAAGACTTGTGAAGCTCCGAGTCGGGGTCGTGCTGGCAGATAAGGGTGGAGCTTTTCCGCTAATGGCCTTGCCTTATCGATTATTTGGAGGTGGCCCTGTCGGAAGCGGGGACCAAGGCTTGTCATGGATACACCTGCACGATATAGTGAGGCTCATCTTGTTCTGCCTGGACAATGACAGAATAAGCGGCCCTGTCAACGCCTCCGCGCCGCAACCGGTCTGCAACGATGAATTCGGAAGAGCGCTAGCCAGAGCCATGGGCCGACCACACTGGTTTCCTGTGCCGGCCTTCCTCATGCGCCTCCTCTTCGGCGAAATGTCGACGCTGTTGCTAGACGGTCAACGCGCTGTGCCGAAGAAATCGCTGGACTACGGCTTCCAATTTCTGTATCCGAATATAGACAATGCAATGGAGCAATTGGTTGGCAAACATCAGCCCAATCAACGAAGTGATTAGCGTAAATTGATCTCATAGCTTGGTCCCTTCTCTCCCGCCAAATGAATAACGTCCCCTTGCGTTAAGCTGTAAGTTTTGTATGGGATCATGAGCTTGCCGTTCAGAAGGCTCCCGTTGCGGGAGCCCAAGTCCTTCGCCTGATGCTCGTCATCTTTGCTCTCAATCTCCAGATGAACGCGGGATACGCCTTCCGCCAATTCGGAATAGTGCACCCCTTCCGCCGCTCTTCCTATTTTGAACGGTTCCGTTCCCGCCAATTCAATTGTCTCTTCCCGCCCGTCCCACTTTCGCTTCAACCATAACACAGGAGCCGCGGCGTGTTCATCGGGCGGGACATTCAACTCACCACTATCTTCCCTTTCCAGCACGGTCGTTGGTGCAATTGTCATTGCCGGAGACAGTACGGCAGAGTGAACGGGTTCAGCATTTCCATGATGCCTGTCGATATTGCCAGTCTGCCTTGACTCTGAGGACATCTCAGGCTTAGGCGGTCTGACGCTTCCGGCTACGGAATAACTGCCCAGGGAGTGCGTAGTGCCTTCCTTATGAATCGGATTAGGCTCCCAGAATATTTTCTTGCGCAGCATATCTGTACTGGGTTCGAACAACCCGTCGTCTTCCTCGCTATCCTTGACAGTTGACAATAGTCCGCTTCCTCTTCTGCCCATATACACCGAGACAGCCAGTATCATAAGTGTAAGGCCTGCACTGGAGAGAAGACCGGGCATAGATGGGGCAGGCAAATAGATGAAACGCCATACGCAAGCTGTAGCAAGCAGAGCAACTGCATAAATCAGCCATTTACCCTTGCTCGCTTTCGATGACACATTCTCTTCCTCCCACTCATCATCCACATTCTCCATGATCTCACTGTCGGAATGACTCCAAGAGCTTGTTTGAACAGGCTTCAATTGCATCTCCGAAGAGGCAGGTGAACTTAATGTTGCAGCTTTCGCGCGTTCTCCCCCTGCTATCGCCCTACCACCGACAGTAGATCTTTCCGAGTGCTGAGAAGTGTCTGTCTTAACGTCGAATTCCCGGTTAACGGACTCCATCTCCTGTGGCAAAGAGCCTATATCGGCGGGTATTGATGATTGCTCCTTCACATCACCAAGCATGTCCAGCAACGTTTTTTGCAGCTCTGCCAATGGCCACCTGCTTGCGCTTAGCAGCTGAAAAATTCGCTTCAAGCCCTCCCCGTCGATATGATCAACATAAGACGTCCATCGGACGGCGAGAGACAAGAGCTCGCTTGCGCCTGGCGCTTGCTCTTCCACATCCGTTTTCAGTGGAATATACGGAAGACGAATATCTCCGAACCGTTCGCCCATAAATATGAACGAATCGCCAAGCAAGCACCCTTCGGGACGAAGCATATAGTCTCTGCATTCCGCCAAAGCATCGGTAACACTCAACAGCAAACTATAGTATTGACTCATCGTAAGCGGCTGCTGCTGTAAGCGATGAACCAGCATTTTCATTCCCGAGAGCGCATAGCGAAACGTCAGCTTCCCGTCCAGCTCGAACCAATCGACCGGGAGCAGATGCGGAACAGACTCGGCACAGAGCATGTTCATCTCTATATCATCCAACTCGTCGCGGTATATCCCCTTCTTCCGATCTACAATCATTACGTGTCCCCGATTCATGGCAAAATCAATGCGGAAACCATGCATCGCCATCACATCCCCCACCCTTTCAAGTTAATCCTACATCACCCATAGCACTATGGCGGCAGGAGCAACAGCTAACATGAATGGAAAACTGCTGTGGTATGTCCTCCTGCTCCCCGGCAGCGTCCTGCGCAGCGCAAGCAGCGCCAAGCCGATCAATCCGCCGAACAGCATCGAAAAAAGCATTAACTGCAGCACATTCCCGATGCCAAGCCAGGCGCCCGCAGCCCCGAACAGCTTCACGTCTCCGGCTCCTATACTCTTCAGCCCATACAGCAACAATAAAGGCACGAAACCTGCGGCAGCTCCCAGCATTGAATCCATCAACTGTTGCCAGCCACCGGACAAGAGCCCATACAGGCAGCCTCCCAAGAAAAAACCTCCAGTGAGAGCATTGGGAATCCGCTGCCACCGAACATCCGTCAAAAACGCTGCAGCAAGCAAAATAGCTGTCGCCAAGCCGGATAACATCATCCATTCCCTTCCTTCCACTATTCCAGTTCCTGTTCTTGCTTCTCTACGATAAAATGACGGGACACCTGACGCTCGCCATCTGAGGTTGAAATAGTCAACTGCCATATCCCTGGCGTCGTATTGCCCGAGACATGCCAAGTCCACTGTACGAAGCCATTCTCGTCAGCTACAGCCTCTCCAAGGTGCTTCGCCTTGCTGCTTCCGCTCTTGTACAATACGCCTAACGAGACCCTCGCTCCCGGATTCGTTCTAGCCGTTACTGTTGCCTTGCGTCCCGGACGTAAGGGCGAGGGATGAACAGCTACGACCTGCAGCGTCAAGACTTCTCCTTCAACTCCATTTTCCGAGCCGTATTGAGCAGCCTTCGCATCGCTTAGCCATACCCTTTCCGAAGCTCGCTCGCGCAGCACTAGTGGCTTTCCGAAGAAGGGAAGCTTAAGGGGATATTGATACTCCAAGACAATGGACAAATATGCGGGATCTCTTCTCTGCAAATCGGGAAGAGTCAGCTTGGCAAGCGCGATGCGATCGGAGTCCAATACGGCATCATCCTTCATTGCCTTCCGGATATAAGGCTCCACCGCATGTCGTCCCAATTCCGAAGCGGCCAAATTGACGAGCGGCTGCCAGTCACCGCGCAGTGCGGAGGCAACCAGCTCGCCTGCGGGCTCTGGCAGCCATTCCGCTCCAGAGGCCGCGATCTCTTCCCAGCCGGATAAGCCAGCTGGGCCTCCAGGCAGCGTAGGCAGGTGTGCCGCTGCAAGAGCGACGGGCCGCATATGCGCCGCCAGCTGCCGTGCGGTATTGGATGCTGCGGAGTGCAGCGCCATTTGCGCTGCGCATAACGAGATCAGCATAATGAAGACCATAAGCACAATTAGCAGGAATGGCGTCACAATTGCCGCTTCCAGTACAATGGAGCCGAGCTGCTCCTCTTTCAGTCCTTTTTGCTCCTTCGAGCGCCCCATTCTTGGAAGGTTCATTACTCTTTTAATCGTATTAATAGGACCAGCCAACAATTTTACGGCTTTCATAGCGGTTGCCTGCCACCTTCCCGTCCAGCATCCCCCATTTTCCCAATAGCTTCATTACACCGGGCAGGAACAGCAGCTTTATGGACAGCCTTGCTTCTCCCGTCACTCCAGCCGGCACGGAGGAGAGTTTTAAATTCCCGTTCTGTTCAATAACAGCGATCATACGAGCGAGCCTCTCTTCCCGTTGCCCGCCATGCAGCAGCATGAACATACGCAGATAGTCCTTGTAGCCCAGATCGATCTTTGCGTATTTCGACAATGGCGCAGCCCCCCTCTCCGCCAAAGACAGCATATCTGCCGTCGCGCCTTCCAATCCGTACACGATAGCTGCAGAGAGAATCAACAGTGGATGCCCCAACGACCTGCTCGCAATTAGTCCTTCCATTGTTCGTATGGCCAGACGCACCGAGAACAGTTCCCCGTAGGCGGCAATCAGATTGCCCGTCGGAGTGTGAAAGCCGTAGAGCACATATTCTGCCTCCTGATTATGGAAGGAACTCAGGCCCGCCAAGCCGGAGATATCTCCGTTGCTCATCAAACCAAACAAATGCTGCGGCTCGAAGCGAGAGTATCTGGCCACTACATACTCGCCGAAATAAAAGTTGTCTCTGGTGTGCCGCAGCATATCCGACAAGCCGGCGAACATATTATCCATCGTAGCAGACGATTGGCGGGCGGCTTCATAGGCTTCACCCGCAGGTTGCTGCAGCTGTGATGATCCGTCGTCACTCTGCGTATTGAATAGAAGACTTTCCCGATATCGCTTCTCGACCTCTCGGAATTGGCGCGTATGCTCATCGTTCGACGGCATGGATGCAATACCGTTCAGCAGATTACGCGCTTGCCTCCATCGTGCTTCAGCCTTGCTTTCCTGTTCCTTTAGCTTTTTCTTCAGCTCGCCGCCTGCCAGTATTTGCTGGCGATTCCGCAATACGCTGCCCGGCACAACATACCGTTCGTGATAAAGCCGGTAAGCCGTATGAATGGCAGTGAGACTATTCGAAAGTGTTGCTGAGTGAACATGCTGAGCTCCCGGATTGGACATGGCTGTCTGCAAGTTCGACATCCATTGACTGCCTGCGTGAATATAGCCTGTTCCGTCCGCTCCTTGCTGCAACAGCTCCTGCTTATAATTGGCGAACCATTCCGCTCCTAGCACCAGCTCCTTGCCTGCCTTACGCACCTCCGCCAGCTCAGCCTCCTCGCTGCCGAGCATCCCGCTGCCGGTAGAGCCAGGCACCTTACTCCCGGATATTGCATCGTACGCCGCATTCGCATCACGATTCGCCCGTTCTGCTGTCCGACGCATCTCCTCATTTAGCGCTCCCGCCTTCTCAAGCTCCTCCTCA
This sequence comes from Paenibacillus chungangensis, assembly GCF_042675905.1. Taxonomy (NCBI): domain Bacteria; kingdom Bacillati; phylum Bacillota; class Bacilli; order Caryophanales; family Paenibacillaceae; genus Paenibacillus; species Paenibacillus chungangensis. Next base: position 112,384 of record NZ_JBHTJZ010000033.1, on the reverse strand, counting down.
GCTTTCCCTATGAACTCCATATGCCGAAAATGCAGGCTGTCCCCTGCCCTTCTGATGGCATCGTTCAAGCTCCATACTTCCTGCTCATACTTGGCAGTCTCACTCTTATACAACGGCTCCCCATCCTCCGGCAAGGATAGGTCATACAGCTTCATCTCCGCATAAGCGCTATAACCTTGAACTGCCGCGGCTGCTGTACCTGCGAATCCTCCGCCCACACCAATCGGTATTAGCGAATGAACAGCGCTTCCTCGCAGCTCGTCCGCCGCCTGCTGCTGGAACTTGAAGACTGCCTCTATGTGTCCTTCTCTCTTCTCATATAAATGTCGCAGCTGCGTCAAGGTGTCTACCGCATGAGAGGCTTCTTTCATTGCACCAGCCAGTGGAGCCAGCCGAGCTGCGATCTCCAGCGTGAAGTCTATCGGCGCTTTGTACTTCATCTCCTCCAGCACGCTTCTTGCGAACACCTCATGCTCCCCTAGCGTAAGCAATGTGTGCACCTCCGCCCCCTCGACCCGTGCTTCCATAATCGTGAAGGTGGATGACGAGCTCTTCTCCAGATTCCCTTCCAACACTTGCCGAAAAATCTCCTTCCCATCCGTTCCGCCCCTGCCGAACAAACCATAACGCTCGTATAGCCATGTGTCATAAGCCGACAAGACGGAACGTACGCCGGATCGGGCCGTATCCTCCGCAAGCTTGTGCAGAGCGGCAATTCTGGCATAATCAATCAACACCGCGAAGAACAGCAGCAACGAAGACAATACAACGACAGCAAATATCGTAACCGCTCCGTCATCCCGCCATAGTAGACGATTCACTCCGTCCAGCCGCCTCATCGCTTCCCTCCTATGCCGCTTCCGCCTCCGTAAGAAGCCAATACTTCGCCGGCGTCTGCCTTGGCTCTTCGGGCGTCTGCCCGATTGGCGAACTTGGTTGTATAATATCTAACGAGCTCTACACTACGCATAAATTCTACTGGGTCCACTACACTGCCGGAATAGACGACCTCCCGCCCTTCTGACATCTCTCCCGACTTCCATGACAGCTTCGATACGACAGTCTGCACCAGCCTGCTCTCCACAGCGCCCGTCAATCCGCTTACACCGTAGCTGATTTCGCCCTTATACGCCAGCTCGCTTCCATTCATCCACCACGCTGCGTTCAGAAGCTTTCGCGTAGTCAAGCCGTTGTCATCCGAACTATTCGCTTTGTCTACGGGCAACGGTATCACCGTGCGTCCGTTATCCCCAGCAAGACCGAACAAGCTGGCGATCGTACCGTCCGTTCCCAATCGCCGATACAGTCCGTCATAATTCGGCCGCAATAATATCCCGCTAGCAGGATCACGATGGCTGTTGTCCCAAGCGAACGCCGCCCTTTCCGATGTAATGGCTGCTGCATACACCGCAACGACCTTTTGATTCAGATACAGTCCTAGCGCCAAAAACAGCAGCACGACTGCAAACAAAAGAGGGAATACGATAGCGGATTCCAGCGTATAGCTCCCGCAATCCCCTGACAACCACATACGCCATCGTCTTGGCAGCCTAAAATATCTTGTTCGCCTGATCATCCGCTTTGTCCATCAAATCACTCACCAATGCAATAATCCAATCTTTGAATAGAAGGGCGATAATAATGACGACCGCTATAATCAGAATGACCTCAAGCGTGCCCAGCCCGCTATCATTCCGAAAGAAACGCCGCGCCTTCTCCGACCAATTTCTCCATGCACCAAATAACATATTCATTCATCCCTTCTTATCAAATTCTTCACAGCACCATAACAGCGGGCGCTGCGACAAGCACCATCATCACTAGCAATATTGCCACCAGCGGAAAAACCAGCTTGGACGAGGCTTCCTCCCCGCTAGTGCGGGCAATCTCCTTCCGCTTCTCCCATAACGAGTAGGTTAGCTCACGCAGTGCTAGCACAAATTGATCGCCTCCTCTTCGGTAATTCAGCAAAATTGCGGTGGTGAACACAGCAACCTCCTGAATCGCGCAGCTGCGGTTGAACCGTTCCATGACCGAGCTGAACGACTGACCATTGCGCAGAGCCTCCGCTGCCGCTTCCCATTCCTTATACAGCGGATGGTCGCTCCCTTCCCGTCCCTCCAGACAGCGTTGAAACGAATTCGCTACCGTATCGCCTGCTCCTACTAAAAGCATAAGTCTGCTAATGGCACCTGGAAGCGCGGCCACCATCATCCTCTTCCTTCTCTCCAGCTCGCGTCTTGCTTCCACATACGGTCTGCACAGCAGAACGATACCAAGCAGCAACCCGACCAGGAGCAGCAAGTTCTCCTTCCCAATCCAAGCCAACCACGCCCCTCCCGTTAATGCGGCATAGCTCCCTCCCACTGCTGTCGCCGCTTCTCGCCTGCTCCGCTCAATCGTCCACGACCGACCCTTCAGCACAGCCAGCTTCATATGGAACGCATTGAACTGCATAGCCAGCTTGTCATACAGACCAAACTGCTCCAACAGCTTGAGGAATGGCTCTTCCAACAGCATCTCCTTGGCATGCGCCTTGCCCCGCATTCCCCCTCTTCCCGATAACAGCCCCTTCCCGAATCGGCGTAATGCCTCGCCGCCAAGTCCATATAGCCAGCAAGCAGTGAGCAGCACCGCAGCAACAGCAGCCATCTTATGGCCTCCTTCACAGCGTTATAGACATCATCCGATGCATCATCCAGAAGCACAACGCCAGGATCAGAAGGGCGGCCGTCAGCAAGACATACCCGGGCGAGCTGTACAGCGGCTTCATATAATCGGGCGCAGCCAAGCTCAAGAAGAGCATGAATACGAACGGGACAGCCATCATAATGCGCGCCTCGAATCGCTTCTGGGCAATCAGCACCTTGATTTCCGATTCAACGCCCAGCTTCTCGCCGATAATAGAGGAAGTTCGTCTCATCACAACTAGCATGTCCCCTCCTGAGCGCTTGCAGGTGGATACTGCTTCCGAGAAGTCGACAATTTCTTCAATGCCTGCTCGCACGGCCAGCGACTTAAGACCGCGCTCTAGCGGTTCTCCGGAGTCAAGCAAATGACAGATTCTCTGGAATTCCAGCAGGATGAACGTAGAGGCATCAGGGTACAGCAATCGCAAATCTTCCAGCGTCGTCCTGAAAGCCACCTCCAGTGAACGGCCAGCCGCGAGTGAAGAGGCCAACGCGTACAGCGCTTCTTTGAATTGCAGCTTAAGCATATTGCGTCTTCTCTCCAGCATGGCTGCCCGTCTGTATCTTGGTGCCAGAAGTCCTCCTAATGAAGCGAATATGGCGACCGCAACGGATTGGTAGAACAGGTAAGCCCCGAAGAAGAGTAGCGTCCCGCCAAATATTATAGATAGAAGGAGTTCTCGTTCCGCCAATCGGTACGAACAATAACTTAATGGCTGATCTCCCCTTCTCTGCGACTTCTTCTCCAATAACGAGTCCCAGCCTGACCATCGAAGCAACCGATTCAATCTTTTCTTTTTCAGAAGCTCAGCTCTCTGCACCAATGATCTCCAGCCCCTTTCCCGCCATATCCAGCTTTGCTGTTCTCTGCAGACGATGATCTGAACGGATCAATCTTCCCTCCACGCTTCCTCTGTCCGCCTCCCGATACAAGAATAATGGACGATGGCTGATCTCTCCATTATTAACGCCTGTAATCTCGCTAATCTCCACCACTTTACGGGAGCCGTCCCGGAACCTGGCCAGATGAAGCATAATGTCTATGGCCGACGCCATCTGTCCCCGGATGACGGGCAGCGGCAACTCTGACGCTCCGATCACCATCGTCTCCAGACGACCCAGCATATCCTTCACGCTATTGCCGTGTCCGGTCGATATGGAGCCCTCATGGCCGGTATTCAGCGCTTGAAGCATGTCCAGCGCTTCCCCACCGCGTACTTCGCCGATGATAATCCGATTGGGACGCATTCTGAGAGAGGCTCGTATAAGATCGCGAATGGTCACCTCGCCCTTCCCTTCCGTATTAGCATTTCTCGTCTCCAGGGAGACAAGATTAGCAATCGTGGCGAGCTGTAGCTCTGCCGAATCTTCGATGGTCACGATACGTTCGTCAGTTGGGATGAATTGGGACAGAGCGTTCAAGAATGTCGTCTTTCCCGTACCTGTACCCCCGCTTATGAAAATATTGTATTTGGATTCAACCAGCGTCTTAAGAAAATTTGCCGCAGTCTCCGTCAACGTTCCCCTCATTACCAGTTGATCCATCGTCATCGGCTGCTCTGGAAATTTGCGAATCGTCATGCAAGGGCCCTTCAAGGCAACCGGCGGAAGCACGACATGCACGCGGGAGCCATCCTTCAGGCGTGCATCTACGATCGGTGTCGATTCATTCACAATGCGATTCACGCCAGCGACGATAGATTGAATGAGATCCTCCAGTTTCTCCCGACTTTCGAACGAGGCTGCCAGCCTGCTTATCTCTCTCGCCCGTTCAACGAAAATCTCCTCATGATTGTTGATCATAATCTCATTCACTTCGGGGTCTTCCATCAACGGTTGGAGAATGTCCAGTCCTCTGAAGGAATGGAACAGTCTCCGCACGTACCCGACCTTCTCGGAAGCTGTTAGTGGATGCTGATGGCTCCACTCCATCACCACACTCTCAGCGGTCGTCATCAGCTCTTCGTCGCTTAGAGCTACGCTGAAATCCAATCGGGACCGCACTTGCTCCCGCAGCGCTATCATAGCTTCATTAGCGGACATGGGCACACTCACCCTCCAACAGCCGCTCCAGCAGCTTATCGACAGCAGCTCTGAATTGCGGCGATGACAACAATGTTCCGCCAGTCTGCCATTCGTGTACGAAGGGAAGCCCATAGGGATGTCTCACCCTAAGTTGCATACCGCTTGACTTGTTGTAAACCAGCTTCATCTTGTCTTGCGCCGCTTGAAATTCCTCCCCCCAGCGTTGGCGGGCATAGGCCATAGCCAGTTCATGCTTGCCCACTATAACAGGATCTTCCGTCAAAACCATAAGCATATAGCGGGATCGTTCCATTAACGCTGCACGCATATCATCACAGGTGTCATCGCCATCCACAAGGATCACATCGTATTCCTCTGTCTCAGCAATCAGCTCCAACAGGGCGGAAGCGTCCTCTGGCGTCAGAGTCAGCCTGTCCTCAACATTATTGAAGGCCGACACGTAATCCGATTTTAGCAGCGGATGGTATTGGCGATGACGAACAAGCCACTGCCTGGCTGTGCTGAACTTGGCCTTGATCTCATACAGCAGCTCAGACATCCCTTCCCCTCCTGTCCCATCCGTTCCCAGCCATAACATTGATGTGTTCCAACGTTCCAGATTCAAATAGAAAGTTCGAAGTCCTCTAGTGCCTGCTGCATGCGCCAAATGAAGCGCCAATGCCGTCTTGCCTACTCCGCCAGCGCTTGAGGATACCGTTATAACGCCGCAGCCGCTAGCTTGGCCTGAAGCAGCTGTCGCAGATCGGGCCGGCTTCCCGATGCTGCGGCTGTGCCATTCCGTTAATCCTTTCAGCAGCATCGGGAGAGACTGATACTTCAGCAGTTCGCGAAGCGCGCCGCTCTCGCCCAGCTTGTCTACTAAAGCCACGGCAGGAATAGCCGCAATGAGATGTTCCAGTTCCTTCAGAAGTTCCGGCTCTGCTGCCACTAGGTGCACGTCATAGCCCTTGTCGATATACCGCCTGCAAGCGTCCGCGCTTGTGAACGCCGTTACACTCCATGATTCGCTATAAGGACTGTCCCGCACATAATCAGCCAGCCGTTTCATATATTCTCCGTCTTGCATCACTACCGCCAATAGATAGCGCATCCCCTCTCTCCTTTCCTCCATAACAAAAAAAGCACCGCAAAGGGCGCAGCTGGCTGCTGCCCTTAACGGTGCTTCCGTCATGTCTCATAAAAATCAACTTGCCATAAAATTTACCATATGATGGTCAATTCGTCAACTATTGATGTTGAAAAAATTACGTATTTCTCTTTCCGCGCTTTCATCCGAATCAGAGCCATGTACGATATTGCTGGCTACGTCAGTAGCGTAATCGCCGCGGATAGTTCCCGCCGCCGCTTCAACGGGATTTGTTGCCCCGATGACCGAGCGTGCGTTTTTGACAGCATTAGTTCCATGGAGCTCCATCGCGAATACAGGACCAGATGTAATAAAGTCGACCAACTCACCAAAAAACGGTTTTTCATTCAAATGCTCATAATGAACCTCGGCTTGCTGTCTGTTCAATTGCATCAATTGGGCTTGAGCTAATTTGAAGCCCTTTTCTTCAAATCTCGCTACAATACGACCTACCAAGCCTCTTGCCACCCCATCAGGTTTTACCATTACAAATGTTTTGTTCATGATTACCCCTCCATTATATGGTATATCCATTTATTGGTTAAGCCATTCGTTAATGATACCAGCAGTCTCCTCGACTGCCCGATTCGTAACATCGATAACGGGACAATTCAGGCTTTTCATAATAGAAGAAGCGTAGTTGAGCTCCTCTTGAATGCGATCAGCCGAAGCGTATTGAGCGGATGCGGGCAGTCCCAGCGCCTTCAATCTTTCGGTACGAATTTGCAGCAAGTGTTCCGGATTCATCGTCAACCCAACAATTAATCTGCCTGGTCCACTCTTAAGCTCCGCTGGCGGATTCACTTCGGGCATAAGCGGTAGGTTGGCCGTTTTTATCCCTTTATGAGATAAATAAACGCTTACAGGAGTCTTCGAGGTACGCGACACACCGATTAGAATGACTTGTGCCTGCAATAATCCTCGAACATCCTTGCCGTCATCGTACTTGACTGCGAACTCGATCGCTTCCATTCGCTTATGATACGCTTCATCGATAGAATGAAGCAGCCCCGGCTCGCGCTTTGGAAAGCTGCCGAACGTATCCACGAACGCCTGCATCATCGGTCCCATTACATCGACCGCGGTAACGCCATGCTTCATCGATTCCTCTTTCATAAGCGCTCTTAATTCTGGTTGTACCAATGTGTAGCTGATAAACCCGCCATACCTAGCCGCATTAGCTACTATACGTGAGATCTCATCCTCAGAACGCAAGTGTCCGAAACGTTTAATTTTTACATTCTCCGATGAAAACTGACGCAAAGTCGCCTTCACAACCGCCTCCGCCGTCTCTCCTACTGCATCCGAGCATACATATATGATTTGCTCTGTCATCTATATGGCTCCTCCTATTCCCCGACTGACGCGATGTCCGACAATAATGTAATAATACCGGACTTCGACACCCATCCTACCACTTCCGGATCTTGTCCAGATTCCTCGCGCTGCGCAATGACAGGGAGGCAATCCACTTGATGCGCCGCCATCTTCATAATTGCGTCATGAACGGAATCGCTAGGAAGCAAAGTAACGATGTTGGGATATCGGGTCATCACCATACTGACAGGTATGGATGCCGAGCTTGGATTACCCAGTGTAATTTTCAACAGATCCTTGGGTGTAACGATGCCGGCGAACCGCTTATTCTCATTCACCACGATAAGCGTATCCGCATTCTCGGTGAACAAGGTAATCACCGCGTCATGGACTGACAAGGAATCCGGAATATTAACGGGTACACCTTGGACTTCGCCTACCTTCAAGCTGCTCAGGCGCTGCATGGATTCACTATTCGGCTTATATGCATTTCCTAGGAAATAACCCACTTTCGGCTTCGCATCTAGCATGCCAAGCATTACAAGTAGGGAAAGGTCCGAACGCAACGTCGGCCGACTGACTCCCAAATATTCAGCTAATTGCTCGCCTGTAACCGGCGAATGCTTTTTCACTAGCTCCAGGAGTTCCAATTGTCGAGATGTTAACTGAATTGTTCTCCCCCCTCCCTATATGACTCATATATCATATCGTGTATTATACACCGACTTATATAACATATCACAATGACATTTGTTGCACAATAAATATTTAGTTTCGCATTTATTTCATAATATCAATAGTGATTTTTGTCTCACTTATCAATGAATCCAAAATAAGTTCAGCTCCAAAATTTTATAAATTCGTGATAAAAAATACAACGGCCAATGACCGTTGTATCTTGTCCGTAAACTCACATCCAGATGCCGCTTCGCGAATTTCTTCACTTCCATTCCGCCCTATTGCCGCTATCATTTGCACTAAGAGTCCAGGCAGTGTATAACTTTAGTATAGACAGATGGGAGGTATAATAATATGTCAAAGCCATTGCAAATCTCCGCGGATACCGCCGTCAAGCTGGCCGAGCAGCTTGGGGTGCCAATCGAGCAGCTCATGCACATGCCACGCCATATTCTGATGCAGAAGCTTGCCGAACTGGCGAATAGCGGTGCAGAGAAGAAGAGCACGGAGGAACCATGATACCATTCCGGCATACCTGGCCTTATGAACGAATCATGAATGATCTCTATGTAACCAGCTGTCCCTACTGTCAAGAGGATAACGTGCTTCTCCCTCTAAAGCCCAAGCAGCTCCCCGACATCCGGGATGGCAAGAAACACTTGCTCGTATTCCCGTGCTGCCACAATAAGGCAACGATCGTCGATGCGGACAGCGATTACTTGCTGGCTGACGCTCCTCTGCGCGACTTGTAAGCGCGGAGGAGACGGCGCCATGCGCTGTTTCCGACGCCTTCTGCTATGTACGGCGTCATACTCATATGCCGCAATGCTGTCCCTCTCGCAGTTCATCGCTTAAGCAGCGATTTTCCTCATCGTCACCTGATTCGCTGTCCGAGCCGCTACGCGCTGTTCATCGTGTGGGATGAGGATTGATCCTTGCGTTTGCCAAGCCGCTCCTCCTCCATCTCCTCACGAATTAATTGCCACTGCTCCCGGCTCGCCCGAATCATGGCGGCATCCGTGATCCGCTTATCATTCACGATGCGGGAGTACCATTTTATCGCTTCATTATTCTCCCCAATCCTGCGATTCAGCTCCCCGATGAGATACATCAGCTTCGTATTGTTCAGCGAGACGCCCTCCGTCTCATAGACGGATATATAAGCCTCGAGCGCATATTTCAAAAATCTGCGTTCCTGCTCTTGATTGTCCTCATAGCGGTAAAGCCAGGCAATATGGTGAAGTATGCCCGCAATAACACGGTCCTTGACTCCAGTAGCCTGTCCTGCCATAAGCGCCAATTTATAAGAAACCATAGCTTGCTCCGCTGTACGCTCTCCGCTGAAATCCAGCCCTTTCCCGTTCCAATGAGTCCCTATCTTTTCGAAATATCGTTCCTTCTGTTCCTGAGTCAGCGACTCGAATCCGTTCTCCGTAAAGGCATATCCACAACTCGGACATACTCGTACCACATAGAAGTCGGGATTGATGCCATTGCTGTAATGTCCACAAAAATCGGAATCGACATGGGTTGCTTTCTTAAAGCTGGGTCTAACCTTGGAAGTAGTAAAAGGCGTCTCGCAGCAGATGCAGGGAATGGTTGTTTCGTACAGCGGTTCCATATCATTCATGTCTCCTCTTCTGAAGTATTCACAAAGTGGTGTGCCGGCCCAGACAAACGTTGCAATACAATCTCCCGAAGCTCAGGCTCAAGCGCAATCTCTTCAAGCGCTCTTCTCATGCAATTCAGCCAGGCTTCCGCCCTCTGGGGTGTGATTGGGAATGGCAAATGCCTGCCACGCATCATAGGATGCCCGTACTGATCCGAATAAAGCGAAGGACCACCAAAAAACTGAGTAAGAAACTGATACTGTTTTTCCATTACCGGTTCGATATCAGCGGGGAACAAATGACCAATTAAAGGGTCAGCTTGCACCTTTGGGTAAAAAGACTCAACTATTTCACGTACTGTATTCTCTCCGCCGATCGCCTCGTAAAGGCTTATATTCCTATTCATCGTCAATTCCATCTCCGTTTTTTAGGTATTTTGCATTATCTTTTTGAACTTTGTTAGAAGGAAATAAAAAGAAACACCCGCATAACTGGACGCGGGCTAGGTATATTTTCCTCTATAATCAGAATTTATAGTTATCGTCATGGGGGTGAGTGATTGATTCCTTGATGACATAGACAAAAGCGCAAGCAATTAGGCCGGCGATAATACTCATGTTCATCACTCCAAGCGTTGTATGCTGTTACTATTGTACCATGAATGGAAGCAAAAAGGCACCCTTTTCTGCAAACGCTTACCGACAATTGCGTAAACCTGTTCCTTCTGTTGACCGCTTGCAGTGATGGGAGCCGTTCTTCACTCATATATGTATAGAGAGGGTTGTACAAATTTCCTTGGAAAAGGGGAACGGCATATGCTCCGCACGCTTGCTCACCCGCTATCAATCACGGCAATAATCGCACTGTTCATCTCGTGGCTGATGGCTTATTACCCTACGGAGACATTGCATGCCTCGCTTCGAGGGCTGGCCATATGGTGGGATGTTTTGTTTCCCGCATTGTTTCCGTTCTTTGTCATATCCGAGCTATTGCTAGGCTTCGGCATCGTACACTTTTTCGGCAAGCTGCTTGACCCCTATATGCGTCCCTTATTCCGGCTGCCCGGCATTGGCGGCTTTGTCGTTGCCATGGGTTATATGTCCGGCTATCCTGTAGGGGCAAGGTTGACGGCGCAGCTATGGGAACAACGGCATATTAATCGGATTGAAGGCGAGCGGCTCGTAGCGTTCACCACAACTTCCGATCCGGTCTTTCTGATCGGAGCTGTCTGCATTGGCTTCTTCCAAAATGCTGCCCTCGCTCCATTGCTTGCTGTGGCTCATTATGGCGGCGGACTGATCATCGGCTTGCTGATGCGTTATCACGGTCGAAGTCATGAGCGGTATGAACAGGCATCCAGCACGCCGAAGTCGTCTGCCCCTCAGCGACGTCGCAGCGGATTGTATGCGGCGCTCCGGGCCATGCACGAAGCGCGCCTGCTGGATGGCAGGGAACTGGGCAAGCTGCTGCAGGATGCCGTCGAGTCGGCCCTTCGACTGATGATCGTCGTAGGCGGCCTCGTCGTCGTCTTCTCCGTCGTGATGGAGACGCTTACCCATGCGGGGCTCGTGGAAGGCCTGACAGAACTACTCCGGCTATTGTTCGGACTCATCGGACTGCCGGAGCCGCTTGCCGATGCCGGCATCTTCGGCATCTTCGAAGTGACATTAGGCGCCCGCTCAGCCGGTACGGCGGGAACCGGCCTGATGCACCAGGCGGCTATTGCGGCATGGATATTGTCATGGGGTGGATTGTCGGTCCATGCTCAGATCGTCAGCTTGTTAAGCCGGACAGCTATTCGCTACAAGCCTCTATTGTTCTCTCGCCTGCTGCACGGCTTCATTTCAATGCTGATCGTCTATCTGCTCTGGGGTACTCTGGGGCCATAGTAGCGGGTATACGAAGGATATGCCTTAAGCAATCCGCACATTGAATTCAGAGCGGTTGTACGATATGATCTAAGTAGTATTGTACTGCACGGAAGGAGAAGCATCATTGAGATACGCAGTAATAGACCGGGGAGACGAATTGTCGAAGTCGCTCGCCCAGCAATTCCATACCTTAGCGGAGAAGCGAGGATTCGTTCGCCATAGCGACCAGCCGGACATCGTCATCTCCATCGGAGGAGACGGTACGTTGTTGGAGGCCTTCCACACCTATGTACACCGAATCGCCAATGTCGCATTCGTCGGCATTCATACGGGGCACCTCGGCTTCTACGCGGACTGGAAGGCGGACGAGCTGGAGGAGCTTGTCGCTCATATGGCGGAGAAGCCGCCTCAGATCGTGAAGTATCCACTCGCCCAGATCGAGGTGGAGACAAGCGATGCTACCCTCACTTATCTGGCGTTGAATGAATTTACATTGAAGGGCGTAGACGGCACGCTAGTCGCCCAAATCGACATTAACGATGAGCTGTTCGAGATGTTCCGCGGCGATGGCATCGTCATCTCCACGCCATCAGGAAGCACCGCATACAACAAGAGCCTGGGAGGGGCCATCGTGCACCCGTCGATTCAATCGCTGCAGATCGCGGAGATCGCCTCCATCAACAATCGAGTATTCCGAACGCTGGGATCATCCGTACTGCTCCCGAAGCATCATCATTGCGACATCATTTCCAGGAAGGAGCAGCGCATCCAGCTGGCGATCGATCATATCAATCAGATGCATACCGACATTCGTTCCATTCGCTGCTCGGTCGCCTCGAATGTAGTCAGCTTCGCGCGCTACCGACCGTTCCCATTCTGGAACCGGGTCCGCGAAGCTTTCCTAGGCTATGACGTGAAGTAGCTCGTCTCCCAAGCACGATCACATAAATTCTTATAAAGCAATAAAAACAGCGGCTACTCCTAAGAGCGACCGCTGTTTTTATTGCGTCCGTTTTCCGAAGTCGCCGCTGCTTCATTGGCGGCCGTTTTTACCGACTTTTTGTTCTTCTGATCGTGGTATTTGCCGCCTCTGCGGTTGTCGCGACGACGGGCTTGTCCTTCCTGACGCTTCTCCTGACCGTCCGAACGTTGACGCTGCCGCCTGCCTCCACCGTGATTATCCCTCGTCGGGGGCGCTTCGTCTCCCGGCTGCTCGCCGGAGCGTTTCCCAGCCGGAGTTGATGTTGCCTGAGCCTGCTGAGCGCCGGACTGCGCAACGGTTTGTCCGCCGGATTGCGCTTTCACATCCACCACCGCTTCTCTCGAAGCAGCTCCGCTATGTCTCACAGGCTCTTCCAGCAGATCCAGATTCTCGTCTCCCGGTTCGATGCGTCCGCCGCTCTTCTTCTCCAATACGAAGTAAGCGCAACCGAAATTGCAGTATTCGTTGATGTAATCCGAGGCGTAAGAGAAAGTTGAATCCTTCGTCGCCTTCCCGTTGCCATCCTGGAAGAATCCTTTCAAGCGCAATTGATTGTATCCCCAGTCACCGATAATGTAATCGTATTTCTCCAGCACTTCGCTATAGCGGTTGCGGAACGCTTCGGCGTTCCAGCCGTCCCGATTCTCGTGCACCAGCTCATACGATTTGCCACCGATATGAATCAAAGCCATTGCTTCACCTCATTCCAGCATCATGACAGCGCAGTTGTCGAACAGCCGCCAGTTATTTTCTCCATATTGTCACCGATCGTGGCGGATTCCGCTTCAAACGCGCGTTGGGCAGAGTCTGTCTGCTCATGCGCATGATAAGAGGATCGAACGAGCGGACCGGACTCCACATGGCGGAAGCCGCGGCGCTTGCCTTCTTCCTTCAGCTTGGCGAATTCGTCGGGATGCACATACCGTTCGATCGGCATATGCTTCGGTGTAGGCTGCAAGTATTGTCCAAGTGTTAGTATGTTGCAGTCCACTGCGCGCAGATCGTCCATGGCCTGAACAATCTCATCCCATTGCTCTCCGACTCCTAGCATAATGCTGGATTTTGTTGGAATCTTAGGCTTCATCTCCTTGGCGCGCTTCAACAATTCAATCGAACGTCTATACTTGGCTTTAGCCCGTACCCGATCAGACAAGCGCTCCACCGTCTCGATATTATGATTGAGTATATCCGGATTCGCATCCATGACGACCTGAAGCGCATCCCAGTTGCCCATGAAGTCGGGAATAAGCACCTCGACGCGGCAGAAGGGCAACCGCTTGCGGATCGCTCTGACCGTCGCAGCGAAGATCGATGCCCCGCCATCAGCGAGATCATCACGCGCAACCGACGTGACGACGCAATGTTGAAGGCCCATCTGCTCCGCAGCTTCCGCTACGCGCTCCGGCTCCTGCAGATCCAGCTCTGTAGGCATACCCGTCTTAACCGCACAGAAGCGGCAGGCCCGCGTGCAGATGTCTCCCAGAATCATGAAGGTGGCCGTGCGATTCGCCCAGCATTCGTATATGTTCGGGCAGCGTGCTTCCTCGCACACCGTATGAAGTGTCTTGGAGCGCATCATATCTTTAATTTCCGCATAGTTACCGTTTGTCGTTAATTTTATCCGAAGCCAGTCCGGCTTTTGAAGTTTTTCACGTTTGTTGCGTTGCGTCATTCCCATTACCTGCTTTCAAGATCAGTTAAATTTAAGCATCGCCTCACCTGCAATGTTGCCGGCAATGCCATCATTATAACATGACTTGGATGAAAAAAGTAAAAAAACCGCGTACTCGGATAACAGGAACGATAGTTTATACGAATGCAACTCATCTCATAATGAGATCGGTAATTGTCCCGGATAAAAATCTAACAACTGCAAAACATACCTGTAGAACTATGTGATCCGGGAAAGGGTGAGACCACTTGAAGATCATCATATCTGTCACATCGATACTGATTGCTTCAGCATTGCTTGGCACTCCGGGTATTCAGCTCGCTTCGGAGGCTGCTTCTCTTAGCAGCGAACTACATTTGTTCCGCATCATCAACAAGACTGAGAAGCAACCCGGCGACAGTGCGACAGCAGCTGAGCCGGCAGAGAAAGGAGCTGCAGAAGATCCCTTTGCGGTCAGACAAGAAATGTACACTAACCTTGCCGCTGTCACTGGGCTTCCATGGTATTGGATCGCGGCGATCGACCAGTATGAACGAACATTGTCCAAAGCTCGCCCAAAAGCGCGTCCATTATTGGGGCAGCATACCGGTATTTATATCGAGCCTGAACGATGGGCAGGCGCCATGAACCCCGATTACGAGGATACGCTGCCGGCGTCTATCCAGTGGTTCCGAGGCATTGGAAGAGACGGCGACGGCAACGGGCTTGCCGAGAGGAACAGCGATGCCGATCTTCTGTATTCTCTCCTTCATCAGATCACGCCCTACGGCGTAACGGACGAGGATGTGCCCGTAGGGGTATGGGAATATTACCAGAACAGCAGAGCGGTTCAACGGGTCGAGCAGTTCGCATCCATCTACCGGCATTACGGCAAGCTGGATCTGTTCATGCATGCGTTCCCGCTTCCGCTTGGCAACTCCTATTCCTATCGCGATACATGGGGAGATCGAAGAGGATGGGGAGGCAGGCGTATTCATGAGGGCACCGACATATTCGCAGGTCATGGCACCCCTGTCCGCTCTACTTGCTACGGCATTGTGGAGATAAAAGGATGGAACCGCTATGGCGGCTGGCGCATCGGCATTCGGGATCTGAACAATCATTACCATTACTATGCCCATCTGTCCGGCTTCGACAAGAACATCGCAATAGGGGATATTGTCGAGCCTGCGCAGGTAATTGGCTGGGTAGGGAGCTCCGGCTACGGCAAGCCCGGCACGCAAGGCAAGTTCCCGCCTCACCTTCACTATGGCATATATAGCGATAGAGGATTGCTGGAGTGGGCGTTCGATCCCTATCCCAGCCTGAAACGCTGGGAGCAAGCCGAGCGCAAGCGGCTTCGTGCCAACCGTTAAGTCAACAAGCGGCTCAACCGTATGGTCGAGCCGCTTGTTGACTTGCGACAAGAGATGATAGGAATGGCACTTGCCTGCTTCTGAAGGGCAGCCTGTGGCCATGCAGCCGTTGCCGCTTCCACGATTCCATACCTGATCGGTTCGGTAATTAAGGCAACTCCGCATCCCGTTCCTCCTGATTCGTGGACACTCCGGCGCCAGGCGGCAGGGGAACCGAGATATTGGGAGCCTGCGGCGCATTCTCACCGATCGCCTTCCCGCTGCTGTCGTAATAGTACATCGGCACATCTCCGACCACCAGCAGATAGGAGATCGGAATGTCCGTCTCTACCAGCTCAGGCTCAGTATCGAACGGAATAATAATAGACACTTCGGCAATAACATTAATGTATACCTCCACTAATACCATATTGATCGCCGCATTTCTTTCCCGTGTGCTCAGCTCCACCTTCACCGCGCCTACCGGCTCGAAGCGCACGGGCACCCGCGGACCGAAGGAGGATAACACGGCGCTGTCCAGCGCATGGCCGACGGGGATATGCTCGGGAATATGTTTAATATGATTCAACGTCGTTTGCACCGTATTGATCGTGTCCGAGGTAATGCTCATATGCTCCGCGTAATTGAGCATGAACCCGGATATTTTGCCGTCGGCATTCATCTTCCAGTCGATCAGCTTCTCCGACTCCGCATCCCTCGCCACCCGCTCCGTAATCGCCCGATTGATCGCTTGCGTCGCCACTTGCTTGATCCGCACCTTCGCGATATTCATAAGCGGCTCGCGCAGATTACTCTCGATGAAGATGAAGGCCGGAATCGACAATAGCATCATGACGAACAAAATGAGCAAAAACAGCTTTCGCTTCCGCATGCGCGGTCGGCGGCGGACCGGTCCTGATTCGCTCGTTCCCCGGCCAAGCGAGAACGCGGTGACCAATGGGCGTCGACCCCACTTTTTAGGTGTACCGCCAAACAATCGTTTGCTTTGGCTTCGCTTTGCCGGTTGCGTCCGGTGCGCCCATCCCATTTTCGTACGGGAGGATCCCCATCTCACGGGCTTTATGCGTTGATAAGGAGAAAACAGCCGCAAATTGAATCGAAACGAGCCAGGCGGCCGCATCCTCCAACCTCGTCTTCCCCATCTTGCCACTCCGCTCCCTCCTTTGCGATGAAATGCATGTCTACCTTCCATGCATATGCAGCCGCGTCTCAAAAAAGAAGGGACCTGTACATCCGCTGCTTCCTTCCTCTACAGCCGCCTCTTCCAACGAAAAAGCTGTCTCCCTATACACGCGCGCATCACGATCTATATTATTGCGTTTGGTTGTACAAGCGACTTTAATGAGCTACACTAAAGCAAAGCTTTTTGCATAGGTGCATTCATGCCATTTCAGTTCATATAGATAGGAGAGAGATTGACCATGTCCATGAACCGCAAGCTGTTAAGGGATGCCGATTTCCAAGAAGCGATGGAGCGGGAGAAGCGAATACGCGTCTTTCAAAACAATGCCATTATCGATATGTCCTCCAGCATTGTCCGATTCGATGACGATACCGTTGTGACCCAGTCCGGTGTAGGCGATCTCATGTATCATCGCAGATCGGCATGTGAATTCTTCGAGCTGAGAAAGCGTACCTAACCGGAACCGGTTCTCCTACTGATATGACTCAGCGGCAAGAAGAACATCAGACGGGGATAATAGCGGCGAACCACACTAAAAACAGTTCCTCGGTTGAAAGCCAAGGAACTGTTTTTTTAACTAACTAAATCAGATCAGATTTTTCCAATATTCTCTCCATGATCGTTGCCACTTCTGCGCGTGTAATGAAGTCTTGCGGAGCCAAATGATTAGGACTTCTTCCAGACACGACACCTGCTAGTATAGTATCAACAACTCCCGCTATTGACCATGCAGAGATCTGTGCCTTATCTTCGAAAGCTTGCAGAGCAGCATCCTTTGATTCCTTTGCAAGATTATCTTTCAGCCCCGTTATCTTCATTGCATTGGCAATGATGAGCATCGCCTGTTCGCGGGTAATCTTTTCATTCGGACGGAACGTACCGTCATCATATCCACTTATTAATTCGTACTCGTATGCGGTTTGAATGGCACTGCTATACCAATCGGTAACTTTAACGTCTGTAAAAACGCTCTCTCCACTTTCTAATCCCAATCCCAAACCTCGAACGATGATGGCTGCAAATTCAGCGCGAGTAATTTCACGATTTGGACTGAACATCTCATTGCCGATGCCACTAACGATTAGCCGAGAGGCCATATTGTTGACTGCATCCTTCGCCCAATGGTTCTTCATATCATGGAATTCTCGCGGATGCCATACGACCGAGTAAATACTGTTGGTCAAACTATTTATTTGTGCGTAGAAGACGCCATCCATCTCGATGATTTTCGTAGGTACATGGCGAACCGTTCCATCCGGCTCTATCACTACACCAGTTGTTATTCTGCTCGGATCAACCCCTTCAGGAATGACAACCGTGCGCTTCACATACGCATTAAACTTCGTAACTTCTGCTGTTCGGTCGCCGTAGACAACAGTTATTTTAAACTGTATTGGAGGCGCTACAAGCGTAAACCCTTCACGATTTGTCGTATCTTCTACCATTTGAATGGTGTTGCTAAGCGGTGTTGCGATCTCAATTTTCACTTTAATGTCCTGTAATTGAATAGCTGTACCAAACTGTTTCGAGATGGCATCAATATTTATTTGGTCAGCAGGTAAAGTATAAGTAGCTTGATCGGTACGAATTTCTACTACCGCTTGCTTCATTTCCATTTTTTTGATGATACGTCCATTTAATTGACCGATCACCACATCGCTGCCGCTTGAATCGAATATCGCAATTACAGCGCCTTTGCCCTCTGCTTCAAGACGCTGATGAAGCTTTTCTTCATCTACGACAATTGTCATTACTTCTTGCCCGTTCACTTTTTCTTTCATTGCCGTTCCCGCATTCTCTCTTTTACCATTGACCAGAACATCCACTGCTGTCAGTTCCGGCCCGGCAGGCAAGGTTGGCTGTGATGGCGAATCGCTGGTATCGTCTTCATGGCTTGACGGCGCACTTGGTATGACCTCGTTCGACACCGCCGATTGTGCACTCTTCCCTTGGGAATTGATCGATTTCACGGTGAACGTGTAGGTCGTCCCATTCGTTAAACCGGTTATTGTAATCGGACTTGACATCCCTGTAACGACGATATTTCCAGAAGATGCGGTCACTTCATACTCTGTTATTGCACTTCCTCCATTATCGGCCGGAGCAGTGAAGGTGATGATTGCGCTGCCGTTGCCAGCTACTGCCGATACATGAGTGATTGGGAATGGAATCGTTGCGGGCGTAGCGCCCACTTGGTTGGAGTTACCGCTTAACCCTCCATCGTTACCAGCTTTCACAACAAAGTAATACACAGTGCCATTGGTCAGATTGTCAACCTGATAGGTGGCTTCGGTTACAGTCGCCATGGGCATAACATCAAATTGCCCCGGTGTAGTTGACATATATAAATTGTAGTATGTTGCGCCTGTAACCGTGTTCCATCCTAAGTCAATCTGGCGATTTCCTGATGCGGCAACCAGATTCTGTGGATTCGCAGGGGCATCTGGCAAGTTCACAATTGTATAAGTAAAGGTCGCAATCTCGCTATCTGCCATGCCGTCCTTCACCGCAATGGCCATTATCGTTACCGAATGACCTGGAGCAGCTGAAACTGTAACGTTCGTACCACTCAAGCTGCCGGTAGTAGGAATACTTCCATCCAACGTGTAATATATCGTCGCTCCAGCGGTACTAGAGCTCAGTGTTACTTTGCTGTTGTTGGATATGATCATGCCATCGGCAATGTCAGCAGTCGGAGCATCTGCCTGTACTAATTCGTGAATGGTTACTGAAAGATCGATAGACTCGGAAACCCCTCCATCAGCTGTTACGGTCAAGGTGTCATGATAAACGCCGGCAGGCAGATTCAATTTCACACCAATCAGAGCGGTAGAAGAGGCTACTCCCGGCGCCAATGTGCCTGAAGGAACGCTCCCAATTGTAAATGGCGATTCAATTCCTTTACCGAAGCTCACCTGTACATTGGGTACATTCGAAAAAGTATGCCCTACCTTTTGTAAAGATAGCTGAAGTTTTGGAATCGCGCTGTATCCTTCATAATAGGTTCCAGCTGTATCAAAGTTATAACTGTCAGCTGGAAGTAAGAGGATCGTTCCGTCAGGATGAGGATCAACCGTGAACGACAAATCAATCATGTCACTGATGGCATCATCTCCTGCAATTGTTAATGTTTCGGTATACGTACCAATGGGCAGAGCGTTTTTGGGTTTCACTAATAGAGTAATACTATTTGATGTTGCATGCATGAAAGAGTCCTTGTTCAAAGTTCCAACAATAAATTTTGATTGCTCTCCATCGCCAAGTAAGGCAGTCACATTTGAAATCGTTGTTCCATTAGGTTTGGAGATGGTAATCTGTTCATAGACAGTTGTATTATTATAGGCCATATATAACTGCGTCGGTAACGTGATTGCTGCTTCTGGCGTTACGGTTATGGGTACATTCTCCACTATTACTTGAATGGTTTTAGTATCTGTCTCCCCGGTGGCATTGCCCCATGAATCGCCGTCCCACACTTTCTTTTGAAAGGTCGCCGTAACTGTATATGTTCCGACCTCAGAAGGCGCGTAGGTTGAAGTATAACTGCCCGTGCTTTCAGTGAATAATCCCTGCTTTCCTGTCTCTGTTGATACCCAGCTGATCGGGATATACTGCTCATCTCCAACGACTGCGCCGATTGCTGATTGACGGTCACCCGTCGCCGATAATGCAATACCAACTCCTAGAGGTATGGTCGTTGAATTTGCGCTCAAGCTGTTGCTTGCCGTGTAAGCATTCGCTGAATAGTACGCCGTATACAAGATGTCGGCAGTTACCGTTGATGCTTCCACATTTGCTGTATGGAGCAATGTAGTTCCGCCATCTGAACTCCATCCGGCAAATGTATAGCCACTGTCCGGTATAATCGTTGGCACATGAGAGGGACTTTGTCCATCAACAACAACTTCACTTGCTGAACTAGCGCTTCCGTGAGCACCCTCTGCATAGATGACTGCATGTTCGATTACCACAGCCGCTACCGTTGTTCCGAACTTCACCACCTTGCCATCTGCGTCAATCTCCGCTATCGCAATGATATCCCCATTGGCCGCTTCGATGATGCCATCAGCCGGCAAGTCGACATATCCAGTTAAAGTGTCACCGACATTCGGCACTGAAACGGAGCTTTCCTCGAAATTTTTATAGACAAATTTATGTTCGGCTCCTGCCGTCTCCGCAACGTCGATGACTGTTTTGCCATCTGCTTCGGATCCCGTTACATCATTGGCCGACACCGTCAGCCCACTCGCTTGTAAAGGTGTCGAATCGCTAATCGTAACCGTCCAGGTAGGATCCATTCCCGCACTCATGTCAATGGTGAATACTTGCGCTCCTGTTCCCAGCGTTGCTAAGTACTCTTTCTTGATAGTCAGTACATGGCTCGGATCGTTAAAGCTATAGTTGCCGGCACCGATGCCCGTCCCACTTCGTAGCACATCGATGAACGTATTCCCGTTCGGCGTGATCGCGATCGTCATATCTGAGTAGGTCGCCGCCTGGTCATACTTGTCGAACGTCGCTATCGTTGGGTTGACCGTACTGTCCTGCACAGTGATTCTGCCTGCTCCGATATTAGATAATGTGGGATACCCGCCGTTTACCGAGCCGCTATCACTAATCCACTCCGCATCCGGACCTCTGTTTTGATTCAACAGTGTGACGAATGCTGCTGCCTTCATCTCCGCATCCGTTTTGGAAGTTCCGCTATAATCGGTTACATAGCCTACACCTGTCGAAGCCTTGTCACTGTTCCAATAACTGTTGTCAATCACTCCTTCGTTTTGGAATCCGACAAGCCCGCCAGTATAGTTGCCTGTCCCATTGGCTGTAACCGTGCCCGTTGCGTAACTGTTTGATATTTTTACTGCTTCTAATCCGTTGCCTCCCGTTCGACCCACTAAGCCGCCGGCTCTGCCTCCATTGCCGTTCACTGTCACATTTACGGTGGAATAACTGTTGGTAACGCTGGCATTATTTACAGTAGAATAGCCAACTAGCCCGCCGACTCGGAGAGTTATAATCGATTGCCCCATTTGTCCGGCTGTGATGCTTCCGGTCGTATAAGAGTTAATAATGGTAACTGGATAGCCCCAGTTATATCCTACCAACCCCCCCGTTCTTCCGTTGGTCGCAGGATTGGAGATCTGAACATATTCCACACCAAGATTTTTGATCGTTGCGTCGCCCACAATTCCGAATAAACCGACCCAATGCGTCTCTGCAGTAGTAATCGTCATGTTGCGTATAACATGTCCATCACCATCAAACATGCCAGTAAAACTCCTATTTGTTGCGCTGTATTTGCCGCCGATAGGCGTCCACTCATTATTGTTGAGGTCGATATCTGCTGTAAGTTTAAAGTGCTTTCCGCTATAATCTGTCCCGGTATTCACCTGACTGGCTAAATACGCAAGCTGTGCTCCAGTAGCGATTCGATACGGATCGACAGATGTCCCAGCTCCTCCGTCATAGGAGGAAGCCACAGTCCCATTCCATGTGTCCGTCGCTGCGATAACTTGTGTCGATTGCCCAGGCATCATCCCTATAAAAATACAGACCGTAAGTGCAAGAACGATTATTTTTTGAACGGATTGATAATTACTAATTTTAACCACTCCTTGATTACCTTGATTGAAAATCTATCAATTCACATTAACTTCTATTAATTCTACAAGCCACGCCTCACAAAATTCTCACAAATCCCTCACCAATGGCAAAAAACCGTTGTCATCCTGAATACAGGACAATAACGGTCGCACACCATTCCCTATTTGGTTGTCGCTTTCTCCTTCAGTTCCCATGGAGGCTCCATCCCCATTTCCCGGATATAAGCCTGCCTGAGTTTGTTATAGTGGGCCATGGATTTCTCCCACTTGCCGCTTCGGCCATACAGCTCGAGCAGCAGGCCGTTCATTTCATCATGAAGCGGATAGATGGCCAATAGACGGAGCAGCCATTCTTCTGCGGAGGACCAATTACCGAGGGACATATCGTATCGGACAATCGTCCGGATCAAGGCTTCATATTGCTTGGAGCTCTCCTCTTCCAGTGCCAGCTTCCATAGATACGGCTTGCCCTCCAGCAGAACTCCGCGATATTGCAAGCAGAGTTGCTCTGCCTGAGATCGGCTGCCGGGTTCAAGTCCTGCCAACCTGGCTTGCGATTGGAATAGCAGGTAATCATAAGGCGGCCCGGTCGATTCAAGCACATAACCATCGTTCGTTTTTTTCAACTCCATATGGAGACGATTATCTTTCATGAGCTTCTTCAATAAGTACACCGCATTGTGCAAATTATGGGATGCCCGCTCAGCCTCCATATTCGGCCATAGCAATTCGACGAGCTGCCATTTGCTTACATCTCTTCCGGGATGGCATAACAAATAGGCGCATAGCTCCTCTGCCTTCCGCGATGGAAATCGTATAAGCCCGCCATCGCCGCTGCGCACTTCGAATCCGCCGAAGCAGCGAATTTCTGCAGAGCCGGCTGGCGATGAATTCGTATCTTCCGTCATCCCCGCATGCTGATTGAGACGCGACAGCACTCTTTCAATAGCAGCCGGCGTTACAGGCTTCAAAATATAATCAACCGCTTGCACATCGAACGCTTCAAGCGCATATTCCCGGTAGGCTGTCGTAAACACAATTGCTGTCCGGGGACAATGCTCTAGCAGCTTTCGTGCAAGTGCTATACCGTTCATCTCCGGCATTTCAATATCGATAAATGCCACATGAGGAGCATCTGTTGATTCCTTTATGCTGACGAATGCTTGCAGTGGACTGTCGAAAGAGCCCATAATGTCAATGCTCGAAAACTGCTGCAGCATGACATGCATCAGTTCCAAATTCGGTATCTCGTCTTCAACGATTATCGCCTTGTACATCCGCATTCCACCCTGTCATCGCTCATCATCAGTCTCTCATTCTCTCTTCATTCTATCATTTAATCATCATTCATGCATACTTGAGCCACGAATCAATAGCCGGCTTTCCATCTTGCAGCCGCGGGGCTGCTTATTCTCAATAATGGCAACCAGCATATCTACAGCTATGTGGGCAATATGTTTTCTAGGATAGTCCAATACGGTAATCCGGGGCTCCGTCTGCTCCGACATCAGGATGTTCTCGCTGCCCGCTATACTCAAATCTCCAGGCACCTTCAATCCTGCTTCGCGACACGCCGACAGCATACCGACGGCCATTAAGTCGTTCGCAGCGATCCATGCCGTGCATGTTCGCGCAGCTTCGCTTGCCAAATAGTGCTTCATGGCCGACTTCGCCTCCTCCAAGCGACCGCCGCCGCTCAGCACATCTTCTTCCTCGCAAGGCAATCCTTCGGCGAGCATGGCCGATCTGAATGCTTGTCTTCGCTGTTCATGCGGATGGCGGGGAATGCCTGTTGCCATGAATCCGATTCGACGATGGCCTTGCTCAGCCAAATGCCGGATAAGCTGCGTCATGCCCGCTTCCCAGTCCATATCCACGGTAGTGATCCATTCAGACTGCTGCATCGGCTCCATGATCGAGAGAACGGGGATGCCAGCCGAACGAAGTCCGTTTAAGGTCTCTGGCATGAGGCTCTGTCCCAGCAATATTACACCGTCAATTCTTCCGGACACCTCCTGGAGGAAGCGTTCCTCATCCTCGGGATGATACGTCTGGAAGCTGACGAAATACCCGTGCCTGCGCGCTTGATGCTCGATATGGCTGAGGATGCCCGCTTCGAACGGATCGCCCAAATAATGCACCAGCACCGCAAAATGATTTGTCTTTTTTATTTTCAGGGCACGGGCGGCATAACTCGGCTTATATCCAAGTTCGCTCATTACCGCATGCACCTTTTGTCTCGTCTGCTCGCTCACCCCCGGTTTCCCGTTGAGTACATACGATACTGTTGCAACCGAGACGCCCGCGCGTTCCGCCACTTCCTTGCGAGAAACCATCCTCATTCCTCCACTTCACATTCAACACCTATCCTGACATCATAGCATTTCCGGCTCACCCTTGAACACCCTACCTTACTCGTGTAATTAAAATATCCCCAAAATCGACTCAAGGTATTGCAAAATACTCCCATGGAATATATGCTATACAATAACTTACTCGAGTAAGTATTCCAACTTTAGGAGAGTGAATAAGATGATGCCTTCCAGACCAAAAAGTGAAACCTTGCACTCGTTCAGCGGCGTGTACCCCCATCTCGCTTGTACGAACGGCACGGCTGACCAGCCGGAATGGGAATGCGGTATCGGAGCCGTTGCCGCCTGGAATGACAAGCTATGGTACATGACATACCCGGCCCACTGCCCGTTCGGGAGCGAAGATAAGCTCTACTCGCTGGATAAAGAGATGAGGGCGACCGTCCATCCGAAGAGCGTCGGCGGCACGCATGCCAGCAGAATGATCCATTGCGAGAGCGGGCAGCTCATCATCGGACCGTACTTCATAGACAGGCAAGACCACGTTCGAGCCATACCGCCTTCGGCAATGGAAGGACGGCTTACCGGCGTCGCCCGCCATCTCACCGATCCAGCCAATAAAGTGATCTTCTATACGATGGAGTCAGGACTGTACGAGGTTGACGTGCACACCTTGGAGGTTAATACGCTATATCGCGACCCTAACGCGTTGGAACGGCTGCACGGGAATTACCTGCTTCCCGGCGTGCATGGCAAAGGAGCATACACGGGACAAGAGCGGCTAGTCGTGTCTAATAACGGAGAAGGCGGGGCGTTGGCTGAATGGCTCGGCGTAGGAAGCCCGGGCGATAAGGACAGCTGGAGAATCATTGACGCCAACAAATATACCGAGGTGACGGGACCGGGAGGCTTATATGGCGCTCCGGATCAAGATGCCCCCATATGGGCTCTCGGCTGGGATGACAAATCCGTTCTCCTGCAGGTCTGTCACCGGCGGGAATGGAAGCGATACCGGCTGCCGATGGCGAGCTTTACGCATATAGCCGATAACGGCTGGTTCACGGAATGGCCTCGCATTCGCGATATCGGAGCAGAGAAGTGGCTGATGGACATGTTCGGTATGCTGTACGAGTTCCCGCCCGCATTCTCGCATGATCATACAGCCGGCATTCGCCCCCTGTCTGTACACCATGGCATGATCGTCGATTACGAGCAATGGGACGGTCAGCTGGTGCTGGGCTGCAATGATGCGTCCGTTCAGTACAATCCGCTCACGGGCAGATGCCAGTCCAATCTGCTGTTCACTTCCTTCGATAAGCTGAAGACATTCGGCCAGCCTTCCGGCTGGGGCTGTGTCTGGAGCCAGGAAGCGGTAGAAGCCGGCATACCGTCGGAACCGTTCCACTTCGCGGGCTTCGAGCAGCGCGTGCTCCATGTCAGCCATACGGAGCCGCAGGATGCTACCTTCCGTATCCAGCTTGACCTCGAAGGCAACGGCAAGTGGACGGAACAGCATCAATTGCTTGTGCCAGCTGGCGGTTATCGCTACTATATATTCCCGGAAGGCATGGAGGCCGAATGGGTCAGACTCGTACCCTTGGAGGATATAGGGGGCGCCACCGCAGCATTCAGCTACCATCAAGCCACCGACAACCCTCGTCAGGAGGGGCTGATCGCCGGATTGACGGATGCAGGGGATACAGGACCGCACAGCGACGCCATTCTGTACGCTTCCGACGATATGCGCTTGCCGCTTCATCTCGCGGCTACACAGTATAATGACGAAGGCGAAGTCGTCGCCGAGACGCTGTATGAGCTGCAGGAGAATATCCGCTTCACGCAGCTGGACGATGACGCGCTGCATGCACGATTGCGCGAAGAACTGGCGCCAGCTCCCCAATATGAACTGGACGACGCATCCGTCATTGTCACGAACGGGGAGGGCAGACGCTACAGGTTGCCCAAGGGGCACTCCGCCTATGATGGGGAGCCTGCTAGCGGCTATCGCAGAATGATACGCGAAGTCGTGACGGAACGCTCCTTGATGAATGTGCACGGCACCTTCTACGAGCTGCCTGACGAACACTCTGGCGGGCTTCACCGAATCCAGCCGATATGCACGCATAACAAGCTGATCCACGACTTCTGCTCCTGGCGGGGGATGCTGGTGCTGTCCGGCATTGCAGCCGAGACCGATGCTTCGTACGACTCCAGTGAGCATATCGTTCGATCTGATGATGGAACGGCTGCGTTATGGCTGGGCAATGTGGACGATCTGCGCTCATTCGGTGCGCCGTGCGGCACTGGCGGGCCGTGGCTGCAATCTGAAGCGGCGGCGGGCATCCCGTCCGACCCTTATCTCATGAGAGGGTATCGTCATAAGCGGCTGGAATTGTCACACAGCAGCACAGAAGCGGTAGAGTTTACAGTAGAAGTAGACTTTCAAGGGAATGACACCTGGGCCGTATATGGCACGCTGACCGCTGTGCCTGGAGAGACGCTGGAACACGAGTTCCCGGCGGGGTATGCGGCGCAATGGGTGCGTCTTGCTTCCAATCGCAACACCGTAGCTACGGCAACCTTTTATTACAATTCATGAACAATTCCTCGCGATTTCACTTCTGTTGATGACCTGTAGCTGGGCTGCTGCATAGGATAATCGGAGTAGATGAACTGCGAGAGGAGTAAGATCAATGAATCACGATTGCTACAGCCATCATCATGTTAAGCAGCAAAATATTCCTGGCAACTTGTACAACTGGTACGATCATGGCTGGCATTATCCCTGGAACCTTTATTATAACTGGAACGCCCAGAGCCAGCGGCATGATTGGAACCCGTATTACCGGCAATTGGAGTTAAGAGACTATGGCCCCTACCCGCTTGTTATCAATATCGAAGAGGCTGCCAAGCAGAATAACACCTACCGCACTGCTCTATGGACGGGTGGGCATCTGCAAGTTACCTTAATGAGTATCAATAAGGGGGAGGACATCGGCTTGGAGGTTCACCCTCATACCGACCAGTTTATCCGAATTGAAGAAGGGCAAGCGTTTGTTCAGATGGGCGACAGCAAGGACAGACTGGATTTCACAGCAGAAGTGGGCGATGACGATGCCATTATGATTCCTGCCGGGAAGTGGCACAATGTGACCAATACAGGCCATGAGCCGCTCAAAATTTACGTGATCTATGCACCGCCCGAGCATCCATTCGGAACCGTTCACGAGACGAAAGCGATAGCGATGGCGGCTGAATAGCTGTCTGCTGACGAAACATGAGCATGAAGAAGAGCCTGGATACGTTCCGGGCTCTTTCTTCTTGTCATCTCATATGGTCACCCCGTGACTGCCTAAGTTGCAAATGGGAATGTCCAGAAGCGCTCCGTTCCGAAGCGCTCTTCGATTTGCTCCTTCGTCAATTCGCCTTTACCCAGCAACTCGGCAGCCTGGAACTGGGACCGGTGTGACTGAATGGAAGCCATCTTCTGCTCCAGGAAATCCCGAACATCGTAGACGCAATCCGGCTCGCCGATAGCCTGCTTCATATTTTTGGCGAAGGCGATACAGCGAACGAGCGGTCTCTCCGCTTCCGGCAGCTTGCCGACCGTACGAACAACTGCCGCTCCGGTCGCGTCATGGTCGGGATGAACGCTATAACCCGGATAGAAGGTGTAGACAAGCGACGGGCGGAGTTCCTCTATAAGCTTGCCGATCGATTCATCCAGCAGCGACTGATCCTCGAATTCGATCGTTTTATCATAGAATCCCAGCAATCTCAAGTCCTGTATGCCGATGGCCCGGCAAGAGGACTCCAGCTCCAGCTTCCTTATGGATGGAAGCGTCACCCTGCTGGCAAAGGGAGGATTGCCCATGTTCCGCCCCATCTCCCCCAAGGTCAGACAAGCGTAAGTCACCTGTTCGCCATTCTGGATATGAGCGGTCAAAGTTCCTGCCAATCCGAAAGCTTCGTCATCGGGATGCGGCAGCACGACAAGTATACGGTGTCCCATTAGATCATCTTCTCCTTTCCCTAGAAGGGCTGTCTGCTCAATTGCAACGCCACGGTAAGCTTGCCTTGACTGTCATGTCCCGCCAATATAAGCGTGTCCGTCTCGCTTTCCTCATAATGGGTCAGGCCTTTCGAATAGATCCAGCCATGCGGCATCTTGAGGCCGATCCGATAAGGTCCGTTGCCGGAGATGGATCCGTGGGCATAACGAACGATCGCATTTGTTATAAATGTTGCGGCAGGATGCTTCGAGCTGTCGAGATGAGCGGCATAAGCGCCCGTTGTCTGCTCCAGATGAATATAGAGATCCTGATTTTTCAGGTATTCGATTCGTCGCTGCACTTCTGTTGGGATGATGAGTTGCATGAAGATCCTCCGCTTCTTAAGTTATATGGACTTTCAGAATAATCCTTTCCCGTTCGTTCTGCAAGTCCGCAGCTCCTTATAGTTAGCTAATTACAATCCCATTTCACATGCCGGTGAGCGCAGAGGAGACTGCTGAGCAGACAAGTAACTGGATTTTGTGCAATTAGTAGTATAGCTATATCGGATCAGACTGCTAACTGGATTCTATGCTATTACTACAGCTATATCGGATGTCTCACACGTTACAAATGGAATTCGTACAGTTAAATTAGGCAATATGATGCAAAATCACTAACATCGGACGAAATAGTAGCATGAAATCCAGTTCGTTGCGACTAGTTGGAGCATTTCAATGAGAATAATGACATGAAATCCAGTTAGATAGACTTATTTGACCTACAAAAATTGTGAGCCAACCGGGGCAATTGTGAACGAAAACGACAAAAAGACTGGAACTGTGGTTGGGCAATCGTCAACCAGCTTCCAGTCTTTGGTGAGTTTGAGGACAGTAATTTTGGGTGAAGGCAGATATTTGGGTTGGTGGACAGGAATTGTTAGTTAGTTAAATGTCCGCTGCCGCAGCGCTTCATAAAGCAGCACCGTGGTCGCCATCGCCACGTTCAGCGATTCCGCCTTCCCCTTCATCGGGATGATAAGACGGTCGTCCAGCATGGCTTCCACCGTTTCCGACACTCCGTCCGCTTCATTGCCCATGACCAGCCAGATCCCCTGCTTCCAATCGTATTGATAGCAATTATGCGAAGCCTGCAGACTGGTTCCGACAAGCCGCAATCCTCGTGCTCTAGCCTCCGGCATAAGCTGCAGAAGATCGCCTTCCATAACAGGCAGATGGAACAGTGAGCCCATCGTAGAGCGAACCGTCTTCGGATTATAGAGATCGGCGCAGCCCTTTCCCAGAATAACGGCATCAGCGCCGACCGCATCGGCGCTTCGAATAATCGTCCCCACGTTGCCGGGATCGCGCACATTATCCAGCACGACGACGAGGCCGTCGCTGCGATAGAGCGTCTCCCCGCTCCAATTCGGCTTAACGACGACGGCGAATATTGGCGGCGGTGATTCCGTTCCCGTGCACTTCTTCATCACAGCGCGCGAAGCGCTTATCCATTCCGTTTTTCCGTTCAGACGGTCCCGTACCTTCGCCAGCTCCTCCGGGACGCCTCGTTCCTCATCATAGACGACCGTTTCAACAGCCGCGCCATTTTTCGCCGCCTCTGTGATCAGGTGAATTCCTTCCACCAGAAATCGCCTTTGCCGATCGCGATGCTTCTTCTCAAGCAGGGAAGACCACAGCTTGGACCGCTCATTCTGAACAGAGGCTATGTATTTATGATGTTTCCCGAGTTCACTCTTGTCCATGCATCCTTAACCTTCTTCCATTCTTGTTCCCTGTATTCCCAGTATACCATGACATTAACGTAATGGAAGCATGAGGACTAACTCTCCTTCAGCCGCTTCTTGTCGGTCCCTTTCTTCTTTTCTCGCCTTTAATCGTCTTCCAGCCCTTTATTTTTTTGAGCTTCAAGTTCTCCAGCTGCACTTCACCGTTGTTGCCGGATCCCGATGGACCATTTGTGACAGAGTTGCTGGAATAGATAATTTTGCCGATATTGCCTATAATAATTGTCCCCTCATTACGAATGATTTTCACGCGGCAGCCGCAGTACGGTTTCCTGAATTTCATGCTTTTCCCCCTCATAACATATGCAATCGATAGCTTATCTTTATATTCTATGAAGATATCCATTATGAGGTAATGGCTTTTCCACCCCGCTATTTGTCCAATCTATTAACAGATTGCGAGAATATATTAAATATAGTCCTTAGGAAAGCGAGGTGTTAACATGAAACTATTCTCACCAACAGAAGCCGCATTGCGCCCTTATATTGGAAGAAGAGTATGCGCTCGCCTGGTTGACGGCTCTCGCGTATGTGGAACCATCAAAGCCTGCAGCAACGGGAAAGTCTATTTCTCGCAAGATACGAAGGGATCAGGCGCCGCATTCAACAAAGCGAAAAAACGGTCTAAGCGTAGTCGTAAAAACTCGAAAAAGGCGACGGTTTCCTTCTTCTTCTTCGGCGGCATTGCCATTGCAGTCGCCTTGATTGCGGCCCTATTCATTGTACCGTTCGCCTTCGGCGGATACGGCGGAGGATACGGTGGCGGATATGGTGGCGGATATGGCGGAGGCTGCGGATGGGGCGGAGGCTGCGGTGGTTACGGCGGCGGGTACGGTTACTGACAACGATCCAACGATCAAGCACGGCATGAGGAAGGATGGGCAATCCGATTGTTGGGCATAGTAAGATTGCAAATCTCATGCCGCAGGAGGTTATGACCCTTGAACAACATCGATCTTCGGCAAGCAATCATCCAACGCGTACAGAACAGCTCCGCAGACCAGCTGAAGGAAGTCATTGAGAGCTCCATTGATCATGACGAGCGGGCCTTGCCCGGCCTCGGCGTTCTGTTCGAGATGATCTGGAAACAATCGACGCCATCATCTCAAGGCCAGATGGTGCAAGTGCTGCATCAGCACTTAACCGCAACCGGGAACAATACGACTGCCAATCCGTCCCCTTCCTAACGCTGTCAGTGTCGTGTACAGGCCGAATACACCAATGAACCGCCTACAATCGTATTCGTAACCCGAGGCATTCCTTGGAATAATTCCACAAGAATCAGATCGGCCGCTTTGCCTGTTGCGATGGAACCCAGCTTCTGTTGAAGTCCCATCGCTTCCGCCGGACGCAATGAAGCCATTGCCACGGCGGCAGGCAGCTCGGCCGTTCCTTCATTCGCTAATTTGAATATGGCTGCGAGGAGCGAGGATGGATGATAGTCGGAACAAAGAATATGGGCCGCCCCGGCCTTGATCGCGTCCACAGCCCGCAGATTGTCATCGTGCGAAGAGCCTCTGACAACATTCGGTGCTCCGACGCATACATACATCCCGCTTTCCGCAGCATACCTGGCCGTCTCCAGATTGATAGGGAATTCACTGACCGTAACGCCCAAGTCCTGCTGACGCGCAACCAGCTCGGGGGAGTCATCATCATGGGAAGCGATAGCAATGCCTTGGGAGGCCGCTTTTTGTACGATTGACTTCAGCCAAGTATAGTCGACTCGCTTCCGCCGTTCCATCAACTCGTCTACGATTACGGCTACTTCATCGACAGTAACACCTTGATTCTTCATGACATACCGCTGGAACGAGCCCGGCTTCCTGTACTGCCCTTGTCCCGGCGAATGATCCATGAAGGACAAATAATGAACGTTCTCTTCATCAAGCAGCTTCTCTAGGATGTCACGTCCATCATGGAAGGATATCTCATATCGAAGATGAATCCGGTTTCTGACATAGACACTTCCACGGCGATGTCGCTGAATTTGATTCACCATGTCCGTCAGCAGATGTACGCCCCTCAGGCTAAAGCCTGTTCCAAGTGACAGCGAATGGTACATCGTCGTTATGCCATGGAGCGGCAGCTTGCGTTCGAATTCCATAAGCGCCAACGGTGTCGGGAATAGCGTGCCCGGCCTTGGCTGAACCTCCTTTTCGATGGCATCGCAGTGAATGTCAATCAAGCCTGGCAGCACATATTTTTCTGAGGCGTCCACTAGGAGGGCATTCGGGCGCTTCATTTTCCATGCCTTTATTTCCTCATCATCGTTTAACAGCGCCGAAACTATCGCACCTTCAACAGCCACTGCGACCCCTTGCACCACTTCATTTTGAAGCACGACTGTGCCGTTCTCAATAAGAATAGGGACTGTTATATCGTCATATGGCTGAACATTTATTGCTGCTTCCATACCGAACACCCTTTGCATATTATTCATTTGTTTACGTTATTTTATCATAGAAAAAAACCGCAAGGAAACCTTGCGGCGAGTCTGCAGCACAAAATGTGAGGGTTATTCTTCTTTTTCAATATATTGATAGATTTCCCCAGTCTCGAAGGAATCGATCAGCCGATCCAACCAGCGGTAATATTTCAAGCCTTCCGATATTTTCTCCTTATCCCGCTCCAGCACTTCCATGAATGCCGCATCGTCGGTATATTGCCCCATTAGCGTGTGAATTTCCTTTAGACTGCGGTTCATCACGCTCATATTCTGCTCCACGGCTTTCCTCCACTTAATAGTGAAGAAATCCGCGAAATTCTGATGCCAATCGGGAACGACTTCGTACAAGTCCTTGCGCGTTCCCTTGCCCCATACTTTCTCAATCATCTTCAGGTCATGAAGCGTGCGCATGCCTGTGCTCATGGACGTCTTGCTCATCCCCATCGTCTGGCTCATTTCATCCAGCGTAACAGGATGCTGATTAAAGTACATATTGCCGTAGAGATGGCCGATCGATAGCGTGATGCCGTACAAGTCCATATTTTTGCCGATCGATTCAATTACGCGTCTTCTCGTCTGAAGCAGTTTAACACGCTGCTCCTCCGTCAACCCAGCAAGTTCATTCATTTTGTCCCTCCTGAGGAGTGGCTTGCACCAATCATAATTACTAAATTTATTGTAATCAATAGTGGAATAGACTGTAAAGACTACGATCTTGGAGGAAAAAGGCGTTATCCAGAGTATACAATCTATAAAGTTTGTAAAGTTCTTTCTGTACAAAGTATACGGAGGCTCAGCCGCTTTGACCATAGCAACAATATCCATCTACACTTATATAGTACTTGTTGTCCACGGGGACTAACACGAAAGGGGGCACAGCATGGCCATTATCGAAGCGAAGAAATTAACTAAAATATTCGGAAATGATCCGAAACGGGCGATTCCGCTAATGGATCAAGGATGGTCAAAAGAGAAGATTCTGGCGGAAACGAAACTGACCGTCGGCGTCAATCAAGCCGAGTTCACCATAGAAGCTGGACAAATCTTTGTCATTATGGGGTTATCGGGAAGCGGGAAGTCTACGCTCGTCCGCTTGCTGAATCGATTGATTGAGCCTACGAGCGGCCAGCTGCTATTCGAGGGCAAGGATGTCATGAAGATGTCGGCTGAGGAGCTTAGAACGTTCAGAAGACGCAACGTCGGCATGGTATTCCAAAAATTCGCGCTATTCCCGCACCGAACCGTCATTCAAAATGTGGAATACGGACTTGAGGTGCAAGGCATCAATAAGAAAAAACGGCGCGAGATGGCGATGCAGTCGCTGGAGCTTGTCGGTCTGAAGGGCTGGGAGAACAGCTATCCCGATCAGCTGAGCGGGGGCATGCAGCAGCGTGTCGGACTGGCCAGAGGGCTTGCGAACGATCCCGACGTGCTGCTGATGGACGAAGCGTTCAGCGCGCTGGACCCGCTCATCCGCAAGGATATGCAGGACGAGCTGCTGGAGCTGCAGTCTAAGATGAAGAAGACGATCGTCTTCATTACCCATGATCTTGACGAGGCGCTGCGGATCGGCGATCAGATCGCTCTGATGAAGGACGGCAGCATCGTACAGATCGGCACGCCGGAAGAAATACTGATGCAGCCGGCTAACAAATATGTAGAGCGGTTCGTCGAGGACGTCGACTTGTCCAAGGTGCTGACCGCCTCTCATGTCATGGAGAAAGCGGAGACGATTACGCTGGACAAGGGGCCGCGCGTCGCGTTGCAATTCATGAAGGAACACGGCGTATCCAGCCTTTACGTTGTCGACAAGTCGATGAAGCTGCTCGGCCTGGTGACAGCGGAAGACGCATCTGGCGCGGTGAAGGATGGCAGCACGCTTCAGGACATTATGGTCACCGATGTACCAACGACATCGCCGGACTCCTTATTGAACGAATTATTCGAATTGATGGGCAATATCAGACTTCCCGTTGCCGTGATCAATGAGAGCGGGCGGCTGAAGGGCGTCGTCATTAAAGGCGCGGTGCTCGCCGCATTGGCAGGGAATTCCGACATGGAAGCAGGTGCACAGCATGAATCTGCCTAAAATTCCGCTCGCGGATTGGGTCGAATCCACAGAGGACTGGCTGGAGGACAACTTAGAGCCTGTCTTCGATCTGGTCAAGGTTGTAATTAGGGGCATTGTGGAAGGATTGAACTGGGCGCTGGATACCCCGCATCCGTTCGTAATCATTATACTGTTCACTGCATTGGCTTGGTATTTGGGCAAGTGGCGCATGGGCGTATTCACTGCAGTCGGCTTGCTGCTCATCGACAATCTGGGCTTGTGGGGGCCTACTATGGAGACCCTTGCCTTGGTGCTTACCGCCGCATTCATCTCTATCGTGCTGGGCATTCCGCTCGGCATTCTAAGCGCGAGATCGAATAAGATGCAGAAGATTATTACGCCGGTTCTGGACTTCATGCAGACGATGCCAGCCTTCGTCTATCTGCTTCCGGCAGTTGCATTCTTCAGCCTTGGCGTAGTGCCCGGCGTAATCTCATCTATTGTATTCGCTATACCGCCTACGATTAGACTGACGAATCTGGGCATCCGGCAGGTGCCGGAGGAACTGGTAGAAGCAGCTGACGCATTCGGCTCCACACCGGGACAGAAGCTGGTCAAGCTGCAGCTGCCGATTGCTATGCCGACGATTATGGCTGGCGTTAATCAGACAATCATGCTCTCCCTGTCGATGGTCGTAATTGCGTCGATGGTCGGCGCGCAAGGCGTCGGTTCAATCGTATATCGCGCCGTCACGCAAGTTAAGACAGGCATAGGTTTTGAAGCTGGCCTGGCGATCGTTATAATCGCCATCATCCTGGATCGCATGACTCAGCAGATTACGAAGCGTTCCAAGGCGCAATAAGTTTAGGTTACAGTTCGGCATTCGTGCCGAGTTGCAATAAATCTATATTATTTCAAGAGGAGTGGTCTTACGAATGAAGAAAGCAGCATGGGTACTATCTGTCGCATTGGTGGCCGGACTTCTGTCCGGTTGTGGTGGGAACAACGGCGGTACTGACAATGGCGGAGCAAGCAACGGGGGCAATAAGGGCGGCGACAAAGAGAAAAAAGAAATTACGCTCGCTTACGTGGCATGGGATTCTGAAATTGCCAGCACCAATGTTGTGAAGGAAGTACTGGAGTCCAAAATGGGTTACACGGTAGAAATGCTGCAAGTTGACGCAGGTCCAATGTGGACAGGCATTGCCGACGGCAGTGCAGACGCCATGGTAGCGGCTTGGCTGCCTACCACGCATGAGACGTATTTGAGCGAGAACGAAGGCAAGCTTGAGGATCTCGGTCCTAACCTGAACGGTACGAAGCTGGGCCTGGTTGTTCCATCCTACATGGACATTAACAGCATCGAAGATTTGAATGACGAAGTAGGCAAATCCCTTGATTATACGATTACTGGCATCGAGCCGGGTGCCGGACTGATGATGAAGACGGAGAAAGTCATCGAGGATTACGGCCTCAGCGACTGGAATCTGCTAGACAGCTCTTCCGCCGCCATGGCCCAAGCATTGGAGAAAGCATACGAAGACGAAGAGCCGATCATCGTCACAGGCTGGACGCCGCACTGGAAATTCGCCAAGATGGATCTGAAATATTTGGAAGATCCTAAGGGCATCTATGGCGCCGATGAACAAATTCACACGATTGTCCGTGACGGTCTGAAGGAAGACGATGCCGAAGCTTACGCATTCCTGGACGCCTTCAACTGGTCCCCGGACGACATGGCGACTGTCATGGTCGACATCGTAGAGGGCCAATCACCTGAGGAAGCCGCTAAGGCATGGGTAGAAGCGAACGCTGACAAAGTCGACGCTTGGCTGAAGTAATACGCTTAATAGGGCTATCCCATCTGTCTGTTGGAGACAGGGGATAGCCCGTTTCTATTTCACACACCTAGGCATTGACATGGTCTACTTAATCCAGCCTATTGGGAGCAAGCCCCATCGGAAGCGGTTCCGGACGCTCGCAGCTGCTCTTCATTCGGTAATGCACGCCTTGCTCCGAAGCGTCATGGAAGCCATGCATCGCCTCCAGCACATGATAGCCCAGCTCGCCGCTCGCCCGGTGCTTGCGGCCCGTCAGTATCGCTTTCGCCATATCTGCCGCGCCTATACCTCTAGCATTACTTTCGTAGCCGAATGCGAGCGGTATCGTGCTCCACTCGTTGGAGCCAGCCCGCCATACCTTCACCTCTCCGCCGAATCCATTGGGATCAGGCACAAGCAATGTTCCGCCACTGCCGTACACTTCTATACGCGGCAAGGTGGAGCCGCCCTTCACGTCGAAGCTCGTCAGCAGCGTACCGATGGCGCCGGATGTGAAGTCCATGATGCCGGCAATATGTGTCGGTGTGTCCACACTCACCTTCTGTCCGTGCAGCGGCTGGCTCGTAATCGTCCGCTCCGGATATGAGATAGCTGCAGAGCCCGTCACACGCGTAATCGGACCGAGCATGGCGACAAGCGCCGTCAGATAATAAGGGCCCATGTCATACATCGGTCCGCCGCCCTTCTCATAATAGAAGGCCGGTGACGGATGCCACGATTCATGACCGCCGCATACCATGAATGCTGTCGCGCCGATCGGCGTACCGATCCAGCCGTCTTCAATCAGCTTGATGCATGTCTGTATCCCGCCGCCGAGGAAGGTGTCCGGCGCGCTGCCGACGTACAGTCCTTTCGTCTTCGCCAGCTGCAGCACCTCCTGCGCTTCCTCGCGGGTAACTGCGAACGGCTTCTCGACATAGACGTGCTTGCCCGCTTCCAGCGCTTGCTTGTTGACAGCCGCATGCGCTGCCGGGATCGTTAGGTTAATGACCATCTCGATCTCGGGATCCGCCAGCATTGCTTCTACGGAGCAGCCGCGAACACCATGCTTTTCCCCTTTCTCCTTCGCCCGCTCGACGTCGAGGTCCGCGCAAGCCACGATCTCCATCGCTTCGAATGAACGGCCATTCTGAAAGTAAATGCCGCTAATATTGCCGGTACCGATAATGCCGGCTTTCAGTTTCCTCATGCCCCATACACCTCTTCTCTCCAAGTGATCGTTCCTCATGACTAAGCTACAGTTGATTGTCTTCCATTCCCGTATATGGCGTCATGCTGTCATACCCATTGCCGTCGGTGTTCCGCTTGCCGTCAGTGTCCCGCTTGCCGTCCGCGCACCAGAGAAATCCGCGGCGCATCAATTCCTTCACGACCGGAATCTCCATGATATTCGCTTTATGTCCGAGAGAATTATAATAGACGCGGCCACGTCCCCAGCGCTTCGTCCAGATTACAGGCATATCCACTTCTCCATTAGCAGAGTAGGGACCCGGCGTGATGGGAAAGCGAGTCGTGGCCAGCACTTCCACAGCAGGATCGATATGAAGATAGTATTGCTCCGAGCAAATCTCGAAATCTTCAATGCCCGAGATGAGAGGACTGGAGCTATGACGCATATTGACGGTATAGTTCACATTGTCGCCGCCGGGATGCGACACCCATTGCCCGCCAGTCATGAACTGCCAATCTACATTGTCACGGAATGCATCGCACAGCCCGCCGTGACAGCCCGCCAGACCGACGCCGCTCTGTACCGCCGCCGATACATGATCGACCAATTGCTGCTCGATGCGTCCCATTGTCCAGTGTGGAATGATCAGATCCAGCGACTTCAGTCTCTCGACATCGGCGAACGCCTCCTGCGTATCCGACACCTCCACCTCGAAGCCTTCCGCCTCCAGCGTAGTTCGGAATAGTTCAGCTACTTGCTCCGGTTCATGGCCATCCCAACCACCCCATACGATAAGCGCTTTCTTCTTCATTCTTCCAATCCCCCTTGATCTCATAACTGTTCTCATTCTTGCGTGCATCTCCTATCGCTTCTGCAAGCACAGCCACAATACTACTCCTGTCTATTCTTCTGCTAATTCCCATCTTGCAATTCCTGCAACGCTACCCACCTGCGTTCCGACACTGAACGTTCCACCGCTTCCAGCACCTCTTGACACTTCACGCCATCGGCGAAGCTTGGCGACGGCTGCCGATTCTCTTCCAATGCCTTCATCAACTCCAGAACCTCGTGCGTGAACGTATGCTCGTAACCGATCGTATGGCCCGGCGGCCACCACGCATCCATGTAAGCATGCGCCGGGTCCGTCGCCAGCACGCGACGGAATCCTTGCACATCCTCCGCATCATCGGTGAAGAACACCTGAAGCTCATTCATCCTCTCGAAGTCGAATTTGATGCTGCCTTTGCTCCCGTTCACCTCGAACGCATTCGTGCAGCGATGCCCGCCCGCGAACCTGGTCGCTTCGAAGCTGCCAAGCGCACCGCATGCGAAGCGGGCCATGAACAGCGTCGCATCATCCACAGTCACTTCTCCCAGCTCAGACGCAACGTCTCCTTTCGCACTGAGTCCCGTCATCGCGGCTGCGGCTGGGCGCTGCTTGACGAAGGTCTCGCTCATTCCCACGACTTCTCGGAACTCTCCGACCAGGTAGCGGGCCATATCGATCAGATGCGCTCCCAGATCGCCATGCGAGCCGGAGCCGGCAACCTCCTTGTCAAGCCGCCATACGAGCGGGAAGCTGGGATCCATTATCCAGTCCTGCAGGAAGACCGCTCGAAAGTGGTGGATACGGCCCAGCCTGCCCTGCTGAATCAGCTTGCGAGCAAGCTGCACAGCCGGCGCGAAGCGGTAATTGAAGCCGATCATATGCTTTACGCCCGCTTGCTCCGCCGCTGTCAGCATTTCCTTGGCATCAGCTAATGTCAGCGCAAGCGGCTTCTCACAGAACACATGCTTACCCGCTTCTGCCGCTGCGATCGCAATTGCTTTGTGCACATTGCTCGGCGCATTAATATCGATCAGATCGACATCGTCACGCTGCACCAGCTCCCGCCAGTCCGTTACGGCTTCCTCCCAGCCAAATTGCGCTCGCGCCTGCTCCAGCAAGGCGGCATCGCGTCCGCAGATCACCTTCATCTCCGGCTTCCAGGCGTCCGGGAAGAACATTGGCGTCGCCCGGTAAGCGTTGCTGTGCGCCTTCCCCATAAATTTGTAGCCTATCATACCGATTCTCACATTGTTCATGTCGGGTTCCCCCTTCTCCATTAGGATGATTCCCTTACCTTCAGACTGACTGGAAGTATGTATGTATGACCGTCTCTAGCTATTCCCTCTACTTCCGCTGCCTTGCGCACTCCCCCATCGGCCAGCTCCTCCAGCACCCGTTCCGCAGCCATCGTCCCCATCTCATAGAACGGAACCGCTACACTGGTCAGGCCGGGACTTGTCAGTCGCGAGCCGTCAGAATCGTCATAGCCGACAATGGCATAATCTCTTCCCGCCTCCAGACCCAGCTCCTTCAAGCCCTGCATAAGGCCGATCGCCATCCGGTCGTTCGCCGCGAACACGGCGTCTACGGAACGACTTGCAATCCCCTCCGCTACGCGCTCCGCAAGCTCGTAACCACTCTTGCGGCTGTAATTCCCCTCCAGCAGCCAATCGTCCGCGTGACGGATCCCTGCTGCCGCCAGCTCCGCAGCATACCCTTCTAGCCGATCCCGGCTGTTGGAGTAATGAAGCGGGCCGTTCAAGAAGGCGATTCGCGTATATCCCCGATCCAGCAGATGGCGCGTCGCCATCCGGCTGCCCGCGACATGGTTCGCATCGACGGACAAGAACGACTCCTCGGGGAAGCGCTGATTGACCAGACAGAAGGGATGCCCTTCCCGCTTCATCTCCGCAAGAGCCGTACGTTCCTCCGGTACATCCCGCGAGCCCAGCAAGATGCATGCATCTACCTTCTGCGTGCGGAACAGCTTGGCGTAATCGGGTGACTGCTCCGGGTCCCGGAATATGAGAAGCAAGTCATAGCCCAATCGTTGCGCCGCCTCGCCAATCCCGCTCAATATCTCCGAGAAATAATAGGTCGAGAATAAATGCACCTTCGGAACAAATGGCAAAATGACCCCAATATTGCCGCTTCTTCGCCTTGCGAATTGCTGCGCCAGCGCGTTCGGCTCATAGCCAAGCTCCGCTGCCGCCTTCATGACGCGCACTCTTGTCTCCTCGCGCATCGGACCTACATTGTTCAGCACTCTCGATACTGTCGCCTCTGACACGCCCGCCAGCTTCGCGACCTCTTTCCTGGTAATTGCGACTGCCTCCTTTCCTCCCGCTCGTCAGACACCTCATAACGAGATGTCTTGCGCCTATGTCCTGATCCCGCTATATGTAACCTGATGTCTCAAGCTATAATGTACACGCGTACATTATGGCATGAGGGAATTCTGTTGTCAACAGAATTCCCTCATTTACATATGATCAACTATCTTCTCCGTCCGCTTACTTGCGAGCGGCGCTCAACAACCATTGACGCACGGCGGCCAAGCCGTCACCCTGGTTTTCATTGCCTTCTCTCATCGCTTCCCTGTACGATTGGCGATTGGCATAGAGATGCAGAACACGCTCCATGAAGCGCTCGGCCGTCAGATTCTCTTCTTGCAGCACATCGCAATAACCCAGCCGGCGGAATGATTCCGCATTTTGCAGCTGATCCCCCCGACTCTGTCCCTTCGGCAGCGGAACGAGCAGCATCGGCTTCTCCAACGCCAGAAATTCGAATATCGAATTGGAGCCTGCCCTGGACACGACGATATCCGACATCGCAAGCAGATGGGGAAGCTCCTCGTTCACATATTCGAACTGCTTGTAGCCTCTCTGGCGGTATGTGCCGTCCACCCCGTTCTTGCCGCACAGATGAACAATCTGGAACCTCTCCAACAATTCGTCCAGCGACTCCCTAAGCACTTCGTTCAGCCTTCGTGCTCCGAGGCTGCCTCCCATCATCATTAAGACGGGCTTGCCGGAATGGAAGTCGCACAGCGCTCTGCCCCGCTCCTTGCGCCCCTGGCGCATCTCCTCCCGGATAATGGGACCGATGTGCCGGTATTTCCCGCCCGCTTGCGACCTTGCCGTCTCCGGGAAAGTTGTACACACGCCTGTCGCGAACGGAATCGCAATCCGATTGGCAAGGCCCGGAGTCATATCCGATTCGTGAATAATAACCGGGACGCGATTCAGCCAAGCGGCAAACACAACAGGCACGGATACGAATCCCCCTTTGGAGAATAACACTGCCGGTTTTTGCTTTCGAATTATTCGGTAAGCTTGCGTCATGCCTTTCAGCACTTTGAAGGGATCTTTTACATTTTGCAAATCCAGATATCTGCGCAGCTTGCCCGTCTCAATCGGCCAATAACGCACCTCCGGCTTGCTCTCCAGCAATGTTCGTTCTATGCCGTTGGTGGAGCCAATATACTCCACCTGCCATCCATCCTTCAGAAACTCCGGTATAAGCGCCAGATTCACCGTTACATGTCCGGCTGATCCTCCCCCGGTAAACATAATCGTTCGCATTCTATATCCGCCCATCCTCATGTATGTATTATCCCTATTATACGATGCTTCGCCGCTTATATCACTTGAATTGGG
This sequence comes from Paenibacillus chungangensis, assembly GCF_042675905.1. NCBI lineage: Bacteria > Bacillati > Bacillota > Bacilli > Caryophanales > Paenibacillaceae > Paenibacillus > Paenibacillus chungangensis. The sequence continues at coordinate 70,135 of NZ_JBHTJZ010000033.1, read as the reverse complement.
TAAAAAAAGAAGAGATAGCCGATATGGGGCAACCTCTTCCAATAACAGGTGTTCATTATGCCGCGTCGGCGCTCTCTTCATCTGTGGCGGCTGCTGCTTCAGCTTCGGTATTCACGCCAGCTTCAGCTTCGACCTCCTCATCCTGCATAGCCGCCTCAGGAGCAGCTTCCGCATTCTGCTTCGCCATCAAGGAAGCTACGATCTGATCCGTCTGCTGGGTTAGCAGCTTGAACAGAATAGCCGCCTCCTGCTCGCGAGTTAGCTGCTCCTTCGCCAGAAAGTCGGTTGCTCCATCGTCGCTGATCCCAATCTCCGGTCCGATAACGCCTAGGCCAACTATCATCTGAACGGCTTGCTTCGCCCACTCGTCTACCTCTCCGCTCAACGACACTTCATCGAACAGATTGGCCGGATACTTCAAGCTTAATGCTCTCCATAGAATAACTGCAGCTTCTTGCCGGGTAATCGTGCGATCTGGGGCGAACTTGCCCGATGTCGTTCCTTTGACCATTCCGCTCTCGTAAGCCAGTTGAACGTAGGCTGCGGACGGATGCCCTTCTAGATCGGCGAAAGCGAGCTCCTTCGTTTTGCTGCCTTTCAAGCCGCTTATTCGCAATATATGTTCAACAAATTGTGCCCGTGTGGCACCTTTCTCGGGATAGAAGCTTTCATCGCCGTTGTTCGTATAATACCCGAGCGATTGCAGCATATGAATCGGCTCCGCATAAGGGCTGTCTGTCGCCACATCCCGATAGCCCTCTGCTTTGGCGCCTTTGCCGGCATATCCGAGCGGATTCAGATAAGGCTCCTTCATATAGGCCACTTCACCGTCTTCATCCATTTGGAACGCCGTGAACTGATTCGTCAAGCTGTCAACGAACAGATTGCGGTCCACTTGCTTAAGCGGTCGGGGACCGATAATTGCATCCGATACGACTAGTCCATGCTCACCTTGCACCTCCAGCACGGACACGAGCGATTTCATCCTGAGATCCGAATAATAGCCTTCGAATGCGGCAAGCTGCTCAGCCGGTTGCGGCTTGAAATTCCCAAGATCTGCCGGCTCAGCATAGGCTGGGAAAAACTTCGTCATCAATTGCGTATAGAGCAAATTGCGTAAAGCTCCTGTTTTATTGTAGGCCACGAATACGCCTGTGTTCTGCTCTGGAATAAGGAACATATAAGTACTTGTGCCGACTATATCACCTGCTTTGGTAATAATGGCGGAGCTGCTGCCCGCTCCCGGCAATTGGAACGGCGCCTCGAAGCCGTAAGTCGTATCAGGCAGCAGGGGATGAACGGATGAGCGATACTCCTCCATCATTTCTACTGTCGATTCGGACAGGATGCGATGATCGCCAGCTGCCCCACCATTCAGGAAAGCAATCATGAATTTGCCAATATCTTCAGCTGTAGACAGCATGCCCCCTTGCGGCATGACAGTTGGAGTCACAGCGTATACGCCGATCGGATTAAAGGCAGCATCATACTCTTCCGCCAACTTCTCAATCAACTCCCCTTGAAGCTCGAAGCTGCTGTTATTCATCTGCAGCGGCTCGAACACACGCTCTTGCATATACGACTCATAGGGCATTCCGCTTACGTTCTGAACGATAAGTCCGAGCAGCATGGAAGCAAAATTGTCATACATATAGGAACTTCCCGGCTCCCGCTCCACAGGGGGCATATGCTGGCGCACATACTCCTCGATCTCTACGCGCTGATCCAGATCGAAGTGGATATCCTCCGGGGTCGGGTCTTGAATCCGGAAGCCTGTCGTATGCGTTAACAGATGTTCAACAGTGACAGGGGTATCGAATGGATTGTCATACGTCATGCCGTCCAAGTAGGAGGAGATATCGTCCTGCAAGCCGATCTTTCCTTGCTCTACCAGTTGCATGGCCGCGACAGCGTTGAATGTCTTCGATACCGAAGCCATCCGGAACACAGACTCGACCGGATCTGCCTCGATCTCGGCTTCTTTGTCCGCATAGCCGTATCCCTTCTGCGCGACGACCTCCCCGTCCTTCACAATGACGACCGAGGCGCCGACATAATGCGGCTTTGCAACGTCCGAATTAAAAAATTCATCTAGAAATGCGGATGCCGTTTCGGCATTCAATACCGCCGCCTTCGGCTGCGTCGCTTCTTCCTCCGGACTGGCATGTACGGCGGGAGCTAGTAGACTGAGTGACAACAATCCTGCTACCATCGCTTTGGCCAGTCTGGACTCCTTCGTCAAGTAAGCTGCAATCGTCAATTCTCTCATCCTCCAATTCCTTTTAATGGCTTCATCTGTTATACATTAAATATAACAAATAAAACACTATATCTCAAGCCATATTATCTCTTTCCGCCTATTACGTCTCCAAGTAGGGCTCTGATTCTATATAAAAAAAGCCGACTGCAACAGATCGGATACTGTAGGTTCAGCTCCAATACCTTGCAGTCGGCTTTATGATTGTTTAGTAAGTTACGCCTGCTTTCACTGCGATAACATCCTTCAACAGCATATAGACATCACCGTTGGTCAGATTTTCATGATCCTTGATAGTATCCAATGTTGCCACGGAGATCAACTCTTTGGACTTCAACTGATTCAGGCCTGCCGCCCGCTCGCTCTCGCCGAAGATAGCCAGCGCAAATGTATACGCGGCTTGCTCCAACGTCAACGGCGATTTATCAGGGCTATCCATATCCTTAATCGCATCCCCGAACGGCCCCTTGAAGATGTCCGGGTACGGCTTCGCCGCATTAAGCAGATTGTTCACGAGACGCTTGGGATTGGATAGCTCATCCAATTTAAAATCATTATCGTACCCGCCGTTAGCAATGCCCATGCTCGCTGCAGCTTTTAGCCCTTCATAAGCGGGGTGGCTCATATACGGGAAAGGCTCTACCTTGGCGGGATTCAACTTCATCCCCTGATCCGTCAGCAGCTTCTGCAGCTCGCTAATAAGCGACTTCGAGGCTGACAGCTCGCGGAGCGAGACATCATTGTCAATGGCCAGCTTGGCGGCTGCTCCCGCTGCTTGCGCCGTTGCCATGCCTAATGGCACGACGCGCGCGCTGCCGTGCGGCAAGCTGTCGAAGCTGGCGGAACGGCCAACGACGAGCAAGCCGTCCAGTCCCTTCGGTACAAGCGTTCGGAACGGAACGCCGTATTGCTCCGGCTTCATCAGCACAGCCCCTGAATTGTGCGGGGACGTGCTCTGAATATCTACGGGGTATGAGCCGAATGCAATCTCATCCCAATGTCTGCGCTGTTCCAGCAGATCAACTGTGGTCAAGCGATATTCGCCGACCAGATGGCGCGTCTCGCGGACGTACAGCTCCTGAGCCATCTCTCCTACTTCTACCGGTTCAACTTCTGGATACAGCTTCTTCATATAATCCAGCATGAGCGGCAGCTCTTTGCGCGCAATTTCATACGCTTCTTCCACGGACTTCGGATCGAATGGGTCCACGCCGAAGATTTGCACCGCATTGACAAGCATCGTCTCGTTATTAAGTCGACCGAGATTGGGACCGCGAGTGCGTATTCGCTCCGGATTGGTCGATTCATATTTCCACATGCCGACGTATCCCCAAGCGCTATACTTGTTGGCGCCAGTATTGGGATCGTCATCGCCGTTCAGGCTATCATTGATCGCTTTCCATACCTCCGGCGTCACATTGGTCAGCGTATAGACCGGCGTCACAGCCATAAGAGATTCGCTGTCCCCGATATCCTCGCGACCGAAAGTGAACTTAGCGCCGGCGGCAGCGGCAATATCGGCATCCTGCGTCGCATCGATGACAACACTCGCGGCAATAATCAATTCATCCCCAGCACCTGTGACCAGCTTTACGCCTTTCACCTTCTTCGCATCGCTAGCTTGCTCGGTCACCGGCTCAATGGATTCCACGCCCAAGCGTACATCTAAATTCTCTTCCGCTTCGACCATCTCTTGGAACGCATTGGCGGCGGTTGTAATGTCGAATGAATCCCCTTCGACCTTCTCGTACCATTCCTTGAACAATCCTTCATTATAATAGCCTTTGTTATCAGGTGTATAGTTCATATCCAGGCTGTTCAGCCAGCCCACTGTGAATAGGCCGCCCAGCACTTCTCTGTCTTTGCCGTCTACCAGCAGCGTTTTCAGTCCATTTCTGGAAGCGGATATTGCAGCCATCACCCCTTCGGGATCCGTTCCGACGACGACGACATCATATTGTTCCTCCAGTACGTCAGTTTGCTTGACCTCCTGCAGCTCTGCAGCGACAGGTTCAACCTTCCCTTGATCGACCGGATTCACCTGGCCAGAGCCCTTGCTTTGTGATAACACAACATAGAATAATGAGGCCATAATGACAATAATTGTGCCCACCAATGCGAAGACTAGCAGCTTCTTGTTATTCATCTGATTCTCTCAAACCCCTTTTCTGAAGTCCATCCAATCATTATAGTCTAGTATGCTAGCCGAGACAATGAAAGAGTTGCCTCCTCCACTATTAACCACAAGTTGACGCCTTAATACTCCTCTATCAAACGACGCAATGCGGCAAAAAGTTGCACAACAGCAAATTAAAAAACAACCCCTCACAGCAGGTTAAGTGCTGTCTTGAGGGGTTGCTCATTATTAAGGAGCCGTCTCCAAAAACTTGGAATTCGGATTTTTGTCCATCGCCGTGCGCATGGCATACTCGTTCTCGAACAGAGCGACAAAGTTGCCCTTCTTATCCTTCACAAGCGTTGAGTTAATTCGGAACTTGGACGGGTCGATCCGCTCATCAACGATCCATCTGGCGAATTGGAAGCTCATGCGGTGCAGTTGCACCTCTACGCCGTACTCCATCCGCATTCGATGCTCGAACACTTCGAACTGTAGCTGACCGACGACGCCAAGTATCGTCTCGTCGAAATTGCCGGTAGAATAGAAAACTTGAATCGTGCCTTCCTCTGTCAGCTGATCTAGACCCTTCTGATACTGCTTGTGCTTCAGCGCGTTCTTCACAGTCACCTTCGCGAATATCTCGGGAGAGAACGTTGGCAACTCATCGAAGATAATATCCGACTTCTGCGACAGCGAATCGCCGATCCGGAAGATACCAGGATCGAACAGACCGATAATATCGCCAGGATAAGCAACGTCGACGATATCCCGATCCTGCGCAAGGAACTGCTGCGGTTGGGACAGCTTAATCTGCTTCCCGTTGCGGACATGACGCACGGCCATTCCCCGCTCGAATCGGCCGGAGCATATACGCAGGAACGCGATGCGATCGCGATGCGCAGGATTCATATTGGCTTGAATCTTGAATACGTAGCCGCTGAAGTTCTCGTCCGTCGGCGCGATCTCACCCTCCGTGCTGACGCGAGGCGTCGGCTTCGGCGCAAGCTGCAGGAAGTTCTCCAGGAAAGTCTGAACGCCGAAGTTGTTCACGGCGCTGCCGAAGAAGATCGGTGTCAGCTCGCCTGCCTGCACCTTATCGATGTCGAAGGGATCGCCCGCGACGTCCAACAGCTCCAACTCCTCAATTAACTGATCCGCCATGAAGTCGCCTGCCATCTCGCGAATGACGGAATCGCGATAGTCGCTGACGGGACGCACTTCGATTTTGGAATGATCGTCGCCATTGAACAGCTCGACTTGATTTTTCATACGGTCATAGACGCCGGACAGCTCGCGGCCCATGCCGATCGGCCAATTCATTGGCACCGAGCGGATACCCAGCACCTGCTCCAGCTCCTCCATCAGCTCGAACGGGCTCTTCCCTTCACGGTCCAGCTTGTTGATAAAGGTGAAGATCGGAATGCCTCTCTTACGGCACACTTGGAACAGCTTGATCGTCTGTACTTCCACGCCCTTCGCGACGTCGATCAGCATGACCGCGCTGTCCGCCGCCGTCAGCGTGCGATACGTATCCTCACTGAAGTCCTGGTGACCCGGCGTATCCAATATGTTCACGCGGTGGCCCAAATAATCGAATTGCATCACGGACGAAGTAACGGAGATCCCCCGCTGCTTCTCGATTTCCATCCAGTCAGACGTCGCATGCTTACTCGCCTTCCTGGCCTTGACCGACCCTGCAAGCCGAATGGCTCCTCCGAACAGGAGGAGCTTCTCGGTCAGGGTCGTCTTCCCTGCGTCGGGATGGGAGATAATGGCGAACGTGCGCCGTTTATCGACTTCCTTTTTTATTTCATTACTTAATGTATCGCTCATGCTTGCCTTCCCTTCACCAATCTCCGTATCGGATAACTGCGATTATATACCGCTATTCGTTATCCATATGACATTATCTTCATCTTGGCCGTTGACCGGCCACCAGTGGAATCCGTCGTTGTCCAGCAGCTTCACAGCCGCTTCCGGCCCCCACGAACCTGCAGAGTAGAATTCCAGATCACTGCTGTCTTCCTGCCAAGCCTTCGCGATCCCGTCTACGAATGCCCAGGCATGGGACACTTCGTCCCAGCGTGTGAAGTAGGTGGAGTCGCCGCGCGCTGCATCGTGAATGAGCCGCTCATAAGCTTCCGGCGTGTTAATGCCGATCTGGCAGCTCTGGCAGAACTCCATCGACACCGGCTGAACCTCGTTGTCAGAACCCGGCTTCTTGGCATTAATCTTAATGTAGATGCCTTCCATCGGATTGACGCGAATGACAAGCAAGTTGGGTGCGAGCTTCTGACGTTGCGCGAACAAGACGTTCTGCGCTTCGGACTTGAATTCCACCACAACCTCTGTCGTCTTCACCGGAAGCCGCTTGCCCGTACGAATATAGAACGGCACGCCAGCCCAGCGGAAGTTGTCCACGAATACTTTCGCAGCGAAGTACGTCTCCGTCGTCGATTGCTCATCGACGGAATCCTCCTGGCGGTAACCGGGCAGCTCCTTCTCTCCTACTTGACCTGACGTATATTGACCGCGTACAACATTGCTGCGAACTTCCTCACTAGAAGAATATCCGCGTAGTGATCGAAGCACCTTCACCTTCTCGTCGCGAATATCCTCGCCGTGCAGACGGCTAGGCGGCTCCATTGCAATCATCGTAAGCATTTGCAGCATATGGTTCTGTCCCATATCGCGCAGCGCGCCGGATTTGTCGTAGTAGCCGCCTCGCTCTTCTACCCCTACCGTCTCGGACAAGGTGATCTGGACGTTAGCGATATGATTATTATTCCACAATGGCTCGAAGAATCCGTTGGCGAACCGGATGACTTCGATATTTTGTACCATTTCCTTGCCCAAGTAATGATCAATTCGGAATATTTCTTCTTCCTTGAACACCTGATTCAACTGTTCGTTCAACTGTTGAGCGGAAGGTAGATCGTAGCCGAACGGCTTCTCGATGACAAGCCGGTGCCACCCCTTCGTCTCCAACATTCCGCCATCTCTCAGATTGAACGATACAGGGCCGAATAACGACGGAGCAAGAGCCAGATAGAACAAGCGGTTGCCCGGAATATCGAAGCGCTCCTCCAGTTCGCAAGACAGCGTGTTCAACTCCCGGAAGCCGTCAACATTGTTGATGTCAAGCGACATATACACAAAATGCTGTGCGAACGCATTCCATAGCTCTTCGTCATCCGCTTTGTAGCGACAAAATTCATTTATGGATTCGTACAAGTCGGAGCGAAACTGTTCATTGGAACGCGGTCGACGCGCCAGTCCTACAACAGCAAAATTGTTCGAAAGCTTGCCTTCTTTATATAAACTGTATAGTGCAGGAAACAACTTGCGGCGCGCCAAATCGCCCGTAGCTCCGAACAAATAATAAACCGCACCTGTCGAGGTGACAGCTTCAAATGATGTGTTATGGGTCATTTGCCTCATTCTTTCTGTTATTTTTTAGACATTTCGCATGTTATGTAGTGTAACATATTCAACACTTGTACGCCATTGTATTGGTCATAAAAAATACTGATAAGCATCTTAAATTGTTCTAATCATCAATTCGCTAGAACTCTCCGGAAATAAGCGGAACGCCAATCGTTAGCTTACTGCCATCCGATTCCGTATCTTCATGCAGCGAAAGCTGAAGATTGGCCATTCGTCCCTGCGCAATCGTAATTCCGCTCCGAAGCTGTGCGGAATATAAGGTGCGGCTGACGGTTCCCGCATCTTCATACTTCTCCCTCTCCTCGGCCAGAGCAAGCCGTTGCAGTGTATCCGCAGCATTCCCATGCCTCGTATAACCACTTGCCTTCATGCTGACCGCATAAGACGCCGATTGCTCCCCCATCAGCGTCGACAAGCGGTTCACCGCTCCCAGCAGTCTCTGCAAGGTTAAGGATACCTCTCCATTCGCCTCCAACAGCAGCATATAGCGATCGTAGTCGTCATGCCGCTCTACCCTGTACCAACGGACCGTTTCCCCTCCTGCCGGCATGCGAGCGGAAATGACTTCACCGTCCCCCGTGACGATCTTGTCCAGCGGAGTGCCATCTTCGTGACGGAATATGGCTGACGCCAGTCGCTCCGCTTCTTCTGCAGCAAGGGTGACATCCCATCGCAGCGTCCATTGTGCGGTACGGGCACCGCCTAGGTAGAGTTCATCGCTCCAATTCCATAGTTGTTCCAGATCATGAAGAGTCATATCCTGCGTTTGCTCCTGACTGCTTCCCATCATGGATTGCACGAATGCCGCGATACACAGCATTACAAGCAGCAACATCGGCAGCAGCCATGAAGACATAACCTTGCGCTTGCTCGTTCCCCGTCTTCCATGCCTCTGAGCTTGTTCATCATAACCGAGCGGAAGAGCCTTATCCTTCGGTATATACATATGCAACATCCCCCTGCGCCCAAGGGCCCGTGTTCGCACACTTACGCCTTGGCATGAATAAGATGCCTGTATACATAGATTGCCGGACCTTCCTATTATTTTGACCTTGACACAAGATATTCCTGCCTGGCGGCCGTTAAGTTATCCCTTTCACCTAACCGCAATATTCGACTTCACCGTTCGCCAGTCTTCTCGCTTCATCTCTTGTACACTTGCCATATCCGAGAATAACGAAGCAAATAAGAGACAGAATAGGAGGGTTCAGCATGGCAAATGACATGTCCAGTATTAGAAGAATTGAACACACTTCTGATTATACGCCTATCCGCTCCTTACATCGCTACGCGATTATACCCCAGCGATTCGCAGAGAGTATAACGAGGGAATCCCAAAGTGAATGGAGCAAGCAGTACTTTCAAGCTGCTGACAGCGCAGCAGAGTGGTTGAAGCTGGCAAGAGATGCCCAGGCGGAGCTTGACCGGCTTCATCGGCAATTGGGGATATCCGGGTGGGAGGAGAATTGTCTGGACATACGGAATTGTGTGTCGCGGTTGATCGCTTCACTGCGCTACAGCTACAAGCGGCATGGGGATTATCTTCGTGAGGAAGTTTGGAGCGTCATTGCAATCGCCCTAAGGCATCCGGCAATCGAGGCGCTGGATATGGGACCTGAAGGCAGCGAACAGTTGGAAAAACCGCTTGATGCCTCTCATGTCAAACGGCTGCTGGGGGGAACTGACGGACTACTGACGGAATTGAACCGCGCGCTGGGCTATGCCGAGCAGCGCAGGGGAATCGATCTGCTCAAGCTTCCATTCCCCTCTGCTTATCCGTACGCCATGTATTATGGAGCGATGTACACGTACTGGCCGCTGCCGGTAAGGGGATTGCTGGTCAATAAATACGGTTAATTCCATTATTCCGCAATCCCGTGCTTATGCGCGTATATGGCCGCCTGGGTCCGGTCTTCCACATGCAGCTTATTGAATATATTGGTAATATGAAATTTCACTGTCTTCACGCCGATGTAGAGCTGATCGGCAATCTCTTGATTGGACAAGCCTTGCGCTACTCGCATGAGCACCTCCATCTCGCGCTCCGTCAGATCCTCATGCAATGCAGCCTGCTCTTGCTGCTTCGGCTGCCTGAAGCGATTCATCATCTTCACGGCTACCTGCGATTCCAGAACGGACTGCCCTCTGGAAGCAGCCCGAATCGCTTCCGCAATTTCATGCGCTCTGGATGTCTTCAGCAAGTAGCTGAACGCTCCCGCTTCGATAACGGGATATAGCTTGCTGTCGTCGATAAAGCTGGTCAGAACAATTACCTTGCAGTCGGGATGCTGCGCAAGCAGCTTCTCCGTCGTCTCGACACCGTCCATGCCTTCCATGACGAGATCCATCAGCACCACATCGGGCTTATAGAGCTGAGCCATTCGAATGCCGTCCACTCCATTGCTTGCTTCGCCGACGACCTCAATACCATCTTCCGTATCCAGAACGGCTGCCAGACCAATCCGCACCATCTCATGATCGTCTACCAGCAATACCTTGATTGCCTCCTCCATCTTCTCCATACCCCTTCCATGATTCACTGCGCTAACCGATGGCCGCACCGGCGTTCATCGGTATCCACAAGTGAATGGTCGTGCCTTCGCCCGGCTGGGAGATCATCTGCAGTGCCCCTCCCAGTTCATTGACTCGTTCCTCCATCGTCAGCAGTCCGTAAGAGGTTTGCTTCTTCTCCTCCAGATCGAACCCGATTCCGCTATCCTGCAAGGTCATATGTACCTTGTCGTCCAGACGAAGCAGACGTATATGCATACTGTCCGCCTTCGCATGCCGCAGCGTGTTGGACAGCGCTTCCTGCGCAATTCGGAACAGATGATCCTCCGCTTGCGGCAGGAGCGAGATCGTTTTATCCACTTCCAATGTTATGTTCATTGGAATTTTTTGCTGGAGCTCGTCCACCAGCACCGTCAAGGCTTGCCCCAGATTCTTCCCATCCAGATGAACGGGACGCAGATGGAGCAGCAGTGCCCGCATCTCGGATTGGGCGACGGCAGCCATCTCCTCGATTAACTGAACTTGCCGTCTAGCGCGCTCCCAGTCCTTCTCGATCGTTCGGCTAACAGCAGTCGCCGTCATGGATATCGCGAACAACTGCTGGCTTACCGCATCGTGAAGCTCTCTGGCTAGCCGTTGTCTCTCTTCTATTACAGCCGTGAATCTGACCTTCGCTGTCCATTCCTGGTTCTCGTCCGCTTGCGTGGCTTCCGCTCCGCCCTCTCCTTCATCGCTAGGCAATGTAACGGCGAACTTGCGCCTCACCTGTTGCTCTGTCAGACGCTTCAATGTCGCTTTAAGCTTGGAGTTCTGAAGATAGCCGTTCAACGTCGCGGCGGCCAGGGCGATACCGACTCCGCTCAAGCCGATAATGGCCCACTTTCCCTGCAAAGTCAACAGCTCGATTGCGCCGATGCCTTGCAGAACGATGATGACGAAGCTGATAATGATGAGCAGCCATAAAACCATCTCAATCGCATTTCGCTTACGTGCTGCCTTCTCCGGCGCTTGCCCGTCTTTATTCTGCCCTTCGTGCATTCCTCTTCACCGCTCCTTGCAGCCTATTGTAGCTGTACAGCTTTACGCATGAAAGAGCAGACCGTGATCGGTCCGCTGCTTTCATTATAGAGATAATTTAATTCGATTCGGAAGCTTTGGAAGCGTTCATTTTGTTCTTCATTGCTTCCAGTTGCTCATCCACCTGCATGCGGCGCTCAATATCTGCGGAGCTGACCGGAGTTGAGGAGCCTACAGCGTAAGGAGCGCGCATAACGTCGGCTTCCGCTTCCAACTGCATGATCTTCTCTTCCATCCGATGGAAGCCACGCGATGCCGAGCCGCTGTCGATCGTATGGTTCGTCGTAAGTTGAGCCATCTGCTTCTGTGCCTTCGCCACTTGCGCACGGGATACGAGCTCGTTGCGCTTGTTGCGCAGCTGATAGAACTCTTCCTTCATACCATGCAGCTGCTGCATCAATTCCTCGGCTTGCGCCTTCGTGCTGGCATGCAGGTTGCTATATTCCGTAACCTTCTGATCGAAGTACAGCTTCTCCTCCAGCAGCTTGCGCGTCAGTTCTTCCTGCCCTGCTCTCAGTGCGGCTTCCGCCTTGGATTCACGCTCGGCTGCATTGCGGATCGCATCGTCGAGGCGCTGCTGCATGCGGCGCTCATTCGCCATTTGTTTTGCTACAGTCACTTCCGCTTGATGTATTTCCGTTTCCATGTCACGCAAGTATTGATTCAGCATGACGATCGGGTCCTCCATTTTGTCCAGCATTTCGTTCATCGAAGCCTTCGTCATATCCTTCATTCTTTTGAAAATACCCATATTATGATTCTCCCTTCTCGTATTTAGCCAGTTTTGATTTCAGTTCTTCAATTTCACGACGCAGCGCCTTCTTCTCCAAGTCGTCCATCATGCTGTCGAATTGCGAATTGACCGCCGGTTCTTCATAAGCATTGTTCATGCCCTGCTTCCATCCGCCCTGCTGGGCATTGTATTGAAAGCCTCCGCCATTACCATATTGCGGTCCTGGACCTGGGCCTGGACTCGGGCCTTGACCCGTATAATGTCCATAACCTCCGCCCGGTGAGCCGTAACCGCCTGAACCATAGCCATTATAGACCGGCGGCTCCTTCGGCACCACCATAACGGCAATCAGGTAGATGAGAATGACCGTTCCGCTGGACAATATGGTGATGATGATCAGCAGAATTCGAAGCAATGTCGCGTCGACATTCAGCATCTCGCCCAATCCGCCGCACAGTCCGGACAGCTTTTTGTCCCGTCTGGAGCGATATAGTTTCCTCAACTTGACCATCCTTCCTTCTTAAGCTTTCGTTTCAATTCCTCAAGCTCTTGTTCAATCACCGAGCCAATCGATGGGCCGATAGGCTCTCCCAGTCCCGTTCCCGCACGTCTAATGTCGCGCAGGCTCCGGGCTTCATGTTCCAAATCGGTGATACGATCTTCCATTTTCCTGAACACCGTTCCGGGATGACTGCCGTCGCTTAACCCGTTCTGCATACGCTGGTTCATGCGCTGCTGCAGCTTGAGCGATTCCATTCGAGCCACGTAATATTCACGCTTATCGTATACCGTCTGATATTCGCTTCTCAGCTGTCTCAGCTGCTCTTCAAGATCCAATGTATTTTGTCTGCTTTGTTCGTATAAATCTCTATACTGCGCCGCCCTTTCCTCGCAGCTTGCTTTTTCGTGCAGAGCCATACGAGCCAAGTTCTCTTCGCCAGCTTTCAGAGCGGTGTAAGCTTGCTGCTCGCGGCGTTCTCTCTGCTGCTCGGCGCTCAGCCACTGAGATTTTAATTGACTGCTGTGGTTCATATATTGCTGATATAGCTTCTCCGCTGCGATAATCTCTTCGCGCGTCGACCAGAGGAACTGATCAATCATGCGAACGGGGTCTTCCGCCTTCTCCAATCGCTCATTCAATGTTGCTGCAGTAATGTCACGTATTCGCCGTACGATGCTCATCCCTCATATCCTCCAATCAGTATGATCTTCTGTTGCTGCTTGTGCCGCCCTTGAACAATGTGATGCCAGCTATAATCAGGCCTATCGCCAAGAGCAACAGTAGAACGCTGCCCAGCTTGCTCATCAGCATGATCGCTCCAATCGCGACTAACGACCCGCCGATCACCTTCTTCCGGTTCATCCAACCGTATATGCCGAATCCGATCAGGATGAACGGAAGCATCCAGCCGAATATGGCTCCGATATTAATGTTGAAGATGTTAAGTACTGCCAGAGCGCCGATGATCACGAGCAGCACGCCTAAGGCGCTTTTTCCATTCATCGGAAATCCCATCCCCTTCCCTCGATTAGAATTTACTCATAAAGCTTCTTGAGTCAGTTGCTGTTGTTCTTGCTTATGTACTTAGTATAGATGCTTTAACCCTTTGATAAAACAGACTTTTGGCGGTTTATGCACTAGACCTAGGTCGAGTCTCTCACCCGCCCGAAGGGGGAGTAATGGAAACGAGACCATATTTTGCAGCTTAAATCGCTTGCAGGAGCTGTGTTACGGTATAGCTACCAACCAGGAGGTGCTATACATCGTGAGACCAAATATATTCAAGAAAACGATTATTGCAGCAGTCGTATCGACAGCATTGCTTACAACGGGCATCGTGCCGCTTCCATTAGATGGACATGGACAAGCAGCTTATGCGGCAAGTACTTCATCGAAATCGGCGAAGATCGAACGGACGATTCAATTAGGCGGCAAATATCTAGGAACGCCTTACGAATTCGGTTCCAATCGCAATACGACGACAACCTTCGATTGCTCCGACTTCGTTAAGCATATATTCAAGAGAGCAGCGGGCAAGACAATTCCAGGCTCATCCCGTACACAAGCCGCTTATGTGAAAAAATACTCCACGCCAAAAACAAGCTGGTCCAGCTTGAAGCGCGGTGATCTCGTCTTCTTCATGTCGTACAAGGGATCTTCCAAGTCCAACTATACGAAGATCAACAAGTCGAAGCAAACCGTAACTCATGTGGCGCTCTATCTCGGAAACGGTCGTATCCTGCATACGTATTCCAAGAAGAGCGGCGGCGTACGCGTCGATTCCGTCAAAGGCACACAGTGGGAATACCGCATGATCTTCGGCGGCAGCGTACTGTAGGACAAGCACAAACAACCGGGTCAGCGATCAAATTCGCTGACCCGGTTCATTATCTGCTTAATTGTACATACCTCATATCGCTAGTAGCAAGCCAATCTTGACCGATGCTATGCACATCTGAAGAATTCGTAGTGGACAGAACGGTAGTCTCGCCTGTCGCCGTGTCGTACCGATAATGAATATATCGATTGGAATCGACATCGTCCGCCGTCCAAGAGAAGGAAGTGTCCGAATCGTCGGTAATCCATCTCCCGCTGTCAGTCGATGTTATGACGATCGATTGCTCTAAATTCACCAAGAACAGCGCTTGATCAAGACCTGTCACTGGATTGGCCGTACGTATCGGAAGCAATCCTCTTGCTCGCGGGACACCCTCAACCATTCGCAATTTTGTTCTGTGGCCAGATTCGATATTGAACAGATAAAATTGTGAATTCCCCTTCGCTCCTATTCCACTATTCCCTTCATCGTCTTCAAGCTCCCACTCATACTGGCGGATGAGTACAAGATGACCATTCCCTTCAAGCCATCCGACCGCTTCTACATTTGTGCCGGGAACTGCTTCCACAGTAGCGACCTCGTTCCCGAACTTATCCATGAATATGATTCTATCCATAGCGACCACCTGCCACTCGCCGACATCTTGAATCGGTTTCGAACTATCTCTGTCCTTCGTATGATGAAAGGCAGCGTATCGGCTGTCCGGGCTCCACATAAATGCGGGATAAGTATCGTAACCTTCGATTGGTGGCCGTTCCGCAAGCAGATTGCCGTCAGAATCGTGCAAAGTGTACACACTTGTCTCATAATTGTAATACCAGAATGCATCACCGTCTGCAGAAGGAGTTGTCATGAAGAAAGGCCAAGGTTGCTTGAAACGATGCTCAGTACGTTTAGCATTGCCATTCGCCAGATCAATGCTCCACATTAATCCTGTCCCGTGCGTGATCAGAATTAATTTATCCTTCTTCTCATTCAACCATCCCCTGGAGAAAAAATCGTCATGTGGCACATCTGGAATCATGGGAACAATGGTTTCTGTCTCACCTGTTTCAATATTGAGTTTTTTCACTTCATAATAATACCCGTTACCTTCTTGCTCATTTGCCACTCCCACATACAGAAGGTGGCGATCATCCAAAAAACCATACGCTTTGGCGACAGAATCTGGATTGTAGATATCCTCAACGTTTGCTTCATATAGTTGATAGACCTTGTAGGACTGCCCACTGGCATTCACAACGACTGCTTCCCTGACTAAATAGTCTTCACTATCAACTGTCCTTCGGACAATATGAACAGCATAGGAGTGTCCGGCGACAGCAGGGGAAACAAATGTCTCCATAACATGGATCTCTTCACCTTCATCTTCCTCATACAGTAACTGAAAGCCGTCCTCCAACTTTCGCAACCGCAGCTTATCGTCCATATGCTCTGACACTTCTTCTGTAACTTCTTCTGTAGGCACTTCCTTCAACGAAGGCATTTCATTAGGCTGAACGGTTGCCCTTAAGATCGGGTCATGATGGAATGTTCTCTGAAGGTCATCCCCTCCATTCTGGCAAGCTGCTGCAAGTACGATGATAGACACCGCTATCGCGATCTTTCCCGCTCTCACTGAGCACCCCCCACTTATTCCATTATTTATCCATATTATTTAGACTGTGGGAATCGCGCTAATGTTGCAAGCAACCTCATCATCTCGTCAAATGTCATCTCGCCGCTAACGATATCGACGATACGACCGTCACGGTCCAGCAACAGGCTGAGCGGCAAGCCGGTAACGCTATACTGCTTCTTCACTTCTTGCTGCCCGTCCATCAGTACTGGAAATGTCAACTCGTAGCGCTCCATGAAGCGGTTCACTTTCTCCAGGGATTCTCCTACATTGACGGCCAGTACTTCTACTCCTTCAGTATGCTTGTACGCTTCGTTTATCATGGGAAGCTCATTCACGCAAGGCGTGCACCAGGAAGCCCAGAAGTTAATGAGTACAGGCTGCTTGCTTGCTCTGTAATCCTGCAGCTTCACCGACTCACCGTCCAAAGTATTCAGTATGAAGTCAGGCGCTATGTCTCCGATTGCAGGCGGCTTAGGGGTTGCCTCTCCCTTGAAGACGACCCATGCGCATACGGCTGCTAATGCAAGGAACAGGCTCCACTGCAGCCATCGTCTGTGCTTCGCGTTAATCATCTCTTGCTCCTGCTGCACCGGCCTCCGGATTAGAACCGATATATAAGGAAGAGAAAGCCGGCAGCCATTCCGATGCGCCCAGTTGCTCTCTTAGTTGCTCAGCAGTTCCTTCCAGGGCAACCACTCCCTCGTTCAAAAATATAATTCTGTCCGCCGCCGCCGCGATCTGCAATTGATGGGTGGAGAACAAAACGGTCTGCCCTTGTCCGGTAGCCTGGCGCACAAGCCGGACGAATTCATCCATCCAGTAAGGATCAAGTCCGTTCGTAGGCTCGTCCATCAGCAGCAGCGGCGGCTTTGCAAGCTGTGCTTGCGCATAGAGTATCCGCTGCCGCATGCCTTTGGAGAACGAAGTGACCGGCTTGCTGCCCGTATGGTGAAGTCCGACCTGTTGAAGCCGCTCAATAGCGGTCTGCTTGGACAGTCCCTTCAGCTTCGCCCAGAACGTCATTGTCTCCATCGCAGTCAAGCCCGAGCTGAAGCGATAGTCGTCCGGCATGTAGCCGATCTGCTCGGCGTATCGGATGCGATCCCGCCTCCACTCCTGCCCGTCGATTCGGATACTGCCGCAATCCGGCTGCATGATCCCGGCCACCATGCGCAGCATCGTGCTCTTGCCCGCTCCGTTGCCGCCGCAAAGCGCGATAATCTGTCCCTTATTTATGCTTAGACTGAAGTCCTTGATCACAAGCTGCTTATTTATCGTCTTCCCTATCCCGTCTATCGTGACGAATGCTTCAGACACGCTTCCTCCTCCTCTCCCATAGCCCAATCGACATTCCCGTTAGCATGCCAATCCATAAGCTAACCGCGAGGAAGAATGCGAGCGTACCGGACGGCTTGCGCACCCACTTCACCCACTCATAGTAGTCTGGCCCTAGCACTGCCCCTCCACCCAGCTTGACGACAATGAATAATCGAGACAGCTCTGCCGGATTCAGCACCGTCAGCGCGGATACCGCTGGCTTAATCCACATGTAGGGCATCATGCCCAATGCGGCAATGAGCAATGCAGGCCAAGCGATAACAGTGAAGAACCATATGCCGACCGACACGGTCAATGCCTGCCAACGATTACTCGCAAGCGTACCGATTAGCAACGCGATCGCCGTATACATCAGCACCAATGAGACGGACAGCGCAAGCAACAGTGTGTAAGCCTGCAAGCTGAAGCCTTGACCCGTGAGGAAGCTGATTGAGCCCGCGAGCCCAAAGCCGATGGATACAATGCTGATCATGACGATAATCAGACCGGCGTATTTGCCTGCAAGAAATGCGCTCGTTCGAAGAGGGTACGTGGAGAGCAGCTCCCCGTTCCCCTCTTCCTTCTCGCCCGTTATCGAGAAGGAGCCCAACATTAACGCCATTAATGGCAGCAAATAGAGGATTAGGTTCATCATCGTTCCCGTAATGCCGGAATAACCTTCCGCATAGCCTTGCGCGTTGATCAGAAGCAAGCTCAGCATGAATAATGAGAATAGCGCCATGAAAGAATAAGACCATGGATTGCGCAAGCCCATCCGAATTTCTCTCAAAGCGATCTGAGCGGAGTGACGCATTATTGATGACCTTCTTTGCCTTTATGCTCTTCCATCTCACTATGCTCCACTTGATCCGCATCATTGCCCTTCATATCGTGCGAATGACTATGCGAATCGCCATGACCTTGCATCATGTCGCGGTTCACTTCCCATGAATGATCCGCCAGCTCGTCAGCCGTCATTAGCTTACCCTTGCCCTGCTCCTTGACGAAGCTCTCGGCGTCTTCTTTCTTTTCGAACGAGACGATGCCGTAGGCCATCGGTGTCTTGAACGATTGATCGTATACATAATACGCCTTCTCGTAATGAAGCCATTGCTTGCTGTAGTAATCGCGTACGAAGGACGCTCCGATCGTTGTCGTATCGTTCTCTTTCTTCCAAGTATTCATGCAGCCGATATCGTCGAATTTCAACGATTGTCCGTCCGTCGTAATAATTTGCGTCGCATACTGATCGTCCTTCACTGCCATATTACAAACTGCGCAACGATCTGTTTCTTCATTAATAGCTTCCGGTTTATACCCTTGCTTGCCACAAGCCCCCAATAGGACAATAACGGTGATCAGCATGACAGTAACCGTCCATCTCTTCATATTCATCTATCCCTTCTTCTCATCGCAAATAATAAAGTCCCAGCTCCGAGCAGCAATCCGCCACCGATGAGTCCGGTTATCCAATCGCTGCCCGCTGTTTGCGGCCTTCCATCACTAGTGGGTTGCGAGATTAACGGCGCCTCGTCTGTCGCCCAGTCGCTTCGCTGCGATTGATACAACCCCTCCAGAAAAACCATGCCGGGTGATTGAAAAAACAATTGAAATACCGGCTTCTTCTTCACCAACTTCTCAAAAAATGGATTGATGGCATATCCGATATCGCTGCTTCCATCACCGGTTGCATCAAGGCCTTGAAAGGAATCCCAATAATTCCCCCTCAGTTCGTTGCCGCTGCTGCTTCTGGCTCCGGCAGCATGGACGTTGCCAATAAAAGAATTATGCCTAACGATGTTCTCTTCCGAAGAGAGCAGTTGAAGTCCGGTGAAATTGCCCCTCATCTCGTTCTTCTCAATCGTGTTATTCGTCGATTGCTCCACATACAAGCCGACACGATTCCCCTCCGCAATGTTGGAACGCACGATCGAATGATGTGCGTCATACAACAAAATGCCTTGCGAATTGACGTTTTCATTCTGCTTGGCGAATACGTTGCGCTCCACGATTACATCTTGCACTGACATAATCATGGCTCCAGTAATGTTCTTCGTCCCGACATTGTCCTGCACGATCGTCCCTTTCGTATACATGCAGTGCACACCGTAACGGGATTGGCGGATTTCATTACCCGTAACCAGCGTTTCGTCGCTATTCTCCATATAGATACCGTCATACATCGACGTAATGTGGTTGCCTTGCACCACCGCCGCATGAGCCTCATACAGATCGATGCCATTGCCCCTATTGAACATTTTCGTACGCTCCGAAGCTCCCCATGTGATGCTGCTGCTCTCCACTATGCCATCCTGTGTCCCCCTAAGCTGAATGCCGTCAGAGCCTGTGGCAATGCTCAACTCCTTAAGATGGACACGGTCACCTTCCACTAACACGCTTGGCGCTTCTTTCACAGACTCGTCTTGAATCGTGATGCCATCTATCGTTACATCGTCGGCAGTAATCGTTACTGCCGGCTCCTCGCTGTCGTTCGTCACCGTTACAGTACCATCTTGATCCGCAATGAGCGATATGGTCTTGGCAATACGAACAGGGCCATTGTACGAGCCAGGAGGAACCACAATTGTCGCTCCCGGATCCCCATGATCGATGATAGCTTGTAATGAAGATCCGCTTGCCTCAGTCTCAGACGGATGGAGCAGCCATGGAATCGTTACAAGACAAAGCAGAATGAGCAGAGAAGCCACACTTCTTCTCCATTCCCATTTAGCGTTCATCATTCCTTCACCTCAAGCAGCTTTTTCTTCGTCACATGTAGCTCATCCTCATAGAGATGAATATACACGTCGTAAATACCCTTCTTCGGGAAAGTGAAGCTTCCGGTAAACTGTCCATTCCCGGTATAAGCTGCCTCGACCAGCTTCACCTTGCCATCCACCCGAATATCGAATTGTACCTCAGCCGTCTCTGTGAAATCCGCACCCGTGAATGACGTCGTCATCTCCACCTGTTCTCCGGCCATGACAATGTCGGGATTCGTATCGAGCTTCGCTTCAACGTCCATGGGATCTACTCCTGCTGGCGCTTGCTCGGAGCAGCCCGCCATGACGAACAAGACAAGAACGATAAGGGACATTTTGCTTATGAATAATTTCAATTTCACTGCATATCACCCCCCTGCTCTTCTATTCCCTTAGTCATTATAGCGAGCAGAAGCTTATTTCCACATGACTACAAAGAGCTATGGATGCGTAGGAAAAATGACAATCCGGAAACAAATCGTTTTTGTGATAATTTCATGTCCGAAACGTAGAATATGGCCATAGAATGTAGTAAGAATGAAGCGATTACAATTCTGGAAATGATAGAAGTAGAACCAAATGTGGTAAATAAGAAGAGGTGGTGATGAAAAATGAAAACAGTCATCAAAAGCCGGTTGCCCAAAATGGCTATCATCCTTTTTCTTATAGCGTTAAGTGTATCGTTTGTCGGATATTTTCGGTCAACGGATCAATTCGACTATCCCTCCATACCTGTTGAGATTCAATCAGCATTTTTATCTCAGGCTTACTTCTCCGAGCTCGCCGAGCAATATGCTCGCATTCGCTCGGAGCATCGGAGATGGTATGTATTTGACCATTCCGAATCCATTGCGGCACACGCCATCCTGGTTCGAATGATGTACGATCTGAGGAGTGACCCTGAAGCGCTGTATGGGCATGATCACTTTGAGATATTCTTCGATACATTCGACAGGGCTGTCAGGCAACTTTCATATACTACGAAGGAGATTCATTATTTCCGCAATGAACTGAATCGGTATGGAGAAGCCCCTGAGCGATTGGAAGAGATGATTGCGCTTGCAGCATGGGGCAAATGGCGGCTGTACAGTGCCAGGTATCACCGGTATGAAGTAAAGGAGTTGGATGCTGCCTATCAGGTGAAGTTTATAACGGACAACGGTCGCTTCGAAGCGGTCTATCATACGAAGACGGGACAGATGGTGACCGATCCCGTTAACATGGGCACCTATAATTATGCGCCTGGCAGCCCCTATCCATGGAAGGACATCCTTCATCATCAATTTGACAAGCTGCCTTGGATGAAGTGGGGCAATACGAATGAGGTGTCGTACGAGGAGATTACGCAGAGGAGAACGAGACACGGCTCCATGGAGCAGCAGAATAATACAGACCACATACAACAGTTGATTAAAAACAAAAGGTTAGAGTTAAATAGAAAATAGCAGCCTCTTGGAACATTCCAAGAGGCTGCTGCTCTAAATCAATTCGTTTGCCGTGACTTGTAAATCCAGACTTTATTGTTCTAATGCTCTTAAGATGACGGCAACTGCTTCTGCCCGCGTAGCCTGAGCTTGAGGCTGGAAGGTGCCATCTGGATAACCACTCAATAAGCCAGATTGCAGGGCAGCAGCTACCGATTGCTCTGCCCAAGCAGAAATACTCGCTTGATCCACAAACGATAGATTTCCTTGTGCTGGAGTCAGTTGTGCCGCTCTTACTAGCATCGTAACCATTTGCTCTCTATTGATCGAGTCATTTACACCAAAGGTGTGTTCATCGTAGCCGCTGACGATCCCATGAGCCGCTGCCGTAGCAATAACCTCTTCGGCCCAATGGTCGGTTGTGTCTTTGAACACCTTCCCACTGCGTTGTTCTAATTGGAATGCTTTTACGAGAATAGCAGTAAACTCGGCTCTGGTTATCGATTGATCGGGCCGGAAAGTGCCATCTGAATAACCGCTAATGGCTCCATTATTGACGAGCTGATGAATATTCTCTTCAGCCCAGTGTCCAACTAGGTCACTAAAGCGAATCTGCTCTTCTGAACCTAACTCTTCCTCTGCCTTCGAGGAGATAATGGCAAAGGTGCCGGCATGATCAATCCCTCCACTGACGATACCCTTCTCCCAGTCGATGGTTACTTCATCCAGCTCGATCCATTGTTCGCTTTCTTCATCCAAGATAAATATACTTACCTCTTGCTCTTCCTCTACTGAAGAGGGATCGAAGTGTAGACTTACCGTTATCTCCTGCTCCAAATCCTTTGTACTGGCTATCGATACTTCAATTACTTCTCCCAGGAACTGACTACCCTCATTTAGTGGCAGATTGTTTGTCTGATTGATTTCCTCTATGGTGACTTGAGTGGATTGACTAACTGCTCCTTCTGGTATGATGATCTGTCCCGTACTAAAATCGACGGTCGTACCGCTTGGGTGAACCATATAGGTATTCGATGGGATATAGATAACTCCCGTGCTTCCGCTAGAACTGCTATTACTTCGCGTCGTGAATGTAATTTCATAAGCTTCGGCCAGCCATTTCCCTCTGCTGTCTTCTACGGCTCCAGTTGGAATATGAACGGTATAAGTGGTGCTATACGCCAGATCAACAGTCGGTTGAAGCGTAAGCGTATTGCCGCTAAGCGAAGCCGAGTAATCTATTTCCTGTGCATCGCCATTCTTCAGAGTCATCTCATTCCAAGTCATTCCTTGTTGGATCGCTTTATCAAAAATGACCTGGATATCAGATTCTACGGCTACATGAGTATCCTGATGAGTTGGCAGAGTGGCGCTTACTTCCGGCGGCCAGTAATTTAAAGTATGGATTGCATGACCCCTATCACTCACGATGTATAAGTGTCCCGCTCTATCTGCCGCCATGCGTGTAGGGGTGAATATACCGAGCGGTGGTCCGACCCACTTCTCTATGATCGAACCATCGATCTCAAAGCTGAGAATACGTCTTTCTTCACGCTCAGATAGGAACACCCTATTCTGATGATCGATAACTATCCCGTCTATAAGTTGAAACTCAGGGGAACTATCTCCACTTGCCCAGAGCTCAACAAAATCTCCAGCAGAGGTGAATTTTTGAATACGTGAATAACCGGAAGTCCGATCGACAACATAAAGATGATCTTCTGCATCAATAGCTAGATTCGTTAACCGGTCAAATTGTCCTGCTCCTGTCCCCGCTTCTCCAAAGCTTAAGAGATAATTACCCTCTGCATCAAACTTATCAATTCTGTTATTCCCCCTATCCAAGGAATATAGATCCCCCTCAGAGTCTAACACTAAACCATACATGTCTTTAAATTGACCAGGAGCCGCACCTTCCTCCCCCCAGGATGTAACATAGTTGAATTGATGATCAAACTTCTGAATTCTATTTTCAGAATAATCTTGGACGTATATATATCCATCTCCGTCTATTGCCATGTCAGAAATATAGTCTGCTTCTCCAGGAGCAGAGCCACTTATTAGCTCCCACGAATCCACCCATTCTCCAGTGCCAGTAAACTTCTGCACACGATGATTTCCATAGTCATAGACATATAACATTCCTTGCTGATCTAGGGCTATAGATTCAGGATAGATAAACTGTCCTATTCCTTCTCCGGAAGCAGAGATAGTGCGCAGATGCTCTCCATCGGCAGTAAACTGCATGATAGCGCTACTAGTACCTTGCATTGTCACATAGAGATGGTCATTGGCATCGATAAAGATGTGGTGTGGAAGAGTAAATCCTTCACTGTAAGCGTCAGTAGCCACATTAAACTCTAATATAAACGCACCGTCAGCATCGAATTTTTGAATGCGATGATTGTTCTTGTCAGCAATATATATATAATCTTGAGAATCTATCGCTATGCCAATTGGATCGTCGAATTCTCCCTCTCCCGCTCCCTCGACACCCAACCCCCACTCTGTGACAAACTGCGGATCGGGCAAGGGCTCAAATTTTTGGATGCGTTGATTATCTGAATCAACAACATAGATATATCCTTCCGAATTAACGGCAATTCCTTTCGGACTTCTAAATTCCCCTTCTCCCGAGCCGAATTCGCCAAGTGGATCAACAAGCGCTCCTTCTATTTCTAACGGCTCTAATTCCAAGTCGTACAAGTACACTTGCTGATTAAGACCATTACTCATGGAGGTATATAGATAATCATTGGCATCTACTGTGATACCATGCACACGCTCAGGGGTATTCACGGAGTGCACTTCATTGCCATCCCTGTCCATTTTCACAATCCTTTTACTCCCTGGACCTTGATCAACCACATAGACGTTGCCATAAGCATCAGCTGTCACCGTACCTATACGATCAAAGCCACTCCACTCCTGAACAAGGTTCCAGTCCGCATCAAACTTTTTTAAGAGAGAATGATCTGTAAAAATGTAAGACTCTGTGACATAGAAACTTCCATAGACATCTTGTGTGACGCTTAGTGGTTTATACATATCCCAATGATTGTCAGGAGTTAATCGATTTATCTCACTACCCTGTGCTGAACTGGGAAAGACCAGGATGGCGAAAACCATACTATAAATGAGCAAAATAGCGCCCATTCTTTTCTGTCTGCTAAGTACCGACAACATAATAAAACCTCCATATGATCTAGGTATGAATCTTGACATCCTCAAGTCATTTCATTGCATCATCGTTGAAGCAAGGCCAGACACCACGGAAGTTTTCCGTAGTGTCTGGCTCGAGAAGAGCCTGGTACTTCCTGTTTCTTACTGGTCATCTTGGCTTGCATTAACCTAAATATTACTTTGTAATTCGCGCCACAGGATCATGCTCCCACCACGCCTCTAGCAATCTTGACAGCATCATTACAGCTTCCGCTCGAGTCAAGGACTCACGCGGCGCCATCATCGCCGAGCTTCTTCCCTTTATCCATTCCTTTTGCACAAGCCATCCCATGTCTTCCCTTGCCCAGTCAGCGAGCTGATGACGATCTTCAAACCGCTCCAGCGCTTGGTCCACATCACGACTTTGGATGTCGGCAACAATTCCTAATTGCTTCAATGCGCGTGTCATGATCACAGCCATTTCCTGTCTGGCTATCATGCGGAATGGAGCAAATGTATGCTCAGTCGTCCCATTAATAAGCTTGCTTTGGGCCGCCGCCGCAATCTCTGAAGCAAACCAGTGATAGTCTTCCACATCTTGGAACGCCTTGGAATTCGTCCCATTTGTGTTCATCCGCAGTATCCTGACCAAAAGCGCTGTAAATTCGGCTCGGGTAATGAAAGCATCCGGATCAAAGCGTTCTTCGCTTCGTCCTTTAATAATGCCCTGCCCGGCCAACACTTCTACTTGACGCTGTGCCCAGTGTCCGACCATATCCGTGAAGGAAACAGCACCTTGTATCAAGCTGAAATCACCTAACTGATCTAAAATAATGATCAGCTTGCCCGTCGACTCATCATAACGACCCATCATGTACTGCCAGGAATCAGACCCCTCATCATAAAAGTAAAGGCCAGTCTTATCAGGATCATGCAAGACGATATCATAGGCGGAAAGATCGATTTCCATTACCATCGGGGATGGCAGTTGTTTGATGGTTTGCCAATTCGCGTCGTCCTGCCCTTTCTCCATCAGTTGTACCCGTAGGTTGAAATTCAACATCGTGAAGGAATCTGGTGCATCTTGCTGTAATGGATCCCTATGTTCCACAACCATCTTCAGCGTATCTGCTTCAATATGATCGGCAACGCCTTCCGGACGAATGATGATATTACCATTGTCGAATGCAAGCTCTTGATCCTCGCTCGTGAACAATAGTCCTTCATCGGTCGTTTCCTCTTCTGGAATAAACGGAGGATAGATCGGTGTCGATCCGCCGCCGCTTGAGTCACCTTCACCCGGGTCGCCATCACCCGGATCGCCTTCGCCTGAGTCACCTTCGCCCGGGTTAGACGGCTCCTCCGGTTTCTCTTCCACGACAATCACTGCATCATGCGGCGTCAGCAATGAAACTTCGGCATACGATTCGACCAGATCGCGGATGAACAGGCGGTATTCGTCTCCTAGCACGAGCGGTTCAGCCGGAACAAACCTTAGCGTCTGAGCAACATCTTCAGCCGTTTCCTTGTAAGGGTTGGATACCGCGTCGAGGGCGATCCATTCTCCTTCAACCTGCTGCGGATCATCGCCCGTCGTCCACAGTTGTGCCGTGTGCTCACCAATGGTGCGCATACGAATGTGGCGATTGAAGCTGACTTCTACAGCTTCCCCGTCCAGAGCAGCATCGACGTGCGCTATTTCTGGCGGCGCATACGATTTCATCGGCACGTTCACTTCGAAGTGCGGCGGCGGCACTTCGATCGGTCCATACGTATGCTGACTGTAAGTCGTCTCGTATCCGTCCTTCTCATAGATGACCTGCCACCAGCCTTGCGGCACGTCCCAGCCGTACCAACCGTCAGCGTTGGATGAAAGCGGGTTTTCCTCGCCCCACCACTCGCCGTCCCATACTTCATAGGGATCGGTTCCGTTTTCGCTGTAGAGCAATGTAGCGGTCACATCTGCGACACGGTTTTCTTCGACGATTTCATAGATGAACCCGCTCGGATCGATTTTCCAGGACGGAGCAGCTACTGGCTTTCCAGTCGGCCCTCCAGTTGGTTGCTCATCATTGTCATCTTCGTCCTTCTCTTCCTCGCAATCATCATTTAGATTGATTCTTTTATAAGCTTCTTTTGCCTGGTCCTGCTGAATGCCGCTTACGGCGGCCATGCCGAAGTCCGATATCGTTCCGACCACAGCAAATGCGGCTGCGCCCGGTGCGCCAACGCCCGTCATGCCAAGGCCGACACCACCCACGGCAAAGGCAGTTGACATCGTATAACCCGCTGCCAGCGCGAGCATGGCTTCATCTACAGCCTTTTGCAGTTCTGGGGGGGCTCCGCCATGACAGCGATCTTTGGCTTTTTCGAGCAGTTCGTTGAGATCATCTACAGCGTCTTCAAGCTGTGTTCCGCCCATGAAAGTACCAAGCATATCTCCAACTGGACCGAGACCATCCAGCATAAAGTCTGTAGCGACTTTGACGCGAGTCGGCTTAACCTCTACGGACGCAATGCGCACCGTCTTCATCCAGTCCGGTTCTTGATGCTGATCCACAGCTAAAGCTTGTGCTTGCTGCTGTTCTGCGGATGCTTGCTCGCCGGGATTGCCGGCAGTGAAGGTCAACTCCGGTCCGGCCGTGCGTAATCCTGCAGGGTCTTCTGCGATGATGCGGAACGTATATGACTGTCCTGCAATCAAGTCGTCCAGCTCTAGCTGGAACGTATCGCCTAACACTTCATAGGTACGGACTGCATTGCCTGAATCGTCTAGCTGCTCCAGCTCATATCGCTGTACCCATAGATCATCATAGGCTGGATGCCAGCTCAAAGTCGTGCGGGAATCCTCGGTGCTCTCTACGATCAGAGCGGCGTCATTTTCCCAATAAGGTGCTGTTACATTTTGCTCAAGGAAGGCGTCAAACGGCACCTCTCCTACTATACGCACTCCCAATTTACTCTTGCTTGGCTGGAACAAGGATGCCTTCATCCAAATCCAAGGCTCGGGAATTTCATAGTCCTCGCTGCCATAGTAGGCAGTGTTGATCTGAAACGGTTGTTCAGGCACTGAGTCTGCCGCTTCCGTCGTCTTGAGCTCAATATCAAGCTTGCCTGTGATACCGCCCCGCATTTGAATAAAGTCAGAGGACATATTGAACGTTGGTCCTGATCGATTGTCATCACTGTCAGGTGTCTCATGATCCTCTGCGTAATCTGGCCAATCCCACTCCGCCGGATTGATTGGTTCTTCGATATATGCCTGCGCATCTTCTCCCGTCAACATCGTTCTGGTATCTGAAGGAATGACAGTGTGATCATGATCGAAATCCACATATATCATCCCAGCAATCCATGGTACATCCCGACGCGTTTCGATGATCGCATGCCAGACCTGTTCCTGTTCGTCGTACATCGCCTCAGCGGTACCGCCAGCAGGTCCTTCCACATGAACTCGCACATTCGTTACGCTTTGCGGCTCTTCGAAATGCAGCTTGAATTCGAATGGGAGTCCGGCAAGCATCGTACGAGGGAACCGCACAACACCGCTTCCAGTTTGAAAAGAGGTCCAGTCCCCTGATGCGACTCTAAGATTATTAGGCATGGAGGAATCCCAATATTCGTCATCGGTCAATTGCCGAAACGAGACCTTCGTCAGTCGCGGCATATCGGGATCTAACAGCACCTCTGCTGGCGTAGCTCTCCACTCCTGATCATCCGCTATTGCAACGGCTTCGACAAGCAACCATCTCGCTTCGTCATCGCCGGAGATCTCAACTTCTGCATGCCAGTATCCGTTCGGAGCTGCAACCGTTTGTTCAATGAGATGTCCATCTACTAGAACACGCACAATGCTTCCCGCCGGCGCCTTTCCTTGTGCGATGAGCGAGCGCTCATGAATCGTATCCGGCAATATCATCGATATTCCGCCGACATGTAAATTCACACTGCCGATCAGTTCCTTGCGGATGTCCCCGCTTGCTCCGTAGGAGATGACAGCTTGAACGGTATGCTTCCCTGTATGCGCCGATTGTTTTACATTGGCGAAGAAATGAATTCTCCCTTGATCGTCCGGTTCCAACGAGCCGAGCGGGATGATGATCGAGTTGTCTGCACGTGTTGTCACAGCAGCAGCTCCATTCAGTGAGATGCTCGAGTCTTCTACTGTCAGGTCATCAGGCAGACGGATATGCAGCTTGGCGTCTTCAACCACTTCGTCGCCATGATGCTGGTACGTGATGCGGAAGCGAGTTCCTCCGCCATGTGTGACCTCAGGGTCATTAACCATAATCGTGTTGCCCGGTTGCTGGCCGAAGCTTCCAAGCTCCTGCAGCATCAATGTCCCTAGATCGACAATCTCGCCTTCCGGAATCAAAACGGTTTGTTGCTCCAGCACATAGGGCGTACCCGTTCGAGCTCCTGTAGCCTGAAGCGTATATTCACCTGGTTCCAGTGGGTAGAGACTAAAAATATAGTCTGTTGTCGGCATGGCTATTTTCTCTGCAACAAGCTGCCCCTGATGATCATATAAACGAACATAAGCAACTGTCCGGATGCCGTCTGGTTTCACGAAGACTGCGCGCAAACCGCCCATGTCTTCAGAAAAATCATATTCGAAATCAACGCCTACGCTCGGATTGGATGGATCCAATTCAATCTCTTTGCACAATTCAGGCAACCCCATAACATCCCCATCTATGCATGCCGTGACTGTGCTGTTATATTGTGATGAAGAAAACTGCTGCTCCATCGGATAGGCACTTTCCCGCTTTGCTCCGATCAAAGGATTGCCTTCATGATTAATAGTAAACCTCAGTCGGCTTGCTTCGCTTCGCCCAACTTGTTCTAATACTTGCTCCCCTCCGCCTTCACCAGGGTATCGGATGGAGTCGATGAAAAAGAAATGACGGTACGTTTGAACAAGAGCAAGATTGACATCTTGCAAAGGCTGCCCCGCAACTACCGTACGCTGAATTGGCTCACTCTGGTCGACCCGAACGGCATTGTGACGGAGGATAGCTGATACTGTCACTTCACCTGGTATGACCTGCAAGGCATATTCACCGGCAGCATCCGTAACACCGGTGGAATGATAGCCGTAGCCCGTTGCTGTGACTTCAATCCCGGAAGCGGGGTTGCCGTCTTCATCCGTAACCTTGCCGGTCAGCGGAACGGTGTCCGGCTCAGGGATGACAAGCTGGATCGTCTGCTCACCCGGTACGAGATCCATCGTTTGTCCGAATGCCAGGAATTGCTGCCCCAGCTTCGGATTCGCTTCGATGTGAATGCGTTCGGCGTTTTCATGCCGCACGGAATCGTAGGAATGAAACACGCGTACCGCTTCGTCCAGCGATGAGACGGCCCGTTTAAGAATTTGCCCGGTATCGGCATCCTTTACGGTAATCGGCATATCATGCAGCGGCGCGAGACCTTGCTCTGCAACGACTTCCACATAGATGACGGCAGGCCCGTGATCCTCAAGCTGGATGGGCGCATCGAGCGGATGTCCGCGTCCGCCTCGAACGGTGATCGAATCTACCGTGGCCAGTGTTCTGTCCTGCGACAGTCGTACGTGGTAGTCGTCTGCAGGGAGCAGATTGCTGAAAGTAAATGTGCCCGCAGCATCAATCTGGAGCGTCTCTCCAAACTGAGCTTCGTCGCTCCACACGCGTAAACGAGCGGGACCATCTGCAAGCAGAGAGTCTGCTCCTGCCGCAACCTCCACGGCAAGCTCGCCCAATATGCCGATGGATACGTCCCCAAACGAACGGTCAAGCTGCTGCGCACCGTCCGTGAGCACGGCATCGATGCTGCGGATGGCTGCAGCGTGATCCGGAATTGTGAAGGCTCCTCGGTATATGCCGGAGCCGGCTTCCTCTTCGATCAAGGGTATCTCGGATTGTCGGGATACGGGTTGCGCATCGACGTATTGATCTTGGCTGTCCAGCCATCCGTCATACGTTACGACAGCATTCACCGTCCGATTCGTCTCGCCGCTTACGACGAAATGAAGCTCGCTTCCGGGAGCTGCATATCCTGTCACGACAGGCCGTTCGGCAAAGTTCCAGAAAGCTTCATCCACATATAAATTCGGTGTTTGAATTTGACGCGTCACAGTATGCTCCTGCGGATCTTGGCCGGCAAACAGCAGGAGAATGCGGTATTCATACAACGTATTTGCAAGCATACCGTTGTCTTCAAACGATGTTGTCTCCAGTCCGCTAAGCTCCTGCACGGTGTGCCACGCATCATCTCCCGCGATGCGACGCTCGATCCGGTAGCCTTGCGCCGATGCTGTGTCTGACGGGCTTTCCCAGACCAACGCGGCTTTGCCGCCGGCTTCGGCGATGACGGTCAGACCGGCTTCTCCGTCAATCTCCTCGGCGGTGGACACCGTCAATTCCAACTGAGATGTTGTGAGACCAAGTCCGGCCGCTTCTACGGCGAATGTGTAAGTTGTGCCGGGCGACAGCCCCTCAGCCCTATACATCTCAGCTGATTGCTCAGCGAGCAGGTTGCCGTCTCGATAAATGCGGTATGCATCTACAGTTCCTTCGGCTGCATCCCAAGATAAATTCACATACGTCTGACCGATTTCTATTGCGGCAAGTGCCGCCTCAGCTCCCCAATCCGGCGGGGCCATTGTCGCTCCAAGCTCGACGCGGTGCATAACACGGTAACCGTCCTCACGGCCGATGTAGATCATTACCGTTCCGTCGTGATTGATACGAGGATATTGATCAATCTCGTTCAATGTACCATCTTGATTCAGATTAACGAGCCACACTTTCCCGGTTTGCAAATCTCGCAAATAAAGCGCCCAGTCATTGCTTGATCCAGCCACATCTTGTGGAGTAATTTGTTGACCGAGTAAGGAATGGAAGGACACGTATCGGCCGTCTCCACTCAGGTGATGAAACTGACTAATTAATCCTTCAGATAAAGGACTGCCGTTCGCTTTATAAACCGCAGATTCCAGTGAATCGTGATCACGATCCCAGACGACAAGGCCATTCTCGCTTAGACCTAGCTGCTCTTGTCCGACAGTTGAGGCTCGAGAATAAAAGATCACCTTGTTACCGTCAGCACTGATGAAAGGCTCCGAATTTCCATCTCCAAGGAATGTCCCATCCGGCTGTTGGCTGACCATGCGGATGCCTTGACCTCGTTCCCAAACATAAATATGAGAAGCTCGATCATAAGACTCCGTCCCGCCGTTTGTTCCGCCTTCCACGAGATTGTTGGCTTGCGAAGAGAAGACGACGAAGCGTCCGTCCTCGCTAACCGCCGGATTATAGCTACTTGCATCCGGCACCTGGCCGTCATGCGCTTGCGTAATCCATATCATCTCATCGTTCATGCGGTCGTACACATAAATACTATAAATACCCTTATCAGTAGGATCTGGATAATGCTCTACGAGGTTTGTAGCTCTTGAGCGGAAGACAATTGTACTTCCGTCTCCGCTGATTACCGGAGAGTCGCTATTGAAATTACCTCTTTTGTCCTCGACAGAGCGGCTGATCAGTTCAGTTGTACCGGTATTCCTATGATGTAAGTAAATTTGGTTGGCATTGGTCCATTCGTGATCATCCAGATTGGTGGCATAGGAATGAAATGCAACGAGATTCCCGTCATCACTGATGCTCGGCGCCTCGCTTTCCGCATCGGCTTCCACTCCTCCGATGCCGAGATTGACTCGCTCTACAACGCCATCTTCCGTCATGACGAAGATGTCCCGCTCCTCGTTGTTGTCTTGTACAGCCAGATCGTCCGCCTTGCTGGAAAAGGCAATCGTGCGCCCGTCCGGTGTCATATCCAGTTTATCACGGTTGTAAAGCTTCACCGTTTGCCCTGTCGACGTGGTGATAATCTCGCTTTGCACCCCTGCGCCCGGCGCTAACGTCATCACATCGTGACTTAGCGACTCCATGCTGGCATCCAGCGGGTTGTCGACTTCCAGCGTGTACGTATAAGTCGTTTCCGGCGTCACACCGATATCTTCGTAATACAGCGTATCTTGCTGCCCATCGGCAATTTCCTCACCATCGCGCAGCAGTCTCCAATTTGTAGCACCTTCTTGCCATAGCGGGAGCTTCCAAGTCAACAACACGCCGGTATCGTAGGCGGTATAATCGAACTCAGGAAGACCAGTTGTCTCCACACCGAATAAGCCGGCTTGATAAACAGCCGATTGAACCGTCACTGCTGCTTGTCGCCCTTTCTCTCCCTGTACCTGCTGAATCGGGAGAGGCATGAATGAAAGCATCATGCTGAAAATAATGGCCATTATAAACGGCTTCGTCCAACGCTTATGTAACATTCCTTCATCTCCTTCATTTCAGTAACGTACGCTCTGTTTTGTTCCATACAAACAGAGCGGCAAGCTCAGATATAAAGCTTGCCGCTCTCACAGCCAGTTTACTTCACCAACACCGGATCGCCAATTACACTTAAATTTCCGTCCACGATGACCCGGACCGTCTCTACCTTGCTGATATCCACTTCAATATCATAGTAGTCCGCATACTCCACGTTCGGGACACTGTAAATCACTTCATTTCGTTCATTGTACACCACGATACGTGGTTCTGGTGTTCTTTTAATGCCCGAAGAGTTCTCCAAATTAGCATCCACCCAGATCGTCGCTTTAAAAGTCTCAAATTCAAAATCATTATCGATATAAAGCTGTAAAGTTGAATGAAATTCTTTATAACCGGCGAATCCATAGGCAAAGGTTTTATCCGGACCTCGATTAAGGATGTGCGGTGTTCCGCTCGCCGTGTGATACTTATCGGCAGGTTTCGCGTACTCCGTGTTCACTTGAACAACCCGTTCATCCCCTTGTTCAGCACTACCTTCTGAATCACCCAAATAAATTGTTTGCGTGCGACCATCCCACTCCACTTCCAAATCATTCGCTTCCGCTACAGAACGAAGAGGCAAGTATGTTCTGCCTTGATAAGTGATAGGCAACAGTTCTGTTCCGGTATCCGGATCCGTTGCAATAAATCGCTCGCCATGCAGGATAATATTTAACCCTGAATTTAAGTTTGCTTTAATTTCACGTAGAGTGCCCGATCCAAATGCGTGTCCTGCTATACTCAACATAAGCATGACTGCCAGGCTTGTAACTAACCAACTTTTCTTAAAATAAGTTTTCACTCTTTACATCCTCCTCATTGATAATACCAAAATAATTTCAAGCAGTATCATATTACCTCATTAAAGTAAAATCCAAGTAAAGTATAGCGATGTAATCAGATAAACAAGTCTAAATACCTATATGACTTACAACTCGGATCTTCGAGGAATAACACAACTTTATCCATTTCCCTTCTTCATCTGATTCATAGCGATCTCCCCAATAACAGGCAACTTGAACCATTTCCCCTGGTACGCTTTGACCATTAAGACGATCCATAGAATAAACCCGATTGGTGCAATCAATAGTCCGATTAACCAGCCAATAATCGGAATAGCGGTCAAGATGAAATTAAAGATGAGAAGAACAACAAACGTGAGCGTAGACTGTAAAGCATGGAACCGAATGAATCGGTTATCCTTTTCAAGGATCAGAAAAATAACTCCAGTAATCGCGCCGAATACATAACTTAGCAGCCCGGCGATATTTTCTTCCAATCCGGTTGAGGTTTTCATTTTCTGTGAACCGACAGACTCCTGTTCTGCTGTTTCTTCTTTGAACACCGTCTGACCCTTTTCGCTCATTTTATTTTCACTCAATTTTAAATCCCTCCTATTTTGGGTATGGCACCCTAATTTGTACTATAGAAGAGCTAGGTAAAATGTAAGTAAAATACCATAGTCATAGTTTCGACTGTACAAGTTAATCAACTGACGACACAGGCAGTGTAAAGCAAATGGCGGTTCCTTCTTTCACACGACTCTCCGCCCAAGCTTCTCCTTGATGTCCGTGAACAATTTGCTTCACAATTGCCAACCCAAGTCCCGTTCCACTCGGCGTCAATGAGGAGGAAGCCCGCTGCTCTTTATAAAACCGTTCAAAAATATAGGGCAGTTCCTCCTCAGAGATGCCTACGCCATTATCCTGCACCCGAATAAGCAGCCGGTACGAATCAAGCAT
Organism: Paenibacillus chungangensis; assembly: GCF_042675905.1. Taxonomy (NCBI): domain Bacteria; kingdom Bacillati; phylum Bacillota; class Bacilli; order Caryophanales; family Paenibacillaceae; genus Paenibacillus; species Paenibacillus chungangensis. The sequence continues at coordinate 35,261 of NZ_JBHTJZ010000033.1, read as the reverse complement.
TGACGCTTCAACGATGATTTTCCCGCTTCCCGGTATCGTGTGCTTCACCGCATTGGAAATCACATTGGTGAACACTTGATCCATACGTTCAAGATCAATCTCACTGACATAATGAGCACACGAGTCAGGCAATCCCCCTCGTTCAAACTGCCTTTTGGCTTGCATAACGGCGAATTCGCAATGAGCAAACACCCGATTCATCCATGTATCCAGACGAATTTTTTTGCGATTAAAACTGGCCTGGTCCGCCTCCAATTTGGATAAGTCAAATAAATCGTCAATCAATCGATTCAACACGTTCATTTTGTCCATCACCAGTTGTTGGTAATGTGCGTCGTTATTATCAATCAACCCTTCCTGCAAAGACTGTATATAGCTGTGAACGAGGGTTACAGGACCTCCCAGCTCATGTGCGATGTTCGCCAACAGTTCTCTCCTCGAAGCCGAGAGGGCCAGCAGTTTCTCATGGCTTCGATTGAGCTCCTGATTGACGGATGCAAGCGCCTGTGTCCGCTCCTCGACTTTCTCTTCCAGGTGAAGATTCAACTGAATCAATTGTTGATTTAACGTTTTCGCACGCACCAGCGTCTGCACTCGCGACAGCAACTCTTGCTTGTCGCACGGTTTCACCAAGTAATCATTCGCGCCCGCCTCGAAGGCCGCAAGCTTATCCTGCAGCTGATTTCTCGCCGTCAACATCAAGATCGGCAATTCCATCAATGAATAGGTTTGACGCAACCGTCGGCATACTTCATAGCCGGACAGATCCGGCATCATAATATCCAGAATGAGCAGATCTACCTCTTGCTCGGCGAGTTTGCTGAACACGTCTCCCCCCCGGAACACCGCTCGAACTTCATACCCTTGAAGCGCAAGCTGATTCGTCAACACTTGGATGTTCACAGGTTCATCGTCCGCGATCATAACAATGGGCCGTTTGTTAGCTTCAGGAGCAGCCAAAGGCATCATTTCCAGTGGTTTCGACAGGATCAATTCCGACGTTCCTTTGATCACGACGGCCTCTGTTAATATTTCTTCGCTTGTCGCCGCTTCCTCACTTCCCGCTTCTCCCGTATCGCAGACCTGCAGTGTAACGCAAAAGGTCGAGCCTGCTCCCTCCTGCGATTCAACCTCCAATTTCCCTTCGTGCAACTCAATCAGCCGTTTCGCGATACTGAGACCGATCCCAGCTCCCCCCTCCTTTCTGTCTAGTGAATCGTCTCCTTGTTGATAGGGTTGAAAAATCCGTTCCATCTTGTCTGCGGCAATGCCTCGTCCTGTATCCGATACTTTGATCATCAACCCATCCGCTGTATGCTGTGCCGCAATGACAATTTCACCTTCATCCGTATACTTGATCGCATTGCCAATCAAATTATAAAAAATTTGTTGGAGTCGGTTTTCATCCCCCCACACAAGCGGCAGCTCAGCATCAAGCTGATACCGCAATGAAATCGGCTTATGCTCCAACGAGGGCATGGAAATCGCACACACGAGATGAATAACCGCCCTTACATCAACTGGCTTGTACTGCAGCGTAAGCGAGTTGTGTTTCAACTGGGAAAAATCGAGAATATCGTTTAGTAAATGCGTCAGCCTTTGCCCGCTATTGATGATCATCGACAACTGTTCTTTCATTTCTGCTGTCGCCTTTCCCGCAATTCCGTCTTGCAGCGACTCCGCAATCCCGATCATGCCGTATAACGGCGTCCGCAACTCATGGGAGGTCACGGCCAGGAATTCGTCTTTCAACTTGTCTGCTTCTTCCAGATTCTGAATCAATAGCATCTGGCTTTCTTGCGCTTTGTACTCCGCCGCTTCCTTCTCTCTGCGGATAATGTTGATCTTGTCAGCCAAAGCGAGGGATGACAAGACGACTTCCACTGTTAACGAAGCTTGCCCTGCGTATTCCAGCCACGACGAGTAGGGAAAGACGACCGTTCTTTGCAAGATCGTCAGCGTTACTCCAGTTAAAAAGATGAGCCAGCCGGCGATGTAAAACCGCGCTTGCCGCGCACCGCGATTCAAGCAGACAAAAGCGGTGACTAGCACCGTGACAAAGGTAGACATCGCCGCCAACACCATTACATATTGCGCCGTATAATGGGTAACGAATTCAATAGTAGGAGAAGAGAGCAATAAAACAAGAACGATACTGTTCAGTGAAATCAGCCCGTACATCCATTTCTTAAAGGAAGGAATGTACTGATCAGCCTCCAAAAAACTTCTGGTGAACATGAGAATAAAAATGCATGCCAGTGCCACCCAAAATGACGGCGCTAATTTATTCCACACCGGCTGATCCGGCCACAAATACTGAAAACCGAGACCATTGATCGACAATTTCCCCATCAACGTACACGTAATGGCCACCACATAATAAAGATAGCTCCTAATCCGCAAACTGATATACAGAAACAGATTATAGATGATCATGACCAGTACGATACCATAAAAAATTCCGAGAAGTGTTGATTCCTGCCCGGTTTTCCCGATAAACGCTTCAGGGTTCCATATGTTGATCGGCGGATGCAAATCACCTCCGCCTACAGCGAACGCATAATAGGTTCTCGTCTCTCCAGGCTCAATCTGCAGATCATACACAAAATGACGATGATCGATTTTCCTTTGTTCGAACCGATAATCAACGCCACCGTTATGAAGTTCCTCCACCCCCGATTCACTGACCGTATAAATCCGGAGTTCATGAATCAGAGGGAACGCAAATTCCAACAGCCATTCATGCTTATCGGTTTGGTTGGTCACATCAAAACGAACCCAGGTCGCCATTTCAAAAAAACCTGGGAGTTGCTTTATCTCATCGACCGGGAGAAACTGTGCGGATAGCGGTTCGGAGATCACTTCCTGAACCGTCCATTGCCTGGATTGGTCTTTCATCATCTCAATGGCCGGATACACATCCACTTTTTCAGTCGTCTCATCCAGAACGAGCGGTGCAAGTTGATTTCCGTTTGCCTCACTCGGCAATAGAAACAGGAAGCAAAGAAAAAGCATGATGATGAAGCGAATGTTGACCTTCCGCCGAAACACTAAAGCCCCCCTTTCAATTCGCAAAGAAGTATCCAAACCCACGAGCGGTTTTAATGCGTTCCGGCTTTGCTGGATTCCGTTCCAGCTTGCGCCGCAAACTTCCGATATGCACTTTCACCGTGTCGAGATTCCCGGTCGCTTCCAGACTCCATATTCGATCATACAGCTGCTCATGACTCCATACTTGATTCGGACGTTTCGCCAATTGAATCAACAGTTCCATCTCTTTTGCCGTCAACATCTTACGTTCGCCATTCAAAGAACATGTGTAACAATTAAGATCGATTTCCAACTCGCCATATTGCAAGCGATTTAACTCTTTCTCAAATTGTTGCGTTTGATAACGTCGGAGATTGGCCCCAATACGAGCTTCCAACTCCGCAAAGTCGAAAGGCTTGGTGAGATAATCATCGCCGCCCAGTTCGAAGCACTTCACTTTATCGCACGTACTGCGGCGAACACTGAGAAAGATGATCGGGACTGTCCGTCTTTTACGAATCTCCTGACACACTTCAAACCCGTTTTTCTCCGGCATCTCAATATCTAGCAAAATCAGTTGCGGATCTGCTTCATCCAATTGCTCCAACGCCTGCCCACCGTTTTCAACTGTAATCACCGCATAACCTTTTTTATTTAAATACATGCTCGTTAATTCCCGAATGCCCGCTTCATCTTCCACAATCATGATTGTTGCGCTCTCCAATTTCGTATCCCCTCCTCGTTCTGTCGTTTTAAAGCTCTCTTTTAGAAGTTGAAATTTCACATCATCATACCTTCTTATCCCAAGTTTGAATACTATACTGAAGTATAATTTTAGCTCCATATAAATAAGTCACACAGCCAACAGGATGCTGGCTGTGTGACTTGTTTAAGTGATTCCCCCACAAAAAAACTGCCATATGGCAGTCAAAGAAATAGCATTCAGGCATATCAGTTTTTTCCTTATCAAACTCTCCAATGATCAGCACGCCACCGGGTAATCTCACGTTTTATCGCATCAGGCGCCATGCCCTCTGAAGCAGCACGACGGCAAAGCGTAAGAAACTCATCATCTTCCGCGAACCGCAGTGCAATTACTTGCCTCAACTGCAATTTGTCATCAAGGGGCTGGCCCGTTAATTGGATATGCCGAAAATTCACTTCATTCCAGATGATTCGATCCTGAAGCTTCAACGCATTAATTCGCACTAGCATTCCTAGAATAAGGATACCTATGGATGTAAGCAAGAACAGGAAGGCAGGAAAGCTCCCCTTACTCGTAATGACATAAACAATGGATAGAATCAATAAAATCAGTGCTAACGGCATTAAAATGTAATGTTGCAAAGGGGTTATTTTCTTATGGTTTTGATAGTTCTGAGTTGGATTGCTTTTCATCAAATTCACCTTTCCTCCGTTTTATAATGGCTCGAACGCTTCATAAATGGAACTCTCCACTTCACTATAATCAATGACTTCTGTCAGCTCACCTGTCACGATCAAACGATCAGAGCCATCTGCGCTGTAACATGTGACGAGGGTTAACAACGTTTTATCTTCCACATCATCAATGACATCGACACGTTCAGGCATAACGACTTGACGGTGAACCATCTTGTATTTATATACCTTGTCCTTATTCGTAATATACATTTCATCGTCCGCTTTTACATACTTTAATGAGCCAAACAAAATGTCCGGATTTCGAGAGTTATGAGCGGCAATGGCATAATTGCCCTCCCCCATCGCTTGCTCAGGCTTCATAGTTGCACTGGCTGCTTTTAAATTCTCATTGGTTGCTCCATACAAGATTGGCAAGTTAATATCTACACTAGGTATGTAAATTCCACCTATCACATTCTCAGTTTGGATCGTTGCTTTCTCATCAAGAAACCCCAGACTTTCCACTTCCGAGAAATCAAAAGCCTCCACTTTCACTTGCTCATACTGTACATGCAGCTTCTCCATATTTTGCTTGATCCCTTCGGCACCCAGACTCGTTTGATACAAGGTGTCCAAATGTTTGGGAGTGACCCAGTAGTCCATAATTGGTTTGTAAGCAATCAAACCTCCACCTATCAGGAGCAGCATAATGGAAAGGACATTATAGAAGCGATTTCGACTCCTATTCTTCATTTTTCTTCCCTCTCTATTTTAAACTACTATGCAAGTATCATTATTATGTCTTATTAATCAATTATTCTATTGAATTATAGTCTCGAATATTCACTACGTCAAGTTTATAACCTTCCCTTTAATATCGCTCTCAAAGAACAAGCTGCTCAATTGAATAATTGAACATCTTCATGTACACTATAAAAAAACAACTTTTATTTTTTAATGATCGGTTCAATAACGAAGGGAGCTTATATGATGAATTGGAATGAAATTACGACTATTCAAGAGTGGAATGAAATGATGCAAAAGTCATCTGAACGGGGACAAGTTATTCTCAAGCATAGTACAACTTGTCCCGTGAGTTCTAATGCACTGCAAGAGTTTGAGCAGTATTTGAAAGATAAACCGAATGAAAACCTGGATTATGTGATGGTCAAAGTCATCGAATCTCGACCGGTATCCAACCAAATAGCAGAAGATTTGAATGTGAAGCACGAATCTCCGCAAGTCATTTACGTAAAGGATAAATCAAAATATTGGGCCGCCTCGCATTGGTCTGTTACAAAGGCGCATATGAGCGCTGTGCTAGATTAATCTTTTCAAAAAATCGAGGTCATTCATATGATTGATAACATGCTGGACTCCGCGAATATCCTGAAAGAGGAACTGTATAGACAAGTGTCTAGAATCGGAAAGTGCCTGTCGAGCGATAAGCGTTTGGAAATTCTGACTCTGTTGTCTCAAGGATCCAAAACGGTAGAAAAGCTAGCTGCTTCTTCAGGTATGCATTTTGCAAATGTCTCTCGTCATCTTCAGGTTCTATTGGATGCTCGACTTGTCAAATTCACGAAGAAAGGCACCCATGTCATTTATTCATTGGCCGATCCTGCCATTGTGGATTTACTAGCTTCTTTGTGGAGGATCAGTGAGAAGCAACTTCCAGATATCGCAAAGCTTAAAAATGATTTTTTGCATAACCTGGATCATATTCAAACTCTAACGATGGATGAAGTCATGGAGAAATTAAATACAGAATCTATCCTACTATTGGATGTACGTCCGAAAGAAGAATTTGAGATCAGCCATATTGAAGGCGCGATATCTGTACCGATAGAGGAATTAGAGCATTATATGCATGAATTGCCTAAGGAGGCCGAAATAATTGCTTATTGCAGAGGTCCACTCTGTGTCTACGCTGCAATCGCCGCACAAAAATTGCAGTCTAAAGGATTCACGGCCTATCGGATGGATGAGGGATTGAATGAATGGCAGGAACATTTTGCTCTCTAGAATGACGAGTCCATCTCTTTGAAAATTGAAATCTCGCTCATGCTCTGGACATGAGCGAGATAGGTCGGCTTAAGAAGATCGCCTCTCCAACCTGTTCATCTAGGTGGTCGGCGATCTTCTTCACGTTCCGGCACACTCCACAGATACCTTACGTAAGATTCAAGCCATGACTTACTTTATGGTTCCAGCATACGGTTGACGATGAAGGCCAGTTCATACAGTCCAATCATGCCATCCCCGTCCAGATCATACTCCGGCTTCCATCCGGCATCGCCTTCGCTCTTGCCGTAGTGTACGGCCGCAATTCCAACATCACCAATATCGATGACGCCATCGCCGTTCAAATTGCCGGTATCGCTTGTAATGATATAGCTCTGGAACACTGCAACCGCATCATCCAAGCTCTCTTTGGCGAGCATAATCTGCGACGATGTTGCAGCAGGATCATCCGCTTGGGCCGTCGCGTTGACAATCGCATCAAGCAGCGCCGAATGAGCGTACGCCGGATACTGGCCATCCTGGATACCGACAACCGCTGTCTCCGCGACAGCCTGTGCCGCGGCAATCGAGGCAATCAATGCGGATTTGTCCGCATTGATTTGCACCGACAGCTTCGCACTTGTCAGGTTAGCCAGCTGCGTTCCCCCGCTTCCATCTGCCAGAGCGGCTTTCGTGAGTTCGATCTCACCGAACCCCGCCTCCCCTGTGGCAGTGAACACAATATCGAGCATGGGAGCGTCGCCGTTCATCGTGCTGTCTTCACCGGGATGCACAAGGATGTATCGCACCGCAGCCGCTGCCGGTTCGTGATATACGGACTGGATGACCGTCTGGGCATTCGCGGGCACCGCATTCTGATAGACGAACAGCTCAGGATTATAAGTGATGGTGACATCCTGTGCCGATATATTGACCATATTTGACAAGTCGTATTGCACAGTGAATGTTTCGTTCGCATCGACCGAATCCGGGCCAATAAGGCTTGCGGATGCTTCGTTTGGCGGTGGATCGGATGAGTAGCTTGCCTCGAATTCGATCAGCCGCGCAATTTTATCATTTGTATTGGCAGAGGAGCCGCCCCAGGACGGTTTTGTAATGTTCATTCTCATGGCCGTTGTTTGAATCGGCGTGAATGAGATGTCATTATGCTGACCGTCATACCCGTCCTTCTCGTTATCTGTAACGGAAGCAAGCACTTTCCACTCCGAATCTTCCCAATATTCAATCGTGAAATCTCGAATATGCCAATTGCTTCCTCCAACGTTTCCGCTCCATATTTTGACCCGGTTGATCATCTGAGGAACGGCCCAATCAAGTTGGAAGAAATGATTCATAGTAGTGGCTTGCGACAACCAACGGGTATGCAATCTGCCGTCAACGGCATTTTCCTTCACATGTGTTCCATCTGTGGAATCGACAGTTAATTGAGCCAATTGCGCCACGTTATTGACTATGATCGGACCGAACATGCCGGAAGGCTCCGATGTGCCGCTTGCATTTTTCGCCTTAACCTGATAGTAGTATGGCATTCCGCTATTTGCCGAAGCGTCTTTGAACGGTATTTCGGATGCCAAGACATTCGAACCTACCACCGTCCAGGGGCCACCGGGATCGGTCGCCCGTTCCACATCATACGATTCCGCCCATTTCACCTTCCCCCATGTTATGGATGATACGGATTCGAACGGATACAAGACGGGTGCAATGGGAACAGGAAGCACGCTGGACGCCATCACCGGACCTATCATGTTGGAGGGTTCGGAAATACCGGCTGTATTAACGGCCTTGATTCTGTAATAATACATCTCCCCTTCAATGAAGTCTGCATCTTGATAGGGTACGAACGGAATATCACTGTCCAGCACATTGTCGCCTACAACGGCCCATGGACCGTTCGGATTCGTCGCTCGTTCGATCCTATACGTTTCGGCTCCTGCCGATCCTCTCCACCATATTCCAAGAACCGATTCGATCGGCAGCAAGCTAGGTGCATCCGGGATTTCTCTCGGCGGCACAGAGAGGCCGCGTATCTCGTATGCCTTTGCACGAATCAACTGCATGACAGCCGTTTCATCGTAAGTATCCCCCGAAGGAAATCCCGGCCAACGATAATCTCCGTTGTAAAATCCGCCGTCCTTGTTATGGAATTTCAGCGTCCACAGCATAGCGCCCGATGTCCCGTTCTGGATCACTTCATTGAACAGATTGGTGAAGTTCGACGTAGTTGAGCCTCCGAACTCGCCGATTATAAGTGCTTTCTTTCCTCTGCTCAACGCTCTGTCGGCTTCGGCTCGCACAGCGTAGTCGGCGCCTCCGCCCTCATAATAATGGTTGGAGACGATATCGATATTGGGATCATCCAGTGAAGCCGCAGAAATGCCATAGTGACCGTCCATGACGAGATGATTTGGATCTACGCTTTTGATGTAGGCAGCCATTTCGCTTGTCCAGTCGTCTGGAGCATATAGCTCGTTCCCCGTTTCCCACGCGAGAATCGCTTTGTCGTCTTTATACTTGACTCCCGTATACGTATTCGTACGGTTCAACACATAGTTGACCAAGTGCTTGTAATCTTCCTTCAGCTCAGGGTCTGTATAGAATTCGTCCTTGGTCTTGCCTCGCAGTGCTGCGAAATGTTTCACCCCACCGACATGATCCCATGTATCGATAAAGGGAATGATCACACGTATTCCGTATTGATTAGCCAGCTTCAGCACGTAATCCAGATCCATGAAGTAATCCTCGTCATAATCTCTCCACCCGTTAATATGCCTCTTCTCGCTTCCGAACGCAATACTGCCTTTAATCGTAAAGGTATACAACCGAGTTGCAGTTGCGCCCATCTGCTGCAGCGACTTGAACACATCCTCCTGTTCCCAAGGATCGGCGCGATGCCATTCCGGAGCGGGGATATAGGTCAGATTGGAGCTGTTTATGGAGATAAATCGGAATTCGGACAAGCCGTCCATCAATTTGTCGCCGCTCCGGGTAACAAAATTGTTGAGCCCTGAGGAGGAATCGGCGAACACTTCCATTTCCGCAAGCCGGGCGATTTTGTCCTCCGGGCCGTAAGAGCCGCCCCAGCTCGGCTTTGTAATATGAAGCCTCAGTTTGGAAGCGGTTACCGCTTCGAAGACGAAGTGATTGTAAAGCCCGAGGTTATTGTCCTTGTCATTGTCAACAACGGATGCAATGGTGATCCAGTCGGCCCCGTTCCAATAATCCAGCGTGTAATCGCGAATATGCCAATTGTGATTGCCTGTTCCCACATTGCCGCTCCAGACTTTAACTTCATGGAAAGACTGCGGATTTCCCCAAGTCATCTCGAAAGTATGTTCATATGTAGTATCTCCAGATACCCACCGCGATGACTTGCTTCCGTCCACAGCCAGATTTGCCGTATTGCCTTCGGTTACCGAATCAACTTGAAGCTCGGCGGACCCGGCAATATTGACCAATACGGCCGATTGTTCCGCTTCCGCAATTAAACCGCTTACAGGAAACAGACTGGATATTAGCAATAAGGTCAATAACAAAACGATTGTTTTATTGCCGCCCATCATCTGCCCCCTTCCCTGCCTCACCATTTTTGAACAATTCCACATGGCGTAACCTCCTGATTTTTTAATGTTGTGCATGTTCATCATGGAGGGCCATTCAGCAGAATACAATCATACAATTGTAAGATGGCTATAAAATAATGGAAAATCAAGTAGATGACGAGACTTCATGTCCTTTTTATTCGCTTGAACCTTTATTTCTGCTCCACGACAATTCCCTGTATTCCGTAGGAGTGATCCCCATGGTCAGCCTGAACACTTTCGTGAAATAGCTTTTACTGTTGAATCCGACTCTCTCGCCAATGTCCGCCACTTTTATTTGGGTTTCGACGAGCATTTTTTTCGCTTGTTCGATCCGATACTGATTTAAATAATCGATCATCGTTGTATTATAGCGCTTTTTAAACAATTGGCTAATATATTGACGGGTCACTCCTACATGCTCAGCTGCATCATCCATCGAGAAGTTGGAGGCGTAGTTGTCCGCAATATATTTTTTTATATGATCCACATAACTGTTTTTAATGAATTCGGTATAGTCTTCCCGTTGATCTTCTGTGAAAGATGTAAATTTTCTTATAAAAAACTGTTTAATGAAAGTAGAATTCATCATTCCCCTGGCTGTCATAAATTCATTAATCTCGTCAAGCAGCTTCACACTCTCATGCTCATATAACCGGATCAGCAAGGAGACGCATGTATAAAAATTGCTGTGGTATTCCGTCAAACTTCGATTTTCCGAGAACATCAAATTGATCAAATCGCTGCAAGTCGCTTCATCCTGTCGGCGAATAGCGATTTCCAATTCATCGAAAGTCGGATTCTTCGACTGATGAAATTGAATATCCATTGGCAACTTATTGTAGCAATAGACTTGAAGTTCCGGCGAATAGATCATTCCCATGTTAAAAGCATATAGCGCTTCGATGTATGAATTATTAATTTCTTCTATCTGATGGATGCCGCCTATACTTGCAATATAGTGCTCCATGATTAATGGATCAAGAGACGACACCAATTGAGTGGTAAAAGTGTCGATATCCTGATCTTTCAACCGAAATAAAACGACAAATTCTTTCTCGGAAGCAAAGAACAGGTCAATGTCTAACCACTGGCCCATGCTATTATTTACTTTCTCACGCATCTCCCGCTCTTCCACATTCAGGTTCATTTTGGCATTCATCGTAAAGATAACAACAACAAGTGGAGTGCGGTATTCTTGTAAATGCAGTTGAATGTCAGACCGATTGACAAATCTGTTCTCAATTAAATTGCGAATAAGAGTTTTCTTGAGCGATTGTTCACTTTTACTCAGGCGAGAATGCAATTGACTATTCGTTCGGATCACTTCATCAATGACGGAACTAATGAAATCAAACTCTCCCTGCGTACGATCCTTTCGATTAATCATTCCTGCAATTTGGGCAATGATATTTTTTACAGGTTCATAGAGCTGTCTCGCCAATAGCAATATAATCGCCAATATCAATAAAGTGACAAGCACGAACAGGCCCACCATTTTATTGCGTGTATCATAGACTCCACTATATAATTTTTTCACGTCTACTTCACAGACTAAATTCCACCCAATGGTTCCTAACGGATAGCTGTTTGTTTCAACCTGATCGCTCCGCTTTACGGTGCTCCTAAGTTGCATGTTCGGCACATCGCCTTTCCTATCATTTTTATCAAACACGATAGAGCCCGCTGCGTCTGATATGAAATAATGATAAGCGCTTTCATTTTTATTCAAGCCAAGCAGAAAATCGTTGTGAATTTTTCTCATATCGATATTGAAAATCAGGTAAGACTGATGTTCGTATAAGGGGAGTTTTGCGATCAGAGAAACAATGCTCTTCTCCTCCCCATTCTCCATCCAGCCTCTTGTCGGCGTCGCTTTGATTTGATAATTCGACATCCCTTCCGTATCGTCTCTCAGCCATTCATAAGGCGAATGATTCACTTCTTCCAGAACGCCATAATTGCCTACCAGCAAATAATCCATATCTTCATTGTAAAAGGCCACCTGATACAGGTAATGGCTATACTGGTTCTTATTGAAAAAACGGGACAAATCGTTCAAAATGGCTAGTCGATCCGAGTTTAATGTTGTTTTTGAATACTGTTTGTCCAGCATAGCAGAATAAAGCTCCCCCAATATAGACTCCAAGGTCTTCCCCATAGAAACACCCGTTTGGGCCAAATCATTTTCATTTTTTGAATGAATAAAATGAATGGACTGCTTTAAATACATGTTAATACTGTAAAACCCGGAAATGATAAATGGCGGTATTGATACTAGCAAAAGTATGATAACAATTTTCAGATGATAGGTTTTAAGCGAAAGTCTCCATACAGTCGGTCGTTTCAATATAGACATCTGCCTCCTTTATGATTAGTAGAAAACACCGCTTCGTTTGGTAAAGTGAGAGTGACGAGCAGCTCTACCAACAAGAAGAGGTGTTCCTACATTATTGTGCCAAATGTGCTGATGGTCAAGGGTAAACGGCTATCGCCGTCCTTTGGAGGCATTAGCTAGCAAGCCTTTACGTTGACTCTTTAAAATGGCATATACACGATTACAGAACTCACCGATCGATACATCTTCCCTCTCTTCGGACCTGTCAGGCAATGCCTCGCCACATAATTGTGCCGTTGCAACTCGAAGCCAATTAGTGTAGGTAACACGACTTAAATATGGATGCTCTTTCCAATAGGCTTCCGGTGATATCTCACTGTTATGAAACCGAGGTCCCATATCCGTTCCGGTTGGAAGCAGGCGGTCTGTAGCTGGCAATACAGGCATCCGTTGACCGCCTGGCAAGCTGCGAGCTTTAGCGAGTATTCCAGAGGCTTCGTGAATGCGAATTGGACGATCGCTTTCAGCCTTGTAGGTTGTAAAAACCCCTTTTGCCCCAAAATATTGGATGGCCTTTCCTTCATCACTCAGCGGATCGATATCTTCAAAAAATGTGATCAATTGGTTGTGGTCCAACAGTTCATCTTGCAAAAGATCGATGGGAATGTCCCTGAGCGGTAATTTACCTTCAATCGATAGATCGGCCGCAATACCCGCTGCGTATCCCAATTGCATCCAACAGGGCTCCATGCGTATCGTACCGAATCCCATATGCGTAGCAGACACCGCAACGGGGACCAAAAGTCCTTCCATTTGCCTCGGCACCATGACGCCGTATGGAATTTGATAAATTTCCGTAAGCCAGCCCAATCCGAGAAAGCCTTCCAAAGCGATGTTCTTTCCTTCAGGCTCTCGCTTTTGAACAGCATGGGAATCGATGGCATAAGCGCCAGTCGCGATACTGTCATAGTGAATCGGTGATCGACCCAAGCCAGGAGCAAGCCGAGCGTCATTTTCCGTAAACACGTATTCACCATGAATTCGTCTCCCTTCCCGCACGTAGATCTGTGGAGGAAAATGATCGGTATCGACAAACTCATCGGCTGCATACCCCCATCTTCCGGCATCTATTCGGAAGGCTGCGGGAAGCGCTTCGTCATTTTGAAGAAACCATAATAAGCCTTGCAAGTAAGTGCGATGGCGAGCAGCTATAGATCTCCTGACTTCTCCGCTCCCTTCCAAATAATCGCCGTTCTCATCGGGGAGGTCGCTGGAGCACATACAATAGTGATGATTATTGGCATCTGTCTTCCCGTTAGGGACCGGAAGAATGTTAAGTACATCGCGTATGGAGTTCACTCTGGAGGCCGCTACATCTTCCACCAGACTGATATAATCCTCACGTCTATACGCGTTCGGCTTGGTCACCTCTGCTTTGCGATCCTGCATATCCGTCAGGCAAAGTCGATAGTTATAGGCCTGAATCCGATGATCGCCTACTCCCGTGCTCCCAGGCAGCACTTCCTTCGTTTCATCGAAATTCATATATATTTTTCCCGCATATTCCTCATTCCAGACATCGCGCGATTCTCTTCCGCTCCAATAAGGGACCCCCGCCATAGCTGCAAGATCGCCTTCATACGTACAGTCAATAAACACGCTTGCTGACCGATGGAGGATGGGAAGTTGGTTTATCACTTTCACACGAATGGCTGTTAATCTATTATCCTCCATGGCGACGGACGCTATCTCATGCTCGCATTTGACCTCCAACAACTGTTCGACATCGGTCATTTCCCAGAATATCATGCGAGCGACCGACGGTTCGAAGTACATGCCTTTATTGCAATCCTTTACTTGACTTGAATGTAACCCGTAGCTTTCGGAATAATGCTTCAGCACCTTGTCGGCAAATTCCCGATAGATGGCGCCCGACGCTTTCAGATCATCAATATCGGTACGTCCTAACCCGCTTGTCATCATACCGCCGATATAGGCTGAAGGTTCCAGCAGGAGCGTCCTTCTCCCTTTTCTAGCAGTCGAAATAGCTGCGGCAATTCCTCCAGGTGTCGCTCCATATACGATTACATCGTAATCCTGACCCATGATTATCTTCTCCATTACTCCAAATTTTCGTTTTCATCAGCAATGTAAATGCAATACAATAAAGGCGATGAGCATGTATCAAGATAGGGAGTACGATCTCCATTGGTTACCAATATCACTCGTAATTCCACCGATACAAGTACATCCTTGTCAATACCTTGATGCTCTTTCCATCGAACCTGCCGGAAAAGACCGGGATTACTGCACATCACGCTTTCTTCTTCCGAATATCCCGGCAATACTCGTCCGGACGGATCCACAAGCTCGAACTTCAAGCCGCAGCCTTCCCGGAAACTGTCCATATCGAAATTCACATAAATTTTTCTTCCTCTTCCGGTAGCCTCTATCGCCTCCGTCTGGATGACAGCCGATTCGTCGGCATTTCTAATTCTGACATATCCGAAGGAATCACGTCTCCAATAAGCCAAACCAACGTCCCCCGCGGAATTATCAAAGCACATGCCATTCTGCCATGCCCCATAATATAAATAAGTAAAATCACCGGTGTTTACAAATGAATTGGCCGGTACCAACGAACCTCCGTCCCATTCGCCCTTTTCCCCTCTGCCAACAAATTTAAATCCAGGTATGGCCTCTCTGAAATGGATACCGTCATTGCTTAATATAAGGCCAAGATCCTCGGTCGTATCTTCCATTCCGCTGCCTGCCCTCGCAAATTTGGTCCCGGTTTTTGCTTCTATTTGATGAATTTGTCCATAGACGCCCAGGATCACATTTCCCCGATTCCAGAATCCGGCCGGAGTATGTACCTGCTCGGATATATCAGGCGGATTCATAAAATAATTGGCTCTGTGAAAAGCCACACATGGTTCCCCGGTCCAATTTTTGTAGTCCCTTGACCTGATCGTTCCCATAACCCGTCCTCCAGGATAGCCGCCCGGCAACTCAGGGGTATACAGAACAAACGAGGAATGGTAATAGCCGTTGAACTTGTATAAGGCGACGCCTCGATGTTTGGGATGCGCAACAACCTCCCAATGAATTCCATCCGGGCTAACTGCAACGAATGGCAGTGATTTTTCTCCTTTGAGGTTTTCAGAGAACATTTTGTATCTTTCCTCTGCCGGTATATCCTCGCCTTCATCTATCATGACAGCCGGCATCTCAACAGGATACTCGATATTGACAATATTATTGGACTTTGAGCCATTGTATTCGGCCAGTGAGAGATCAGGCTTCACCCAATGAATGCCGTCATCACTTTCCGCATAAAGCATTTTGAATGTCATCAGCATCCACTCTTGTACGGAACCCGCACCGCTGTACCACATCCTGAACTTCCCTTTGTCCCGCAGCACGGTTCCTCCCCACAGCCTTGCCCAGCGGGCATCGGGCTCGCCAGGCTTTCCCCGTCTCAGAACAGGATTTCCGGAATATTTGACCCCCTGAAGCAAGGTAAGGTCCACATTGGATCGGAAGGGTATCGCGTGATCGTCAAAAACAAACAACGTCTTCATTCATTTTTCTCTCCCCGTATTAGATTTCATCAACTGCGGTCCAGCAGCCAGATAGGGAAAGCCAGTGGAAAACGCTCTGATCGCTCTGCTGGTTGAACGGGGCCATCCCCATACCGTCCAAATAGGACTGAAGTCAAGTCTCTCCTTGACATTCCCATGAGATCTTGATGAGAAAGCCCCCATCCCCTTCCTTGGTTCTTGCATTCGATAAGTTTGCTTATCTTTCCAATAAACTTTTCCTTCTGGTTTATCCTGATCATCATTGGAGCTTCATCCATGATCCTACGTTTACTTGCCAGCTTTCTCTCCAATACATTGCCTAATACGCTCGATGTCAAGTAAGCATATCCGGTTATGGACGCAGTGTCTCCCAGACCTTGCAGTACAAAATGCAAAAGCGACTCAAGCGAGTTTTCATCGCCGCCCCCTTCGATCAGACCGGGCTTATTGACGGCTTGACTTACAACCAGATAGGCGGTGGGTATTCCATTGCGTACCGCAAGCAATGTCTTCATCTCAGGAAGAGTAAATAAGTATCGGTATTCTTTCGTCCTTCGCACAACATGACTAGCTTCCTTCTGATGCATGAACTGAATGCTTTCGAGCCATTCGGGATTTCTGGACAATTCCAGCTCTACAATTTCATCGCCATCATTTTTGAAGCGATGGACGTCATTCTTTTCGCATCTATATTGATATCCCTGATTTTGAACCGCGCAATAACCTGCAGATTCATAGAACGGGAAGGTTTCGACCTTTGTCCATAATACAGACAGCTCTATCCCCTTCCCATCCATCAGATTGATGCAATCCTGCAGGCATGTTGACGCATAACCCTTTCTTCTGTGATGGGGCGATGTTGCCGTTGGGGAGATGATCCCGACAGTCCATTCGCACCCCTCCAGTTCTATTTGCCGCGGAATAAAAGGGACAACTGATACAACCTGGTTGTCCGCCTTGATGATGCGCACATTGTCCAAGTTATGATCTTCATACACCAAAGGGTAATCGGTCAACACGCTTTGCTCGCTTCCGGAACGCATAATGCTGTCGACCAGTTGAATGACATCGGACAACTCCGTTCTTTCACAGGCTCGCGGACCGTCAATCGACTGATAGCTAATCATAATCTCCTCCTGCTTACTCAATCAAATTTGAAGGAATACAGATCAACGTCTTTCATAAAAAATCGCATGCGGATCGCTTGGCCAACCAAAGGAGAAACATCATATTTTCCGTTCCACGATACGATATAGTCCAATCTGTCACCGAAGATCTCGTCACATTCCTCCAGAGAATACCCTGGAATCGTCTTGCCGCTAATATCCTGCAGTTCAACTTTCATGCCTCCTACAGCTGACGTCGACACATTCAATGTCAGTTGTCCGCCCTCGAAGGTGAACGGTTTCGTTAATGTCTCATGGCCGACAGCATCGGCCCTAAGTGACATAAATCCGTCCTGGCGTATCGTATAGCGGCGAAGCAAGCATTGATCTTTCCAGTTGTTTTCGAACGCATACATTGAAATTTCGTTCGGTTCTCCCACCGTATCCGATTTCGTTTCCTGCATTCCGATCGTCAGGAAACAATCGCCATACACCCAGTTATGGTCGCTTGTGATGCCAGGCGTCAGATACGCGTCATCAGACCTTCTCCACCTTTTCCCGTCGCGACTTGACATCAGCAGACAATCCGTTATTGCCAATCCATAGCGAGGATGGTGCAGCATACGATTTTTGCGATGTTCCGGGTCCGACATTTGGTCAAAAGCGGGAGACCAATGTTTTCTCTCCACATACCGCGCCGGAAATCCCAGAAAAATATGCGGCGCTCTATAATATGGCGTTACTGCGCTTACATAGAGCGGAATATCGAGACCTCCTTCGAAATCAAGCAGCTCTGGTTCACTCCAGTTCTGGAAGTCGGTCGATTCACACCATCTGATATCGCGAATCCCTTCGCCTGTATCATCGACGGCATCCTCATTGGCTTCATCGCTTGTATCATCGACGGAAATTTTGTGGAAGTTGCGCACATACGCCCAATATTTCTGCCGCTCGGCATCCCAGAACGCCAAGTTCGAAGAGTCAAAGTTTCCGGGAACGGATAACGGCTCATCAGACATCGGCTTCCATTGATAGCCGTCCGCCGATTTAAATCTGTACAATTTTCTTCGCATGCTGTAATCGAACGGCACCTTCCTATTGGCTTCAATCGCTTTAAATCGTTCGTCGGGAGGGCAATGAGGATTGTCGTCTATGAACGGCACAAAGTTGTCCAGATCAGCCTTATACAGCACAATATTATTGTCCGTGCTCCCATTAACCTCTACAGCGCCTATAGATGGACGAGTCCAGTTGATGCCATCTTGGCTTTCGATGCAGCAGGCATATAACGGGTAGTTATCCCGATTTTCTTTAGTCGTGTAGTCCACCTTCCCATCCTCGCTATTTCGATGTGCGGCTATATAATAGAGAAGGTATTTGTCATTATCCTTGATCAGGACGGGGAATAAGTTGCCGTTCCCCTCGTGAGGAGCGTCAAAACGAAAACACACATCCCTTTTCACAGGTTTTTGCAGCATCAATCTCGCTGTTGTTGAATGAATCAAATCATCATCCAGAAATAGTTCTCTTCTTGAACCTATATTTTCTATCATGTTTAAGCACTCCTCAGTTTCATGATTTCGAGCTGCATACATCGCTTTGTATTTTTTTATCGTTACCCCTTGATCGATCCAACTACAATCCCCTTGACAAAGTACTTTTGAATAAATGGATAGACGCAAACGATTGGAAGGCTTGTAATTAATGTAGCCGCCGCTTTCACGCTTTCTTCAGGCAATCTCATAATCCGATCCAGGGTTTCGGTCGATTCGCCCTTATCGGAAACATCCAGGTTGGATATGATTTGCTTGAGAACCAGCTGCAGCGGGAATTTCGATTGGGAATCCAAGTAAATGGATGCCGGAAACCAGCTATTCCAATGCCACACCATATAAAACAAACCTATTGTGGCGATCGCGGGAAGAGAGATCGGAACGACAATTTTCCATAAAATATAGTACTCGGTTGCTCCGTCCATTTGAGCAGACTCTTCAATTTCATGCGGAATTTCCATAAAGAAGTTGCGAATCAGGAACATATACCAAGGGCTGATGAGAACGGGAACAATAAGCGACAAAAGCGAATCTTTAAGCCCCATTGCCGTTATCAGCAAATAATTCGGGATCAATCCTCCACTGAAGAACATGGTGATTAGAACGACGATCGTAATGAATTTACGATAAGGCAAATGCTTTTTTGACAAACCAAAGGCAAGCGAGCACGTAAAGCATAAGCAAAACAAAGTGCCAACTGAAGTAATGAACACACTAACGAACAATCCTTTATAAATAAAGGCGTTTTCTACGAGCAAATAATTGTAGGCATGAAATACAATCTCTTTCGGAAATAAGGTATAGCCTTCACTCATAATCGTCTCATTGGACATGAAGGACTGATTAATCAGGATAATGAATGGGAACACGATGAGCAATGAAAATACGATAAGCGCGGCGCCATTTATAAGATCGAATATTTTTAATTTCTTCATTTCACCAGATCCCTTCTTTACCCATCCGTTTCACGGCATAGTTGGTCACCAGCAAGAATATTAAACCTACCACATTCTTAAACATGCCTATCGCCGCCGCATAAGAAAAATTGCTGTTCAACAAGCCTTCACGATACACATACGTATCAATAATATCTCCGACACTGTACACGACAGGAGAGTACAACAGAACCACTTGTTCGAATCCCGCATTCAAAATGTCACCTACAGATAAAACGAGCGTAATCGTGATAATATGGGATATTCCCGGTAAACTGATGTGTATTGCCTGTTGCAATCGATTAGCTCCATCCATGCGCGCGCTTTCATATAATGCCGGATTGATGCCGGACAAAGCAGCCAAATATAGAATGCTCCCCCAGCCTACTTTGGCCCACATATCACTGGCTACAAGAATACTGCGAAAATAACCCGTTTCTCCTAAAAAAGCGATTGGTGTGCCGCCAAAAGCAGTAATAATCGTATTAATAGGTCCCGTCGTTTGGGCCAACATCGTCACTAGCATTCCTGTAATAATGACCCATGACAAAAAGTGCGGCAAATAGGATATCGTTTGCACCATTCTTTTGAATCCGTTATGAGTGACCTCATTGATCATAAGCGCCAAAATAATCGCTGCCGGAAAACCAAACAGTAGTTTGTAACCGCTAATCAGAAGCGTGTTCGTCAGAAGCCTGTTAAAGTAAAAGGAATTAAAAAAGGTTTGAAAGTGTCTTAATCCCACCCACTCAGGTTGAAAAATCATTTTCTGAAGGCCGCTGAATGGTTGAAAGTTCTGGAAAGAAATCACGACGCCAAACATCGGGATATAGTGGAATACAATAAAGTAAACGAATCCCGGCAATATAAGAAAATAGAGGTGCCTGTATTTCCGAAGATTATAAAAGAACGTACCGTTTCCGGACCTTTTCATCATTGTTCGCAATATAAAAACTCCTCAATAACTGATCAGCTCCACTTGCCTCCTATATGAGGCAAGTGAAAGCATGATCTTATATCGTTATTTTTTAAATGCGTTGAATTGAGCGTTGCGATCTTCTATCATTTGGTTGCCGCCAATTTCGTTCCATTTTGTTATGATCGTATCCCAATCGCTCAGAGGAACCTCTCCTAAAAACACTTTGACCTTCTGCTCCAACAAATAGGTGTCCAGGTCATTCAGTTTGGAGAAAGAGCTCCATTGCGATTTATCATAGACGACATTGTAATCAACGGCCTGAAAGCTTGGAAGCTGTTCGGTAAGATCCAATACCTTTCTATACTGGGACTCCAGCCAGCTATCCATGGTCCAAGGCGGAACACCTTCAAATTTGACATACGTAAATGGAGCGTACAAGTAATAGTACTTTGCTTTATTCCAATCGTTCTTGGCTTCGCCAATATATTCCGTCAACTCATTCGGTAATTTCTTATAACTTTCTCCTTCAATGCCCAATGTCGTTAATTCGAATCCTTCACGAGTTGCGGCAAAGTCGAAAAATTTCATGACCGCTTCCGGATTGCTGCTGCTTTTTGTAATGACAACAACACTAGGATCGACAGGGACCTTATCCAGTTTATTTATGCCCGATCCCTGCAGTAGAATAGGTACGTAATTGGCCTCCGGAACCGATTTGACCAGAACCTCCAATCCGCCGACGATCGTAGACGTATACCAGCCGGCAACCGAGCCTATCTTGTTATTGGCAATAGCTTTCACCCGACTGTCGCGTTTCGATAAAATCATTTCCGGCCAAATATATCCTTTATTGTTCCATTCCATAAATTTAGCCATCATGTCTTTGTATGCGGGATTCATTTCCGGAGGAAGCAGTTTTCCTTGCTCATCCTGCCACCATTCCATCCCTTGTTCCATGAAGAAGGGCCCAAATGCCCTTTCCAGCTCTTCAATGGTCCCGCCGTTGCCTGCATTCAGGGCATAAGTATCCTGTTTTCCGTTTTGATCCGGATCTGCATTTACAAATTGATCCATCACATTCTCATAATCTGCTATCGTTTTCGGCATAGGCAGATTTAAATTTTCCAACCAGTCTGTGCGAATTTGCAAGACATTAGGTGTCGTATTCTGAGGGATAGAGGGAATCCCTATTATTTTCCCGTCTACGGTAGCTTTATCCCATAAATCTGTCGGGATAGCCTTTTTCAAATTCTCCCCATGTTGATCGAGCAGATCATTGAGAGGCACAATGGCGTCATTTTTATATAGCTCCAGAGCCTTAGCCATTTGAGTTTTGAAATAATCCAGCTGTTGTCCGGACGACAACATGAGGTTAATCCGTTGGGACACTTCATCTCTAGTTGCCGGTAATATCGCATTCAGATCTACACCGAGCTTCTCCAGAATGATTTCATGAACCTTGTCTTGCACATCTCCCGGGCGATTGTTATTTACCGGATCATTGCTGACAAACACCAGTTTGACCGGTTTTGTTTCAACATCATCCGTTTCTTTTACTGATGTGGAGTTGTCTCCTTCCGAATTGTTTGCGCATGCTGCCAACAACAATAGTAGGATGCACATCACGATGCTGACCTTGCCTTTTTTTGAAAAATGCCTCATAGCCTTCCCCCCTGAATTTTTAATTGCGCTACACGTCTATCATGGAGAGTATTACGTCATAATACAATCGTACAATTGTAAGATGATTATAAAAAACTGTATATTTAAGCATAACAGCTAAATGGCAGGCATCTTATGACTCAATCGCCGAAGTATAATCAACCCCCTTGCCCAACGTTTAAGTATCGCTATATTGCTATCCGTTTCATGAAAAGCAAAAAGCTCATTAGATATCAATCTAATGAGCTTTCAGTTGTTAATGTGGTACCGGTAATGATAAACGAACCGCTTCCATCGTCCGAAGAAAGTTTTTAGCGGTTCAACTGAGTAGCTGCAACAATGACACTTACTTTGTCACTGCTGTATCTGTTCCAAGAAGAAACGTTGCGCGTCCTTATTTAAGTAAGTACGTGCTCTCATAGAAATATAGGCGTGGGAATAGTGTGAAACTTATGCTTTCCTATATTTCAAGAAATTAAGATCGTTCCATTAGTTGCTGTTTCGCATAAAATATTGCACCCAGGCTGACCGCACCCTCACAAACTTGCCATGGGTGAATTGATACACTGCCACGAAACAACGGATAACATCTGGCTTCCACAATTCTGATCAACTTATCGTGCAACACGGTCGATACGAAGCTCCCCAGTCCACCCCCAAGTATAATCCGTTCAGGATGAAACAACGTAATGACTGCAGCCATCCCCTTGCCAAGATACTCTGTATACTTATCCATTATGGCAATACAAGCCTCATCATTTTCAACATAGCCTTGCGTAACTTCCTCCGCACGTGAAATCCCTGCTCTTGGATAAAGAAGCTTGGATAACTGGAGCAATCCCGGTCCGGAGCAAACCGCTTCCAAGCAACCCTTATTACCGCACGGGCAAGCAATATTCCCGCTTTCGTCTACCATGATATGCCCGATTTCCGCATTGCCGGCAGGTGAAGTGTGGAATATATCACCATTTGTATAGAACGCTCCTCCGACTCCTGTACCAAGGGTCACATAATAGAAATGCTGGACATTACGATTCAACTCCGCTTTCGCTTCAGCTAATGCCGCGGCATCACAATCATTCAAGACATATACAGGCACGCTAAAAGCTTCCTCAAGAACTTCACGTGCTGACAGAGACTCCCAACCTGCTTCATGCATACACAAAGAAGGTTGATTCAATAGCTGATTCACATTACCGCCAAATCCGAAACCGATTGCCGCAAGGTCAGAAATCTGGTGATCCCGAAGCAATGCTTGCCCGGTTTGCATCAATGCTTGCAGGCTATCTAAGGCTTGCGCGTCATGAGGACGTTTAATCACTCTTGATTCAACGATATCGGAGCCATTAATGGACAGTGTAACCACAAGCTTGGTTCCACCGCTTTCGAACCCTAAGTATGCCATACCGATACCTCCCTATGAATCCTATAATCCGAATTCATGAATAGACAACCAACTGTTTGCAAAGCTCTCTTCTGCTCGTATTACCATCGGCAAATCAAAAAATCCCGGTAAATCCTGCACCCAAATAAAGAAAGAAGAAATTCCCGCTAATGCGAACCGTCTTAGCTCTGAAGGATCCTTGATACCCACGATAATTTCCGCTTCCAGATTTTTCTCCAATACAACAGCTTGTAACTCTCGCAAAAGGGATTCTTTATCCTCTTGAACAAATGGATTCCATAGTGAACCGTAAGGCGTAATCCACTTTGCACCAAACTTAACACTTAACAACAGTGTCGATAAATCCGGCACACAGGTCGCAAGAACATCATGGCCATCGCGTGCAAGCGTGGACATAACCCCCATTCCTGCGCGAGAAGCAGGTACTTTAATTTTAATTTTCTCGTCCACTTGCAACATGCTTATCGCATCTTTATGCATATCTTCCTCTGTCGTTGTTTCCAGTTGGTAGAAGACTGGCCCATCAGAAATTGCACATAGCTTCTTGAAATAAGCCTTGCGATTAATGCCGGAAGCCGCAACAATATCCGGATTGGTCAAGATACCCTCGAAAATGCCATAGTCCATCCACCGCTTCATCTCCTGCAGATCATTCCCACATATCCACAATTTCATCTCTACACCCCATCCATTAACATTTTTTATTCCAAGCAAAATGGAGAACTTTTTACAACCGTTTCGTCCAGAACCCGCCTTTTAAATTTTTAGCTTCATATGAGATCACAAAAGCTTTAGGTGCGTTTTCTTCGATGACCTTGAACAGTTTTTTTTCATCACTGCGTTTCGCCAATACTTGCATAACAAGACGCTGACCTTCTTTGCCGTCAGCCACCCAGCTTGTAACTCCAAATCCTCCCTCTCTAAGAATAATTGGAACTCTGTTCGATACGCTATCTACTACAATCTGCATCGAAACATAACCCAGTGCAAGTAATTCCTCTATCTTTGATCCGACATAAACACCACCGCCCCAGCCTATACAATAAGCCAACAGATTTAATGGCTTATCGATATTGTCCAATACGATTTTTAACCCCATAACATAAATATAAACCTCAACCACACTGAGAATAGAAGCTCCGAAGCGATAACCTTTCATTACGAGCATAATACGCATTGTAAAAATAGACATATACGCCGAATTGATGATAAGAATAACTATAATCGTGATAAGCACATCGTTCATCCTATATGTTCGATGCAGTTGTATAACACACATTTCCAGCCGCCATTCATTTGAGTAATCATCGTCAACGCCGTATTTTTAATCTCTTCCGCAGCTTGCTGTGGAATCAACTGTGTCAAAAGCAACTCAATCATAGTCCCGTGACTAACGATTAAGATCCGCTTATCAGGATGGCTTTCAATGATATCCTTTATGGCCGCCAAGCCGCGATTAATGACGGATTCATGCGTTTCGACACCTAGGTCCATCGCTTCACAGTGTGGCCCCCATTTCGAAATTCTATCTTCTAAAGTAGTCCCCTCCCTTTCACCGCAGTGAATCTCACGTAATCTAACATCTGTTTGCACCTGTATACCCAAAACATCGGCTATTATTTGTGCGGTTTGTTTGGCGCGGGATAAATCGCTTGCATACAGGAAATCCCAGCTTTCTCCCTTTAAACGTTCAGATAATGAACGCGCCTGATGAATTCCTGCCTGGTTTAAGGGTATATCCATTTGCCCTTGATCTCTCTTCTCTATATTCCAATCCGTTATCCCATGTCTAATGAATCCAATTGTTGTCATTTCCCAGCCCCCTTATCCAACATTTTTTTAATCGTTGTATCAATCTTATCCGCTTTGTCCAAGAGGTGCTGCCATGTGAAGATGTCCGGTTGTTTATATCCAGAGAATATGGGATTAGTAAAAGCTAACAATCTGCCTTGCATGTCACGAATATCAAATCTGCACCAGTTATAAGCATCATCCTGCCAGGATAGCTCAAACTTTTGCACATAAGTGTCACTGACAATTACATCATGCATGAACACTGTGCCGTTTACGATCACATTCACAGTACTTCCCAACGCGTTATTAATTTGTATATGACAAATGACGATTTCTCCGGACGATTGCACCGCCTCAGACAAGTCATCACCAACTTGGAATAATTGCTTTCCAACTTGATATGTTGCCATTACTTCAGGTCCGCGGGATACGATTACGCGTCTTTTGCTAACGCCATTCAAGATGGCTCGCGGGGATAATTCATCGGCTAACACATAATTGGCGGGATCACCTATAACTTGAGGAAGATCTTCTTCTTCGAAGGGTTCGTCCGGATAATAATGCGTATCCGATCCTCCGATACCGACTATCGTGTATCCTTCGTTCCATAGCAACGTCCATAGCAATAATGAACCTTCATTAGCCTTAATGTGTCTGCTCATTGAGGGGCTTTGCCACACCTCCAATGCATCAACCATCGATAACAATGTATCCGGCGCGTTCCAACCGTGTTTGCCAATCAAAGGATGGTTAAGAGAACGGATTACACCCAATTGTCCAGTTATTTCCCTTAGACGTTTATGGTTTTTTAGATACTGACGATCGGAAGGCTTTTTCTCTCCGAAGGCTAATATACTCCAAAAATCAAGCGACTGCGTTAATCCGAGCAGATTCCAATCTCCTCTGCCATGAGAGGTCACCTCAGAACCAGGTATAACAAGCACACGACTTTTCGGCCAGGAAGACGGCAGTAGATTATGATCTGTAACGACGAAGAAATCAAGCCCCAATTGTTCCGCTAATTTTGTTTGTTCTTCCGGTGTCATCTTCCCATCAGATAGTGTGGTGTGCGTATGAAAATCGCCTTTATACCAACCAGCCCTGGAATCATGACATTGGTTCCAGTCGAATAGATTGATTGTAAAATGTTTCCCGTCTGGACTTGCGCCGTCCGTCCAATAATCACGATCAGCCTTTGGCGATTGAATATTTTGGGGCAACTCACCATTTCCAAACTCCCATTCCAATACAAAACGTTTGGGAAGAAATTTGATAAATTCAACTTCCCAATGTCCGGCGGGAATTGTTCCCGGGACACTTAAATAGCTGTTGTACAGCAAATGTTTGTGTACAATCCCTTCTCTTGGCGAATACACATCCCAATAAAGAAACCGTTGCTGTCCATTAGGGTCTGTGAATCGAACCTCGCCGTAGGTTGTACTTTCTTCAAAATCAAAACGAAATACCATCCAATCGCTATTTGCCTCAACTTCGAATAAAATATTGCTATCATCAGGATGGATATCATGATAGATTTTCTTCTGCTTCATATTGTTTCCCCCACTTTCTATCTCATTTACTCTTTAATTGAACCAAGCATCGCGCCTTTAACAAAATACTTTTGGATAAAAGGGTATACGATCAGAATGGGGAGCGTCGCGAACAAGATAACACTTGATTTGATCTGGTCCGGAAGAGTCAATTCATTCATTGAGCCAAAATTACTTAAGTTGGATTGCAAATTTTCTAATATAACGATCTCCCTTACCAGCATCTGAATTGGATACAAGGACGAGTCACGAATAAATATAATAGCGTAGAAATATGAATTCCATTGATAAACAGCATGAAACAAACCTATGGTTGCAATGACCGGTATAGACATAGGAACCGCAATTCGCGCAAACATGACGAACTCATTGCATCCGTCTATTCTCCCTGCATCAAATAGCTCGGCAGATAATCCTTGAAAAAAAGTTTTCATAATGATAACGTAATACGCGCCGGATGCAGCTGGAATAATGAGGGACCAAAGTGAATTCAGAAAACCAAAATCTCTGACAACCAGAAAAAAGGGGATTAATGGAATCGAAAAAATAAAGGTTATCAGGACCAGCTTTAAAATCAAGCTTCTCGCTGGCATATAGGAACGCGAAAGCGCATACGACATTGTCGTTGTAATCAATAATGAGACTAATGTACCAACAACTGTAATATAGATGCTCACGCCCATCGAACGCCAAATTCTATTCTGAGATGCAATATATTCATACGCATTCAGATTAAAGCCTTTGGGTAACAAGAAAACTTCATTCAAACTAATATATTGACTTGAGCTTAAGGAAACGGAAAGCAAATGGAACATGGGCAATAACATCGTCAGACTTATCCCCAGTATGCACATACTATTAATGAATAGAAATAATCTTTCTGACTTATAAGTAGGCATAAAGATTTCCCCTTTCAGGCATTCAAACGGAGTCAATAAATGCTCTCGCCTGTGGTTTTTTTGCTTAATTGATTTACCGATACGATCAGAATAAGACCGATTAAAGATTTGAAGATCCCAATAGCTGTCGAATAACTATACTGCGCGCCTTGAAGACCGATGCGATAAATATAAGTATCTATAACTTCGCCCGCATCTCTAACCAGCGGATTCAAAAAGACAAGCACCTGCTCAACATTATGATCCAATAAATTTCCGATACGCAGTAAAAATAAGATGACAATAGCAGGCAATAGAGCAGGCAGTGTAATATAAATCATTTGCTTCCACCTGTTTGCGCCATCGACAACCGCTGCTTCATACAAATTGGGATTGATGCTGGCTAATGCAGCGAGATAAATGATCATACCCCATCCGACTTCCTTCCATATGCCAACGATAACCAGTATACCTCTGAAATATCGAGGGTCCGTCAACCAGTAAATCGGATCGATTCCTAACCAACTCAGCACTACTGTGTTAAGAATCCCCTTTGGCGCGAGTAATTCGATAAATAGGCCGCCGACAATAATCCATGATAAGAAATGAGGCAAATACAACATCGTTTGAGTCGTTCGCTTAAACCATATTGAACGGACTTCATTAATAAACAAGGCCAAAATCAACGGTACGGGAAAACCAAAAACCAACATATAAAAACTAATGATTAGTGTGTTGGAAAGTACATCAACAAACTCTCCATAGCTAAACATCCGAACGAAGTTGTTGAATCCGATCCACTGGCTGCCCCAAATACCTTGAAATAAATCATAGTTTTTAAAGACAATGATATTTCCCATCAAAGGATAATATTTAAACATCAAGAAATAAATCATTCCCGGTAAAGCAATAATAAAGATGCTCAACTTTGAATTCGATGTAATTCTATTCCATATACTTGAACGATTCATTCCATTCGCTCCATTCAGTTTTCATTCTCATCAGCAAAGCAAGTCGGTATATCCGGAGGTTGAAAGATATACCGACAGCTGATTCTCCTGAAACATTACTTGCTATTTGTCTTATACCATTCTGTTACTTCTTTTATAGCAACATCCCCGCCTTGTGACTTCCATTTATCAACAAATTCATTAAAGGCTTTATCAATAGGCTCTCGGCCAAGTACAACTTTCGCAAACATATCGGCATATAACGAGCCATCGCCATATCCCAATTGAGGATTTTCAACTAATGCATTGATTTTAGGCAAATATTTGAATATTCCTCGATCGTCTGCAGCTGCTAATGTATCACGTCTGGCTTGGATAACCTTCTCTGCGTTTGGATCAAAAGCCAGGGAATCCTCGCTTGCCCTTAAGTCGCCGCGAATCAGTGAGAATAGAGCTTGATGAACTCCTCTTTCAGCCGGGTTAGGCTCCGCGTTGGGGTCCCAATTGATGCTACCATCACTATTTCTGGTGAAATTGTGCCCTTCAACTCCATGAAGGAAAAATTCGCGCACCTCTGGATCCTGCGAGTAAAACCAATCGAAATATTTAATGATTTCTTCAGGCCTATCTGCTTTGGAGTTGATAATATACAAATATACAAATGGGAGTCTTGCTGGCGCAAAGCGCTTTGTGCCTTCCGATGTTGTCGGACCTGTCAATACTGTTATCTCAGCGCCTTCTTCCGTGTAATTGTTAGGGTTTCCATAATAACCTAGTTTCCCGCTGTGATGGAAATCATGAACGTAAGAGGCCACGGGCTGAGATAATACAAAACTTCCGCGTTGAGCCAGTGTAAAAGTAAACATGTCTTGGTTTATATAACCCTCATCATATAACATCTTGTAAAATGCCACGACTTCCATCATTTTCGGATTTATCAAATCTGGTAACGCTTGACCGTCCATCCATTGCCATTGATCTGGGAACACTCCAAAATAACCTTCGAATACCCAATTATAAAAAGTAAGCTCTTTCGTTAAAACTAATGGGATTTCATCGTTCTTGCCATTCCCATTCAAATCGGTGTTCTTCACCGCTTCAAAAAAGGCCAAGTACTCATCCATTGTTTGTGGAGCGTCCATCTTGAGTTTATCCAGATAATCCTGGCGAACATATAGCCCTCTAGGTTGTGAAGATGGCGCCTCTCTCGGAATTGCGAAAATTTTACCGTCCTTACTTACATTAGGACTGTTCCAAGCTTCCTCAGGAAAAGCTGCCAAAATGTTTTTCCCGTACTCATTTAATAAATCATTCAGCGCCAGAATAGCTCCTCCATCAATTGCTCCTGCCAATTCGGGAATTAAGATGGAGCTATC
Organism: Paenibacillus chungangensis; assembly: GCF_042675905.1. Lineage (NCBI taxonomy): Bacteria > Bacillati > Bacillota > Bacilli > Caryophanales > Paenibacillaceae > Paenibacillus > Paenibacillus chungangensis. The sequence goes on along the minus strand of NZ_JBHTJZ010000033.1, from coordinate 5,192 downwards.
CAATTGAAATACATCCGGCATATCGTTTGATGCAAGCCGAGTAGCAAGCGTTACATTACGGTCTGCGCCTTCAAAGAACTGCCAATCCACCTGCACGCCGCTTAATTCAGCTAACCGGCTCGTATAGACATCATCCTTGGATAAATTCCTTGCATAATCCCAGTTATCATTAGAGAGTGCAAGTGAAAATGAGTAAGGTTCCGAGTCTTCCGTTTTAGTTTCTGTATTTGCTTTAGCATCTGTATGTGTTGCAGGCGTTTCATGATCTGATTTTGCTGTTGAATTTGAATTGTTTGAGCAAGCTGCTAATGTAACGAGGAAGCATAATAAAATAATAAGATTGCTCTTCTTAACAAAATTTAGCACATTGTTTCCCCCTCATAAGTTTAGTCCTTTTTGGGTTCATCAGGTGGCCACCGATGTATACCTGTTATAACCTTCAAACGTTAACATCGTCAATCCACATAAATTTTTCGCCTATACACAATTATTTGGACAAAAAAAAGAAGCTTTTACCAGCTCCTTTGCACAAAAATTATCTATTCACCATTTTTGACTTTCCTATAATATCCAGGTGTGAGTTTCTCGCTTTTCTTGAATGCTCTTATAAATGAAAATGCGTGCATATATCCCACTTTCTCAGCAATATCATTGATGGGGAGATCAGTCTCTATTAAAAGCTGCTTTGCACGATTTATGCGCAGGCTAGTCAAGTAGTCTATAAAGCGCACATTAAATTCTTCTTTGAATAATCGGCTTAAATGACTTGGATTTAAATTAAATTGTACGCTAACCATATGAAGCGACATATTCGGATCTGAAAAATGATCTTCGATAAACATTTTAATCCGAATATGTTTATCATTAATAATACGGGAATTGTTTATCCTCATAATGTTTTCCGCGACATCCTGCAAGATAACAACTAGCCTCTGCTCAACTTCCCATAAATCATCAAGCTTATCCAGCGATTCGTATAGTTGTAGCATGGGTCCGTTTTTCCAGTAATGCCGAATATCATTTGACAGATGAATCATCTCATTATCTAGTTGCACATTAAAATAATTGAGGTAGCGCAAGAGCTCTGTTTTTGATAATACATCATTACGGAATCCCTCGAACATTTCATGAACCTTTGTCTGCCAATGCTCAACGCGCAGCTTAAAAGCTTCGATCGCCTCTACAATCCGTTGAATATGATCATGGGATCCATTAGAGCGTTTTGGTTCTATTTCGCTGTATAGAATAATCCGATTATCACCTAGTATAGCTTTGTATTCCAAAGACTCTATAGCTTCATGAGCAGATTGTGAAACTTGACTGAATTGATTCACCTCGTTGCCTAAACCAATCGTAACTGTAAATTTCAGATTGGTTTTACACCATTTTGAAATTTGTTCACAAATCAGCAGATGCTCAATCGACTCCTCTGAACCCCCTTGTTGCAGCTCAATAATGATGCCTAGCCTTAAAGGATCCAACCATTCAGACCAATTGGGAATATGAAAGGATTCTGCCGATTCTTCAGTCGTTTTCTTTAATACATACTTCAATAGCTCCTGATCTTTACTGTTGAAACAACTCACAAAATTTGTATATTGATCGATCTCGACTACAATGCAGCAAAAACGACCTTCGTCACTATTAAATCCTAATTCCGTTAACGTCTCATTGTTTATACTATCTGCATTCCCAAGCATATATTGAAGAAACATATGATTCTTTTTATAGACGCTATCTTCGGCATACTTTTTCTCGATATGATTATATTTATCAACTAGATAGCTTAAAGATGATTCAATGGTATAAAATTCATCGCGGGACTGTGCAATACCGAAATCCTGTTTATTGAACAACTCTTCAGAATCTATACGATCGAGCAATGACTTAATCGGCTTGTAATTGCGCCTAACTGAATACCAAAACCAATAAACCCCTATTAGCAATGAACTGAGGATTAAACCAATCCAAACATAAGATATCGTTGTCATGAAATCAAATATACCTGATTCTTGAAAACCGGAAATCAATATCCAGCCTGTATACGTCGAATAGGCCTCACCTGTTTTGCCGCGATGGTCTAATAGATTATCGCTTCTGTTAGTTAAAATAATGGTTTGACTCTTATCGTCCTGCAATTGTACATAACTAAATCTGGTTCCGGACATTTCATTTATTAATTGTTGAAGCGAGCGGATGTTTACGTTAATGGCTACTACTCCTTGCGTACCGCTAAATAGCGGCGCTTGCCGGACTAAAGTCACTACATTTCGTTCACCGCTTCCGACATAGCCTTTGTATGATCTGGCTCCACTCCATGAGTGTACATTCAAATGCTCTATCATTCCTTCGATATAATCAGCATCATCAAATAAATGTATATTCGGAATCATTTGTTGATCACTGATGACCATCCAATCAGATAAGCGAACAATGTAAATAGAATCAATTAAGTTTGTGCTTTGTACGATGGCAGTTAAATCGCGTGATACTTCGTATATAGTATATGGATCATCCATATTATTTCCCTGGAGGAATTGGCGAAACTGATTATTATTTCTTATTTCCTTCATCATCAGCTGATCGATTGCCTTTAATTGAAAGTCAATCGATTGCATAACTTGATTCGTAAATACTTCATGCGATCGTCTGGTTTGGTTTTTGGATATTTCAATTAGTACTAAGTATACCATGGCCATAATAAATAATACGATGATCAAGAATACCGGTATATAAGAAAATAATAGCCTCAGTTGCCATTTATTCCTCATAGAAGTCTCCTTCCAAGCTGTTATATGCGTCACATATAAGTCGGAAAATAGTCGTTGGGGGAATTTGGGAAGAAAAGTAGGTCGATCACGCTGGTTAGTTGAAACTGATGCGGAGAAATGCTCGGAAATCCCTCCATTTCTGCCAGCTTAATTTCATTCGTAGGCAATAGCTATAGCAATATCTTTAGCACCTTTTGAAACAGCGGCATGTCTATGCTGATTAGTTCATTAATACGGGATGTCACACGCTCTTTCACCAACCTCATGAAGAAGTCAATCAGATCATACTGAGTCGAGAAATAATGGTACAAAGCACCTAGCGACAATCCCGACTCTCGGGCAATATTTCGCAAAAGCAGCCTCGGCAATCCGTAATCTTCTTTGATCATGATCTACAATTTTTGTCATATCTCCATTGTAGCAAAGGCTCTCATTACTCACAACGAGATAATACGATAGTATTATTTAGGTGTGGGTGATATGCTTTTTTCAATTTGAATAATACACGATCACAATGCGGTCATCACAATAAAGCAGAACAAAACAAAAAAAGCTCAGTAGATGAAAACATCTAATGAACCCTTGATTTGTAAGTGGTACCGGTGAGAGGACTCGAACCTCCACGGGTCTCCCCATTCGATTTTGAGTCGAACGCGTCTGCCATTCCGCCACACCGGCACATTATTCAATTGAAGAAAGGTGGCACGCCCTAAGAGATTCGAACTCCTGACCTTTTGATTCGTAGTCAAACGCTCTATCCAGCTGAGCTAAGGGCGCACACTATTTCATTCTGGAGGCGCCACCCAGATTTGAACTGGGGATAAAGCTTTTGCAGAGCTTTGCCTTACCACTTGGCTATGGCGCCGTATTATGGAGCGGAAGACGGGAATCGAACCCGCGACCCTCGCCTTGGCAAGGCGATGCTCTACCGCTGAGCCACTTCCGCTTAAATGGCTGGGGATATAGGATTCGAACCTATGCATGACGGAGTCAAAGTCCGTTGCCTTACCGCTTGGCTAATCCCCAACAATTGTGTATCAATCTCATGTGTTAATGGGGCGATCGATGGGACTTGAACCCACGAATGCCGGAGCCACAATCCGGTGCGTTAACCCCTTCGCCACGACCGCCATGAACGCATATGCGATTGAAATGGCAGGGGCAGCAGGAATCGAACCCACACCAAAGGTTTTGGAGACCTTTGTTCTACCTTTAAACTATGCCCCTACATAATGGTGGAGGATGATGGATTTGAACCACCGAACCCGAAGGAAGAGATTTACAGTCTCCCGCGTTTGGCCACTTCGCTAATCCTCCACATGGTGCCGGCGAGAGGACTTGAACCCCCAACCTACTGATTACAAGTCAGTTGCTCTACCAATTGAGCTACACCGGCATATAAATTACTGAATGGTGGCTCGGGACGGAATCGAACCGCCGACACGAGGATTTTCAGTCCTCTGCTCTACCAACTGAGCTACCGAGCCGTACGCCCTTATGAATAGCTTACTTTATGATGATTAGCATCACTTCGGCTCACTATATCCTGGGGTACAGTGGCGGAGCTGACGGGATTCGAACCCGCGGTCTCCTGCGTGACAGGCAGGCATGTTAGGCCTCTACACCACAGCTCCACGTATTGCTCTCAGATTATTTGTCCGAGAAGATTTGGTTGCGGGGGCAGGATTTGAACCTGCGACCTTCGGGTTATGAGCCCGACGAGCTACCGAGCTGCTCCACCCCGCGTCGTTAAATTAATGGTGGAGGATGACGGGATCGAACCGCCGACCCTCTGCTTGTAAGGCAGATGCTCTCCCAGCTGAGCTAATCCTCCATGATCGAGCGACTTTTATACTTTATCACATTCTCAGTTGATTCGTCAACTCTTTTTTAGTAATACTAAATGGGATTTTGGTGACCCGTAGGGGATTCGAACCCCTGTTACCTCCGTGAAAGGGAGGTGTCTTAACCCCTTGACCAACGGGCCTCAAAGTGTTGCAAAGTAAAAGCTGTTTCTTGAATGTAACTGGCAGAGAGGAAGGGATTCGAACCCTCGATACGTTGCCGTATACACGATTTCCAATCGTGCTCCTTCGACCACTCGGACACCTCTCTATATGGCTCCCCGAACAGGACTCGAACCTGTGACAACACGGTTAACAGCCGTGTGCTCTACCAACTGAGCTATCAGGGAATAACAGTTTTTCGCAGATTCGGCTTCTCGACTCGCATCAGAAAAGACTGAACCATGCAATTGATGTTCAAGGCTTGCACCCTGAAAACTGGATACGAAAGTTGCTTACTTACTTTAGCTGGTTGCTCCCGATTAGTACCGGAAAGCAGGTAGGATAAGCCCTCGACCGATTAGTATTCGTCAGCTCCACACATTGCTGTGCTTCCACCTCGAACCTATCAACCTCG
>NZ_JBHTJZ010000032.1:0-1018 GCF_042675905.1 Paenibacillus chungangensis | reverse complement strand
GATCCGGGCCTGCTCCCTCGACAATCCGTTTCGTTGCCAGCAGCTCCACATCTCCCTGCGCCCAATGACCCGTTAGGTCCGCGAAGCTTTTGCCGGACGGTTCGACTGCCGCATACAGGCTGTTGTACGGTACGTTCATGACCAGTTCCGCCGTTCCGTCCGCACGCATTCCCGGCAAGGAAGGGACGAAGCGGAATGTGTTCCTCTCCAGCTCTATCCTTACGCCAATCAAGGTGGAGGCTTCCTCTGCCTCATCGATCACAATCGCCCGGGTCGTATAGGCTCCATCGAAATCGTTGATTTCCAATGTTTCGCCGCCCGCCTCTACCGTCACTTTGAAGTCGATGACGCGGCTGGCTAGACGCAGCCCCTGATCGGCAGTAAGCTGCCGAAGCTCTGCTTCGGTGTCTGAATCCATTTGTTCCAGCGTTAGGTTCACCTTCATGTTTTCCAGCGCTACGCCAAGCGTCTCGGCTATCTGCTCCCAACGGATCGCTGACAGCGGCAGCTGATAGCTTGAACCGTTCAACTCTACGTTTATAGCAAGATTCGGTTCAGACTGCACAGCCAATTGGAGAGATTTAGTCGGCAGTTGCACTTGCACCACACGTGCCGTGTCATCCACCCGTATCGTCAGCAGATTCTTCTGCAGTTTCTGCAGCGCTTGATTCAGTGTGGCTTCATAGATGGTGATTTGCTCAATCGTGGTGCCGTCTGCCTGCGTTTTCTTGTGGATGTTCACATTGTCAAGCAAGCGCGAATCTTCGTATAACCCGGCTTGGTTGTTGTTGACGGGAAGAGCAAGCATGAACAGCTGGAAGCGATTGGATACCGTTTGCAGGATATTACCGGTCACATCCATCCCTCTCACATGCAGGTACCACTCTCCGTTCACACTATTCTTCTCCAAGTTATCTCCGCTTGCAAAGCCGGTCCACTCTTCGTCCCCACCTGGCGCACTAGCGCTTTTCGTCCATACATATTGCAGACTGGACGGATCGACGCCGCTGTCACTGTC
>NZ_JBHTJZ010000031.1:0-1015 GCF_042675905.1 Paenibacillus chungangensis | reverse complement strand
GATCCGGGCCTGCTCCCTCGACAATCCGTTTCGTTGCCAGCAGCTCCACATCTCCCTGCGCCCAATGACCCGTTAGGTCCGCGAAGCTTTTGCCGGACGGTTCGATTGCCGCATACAGGCTGTTGTACGGTACGTTCATGACCAGTTCCGCCGTTCCGTCCGCACGCATTCCCGGCAAGGAAGGGACGAAGCGGAATGTGTTCTTCTTCAGCTTTATCCTTACGCCAATCAAGGTGGAGGCTTCCTCTGCCTCATCGATCACAATCGCCCGGGTCGTATAGGCTCCGTTGAAATCGTTGATTTCGAATGTTTCGCCGCCCGCCTCTACCGTCACTTTGAAGTCGATGACGCGGCTGGCTAGACGCAGCCCCTGATCGGCAGTAAGCTGCCGAAGCTCTGCTTCGGTGTCTGAATCCATTTGTTCCAGCGTTAGGTTCACCTTCATGTTCTCCAGCGCTGCGCCAAGCGTCTCGGCTATCTGCTCCCAACGGATCGCTGACAGCGGCAGCTGATAGCTTGAACCGTTCAACTCTACGTTTATAGCAAGATTCGGTTCAGACTGCACAGCCAATTGGAGAGATTTAGTCGGCAGTTGCACTTGCACCACACGTGTCGTGTCATCCACCCGTATTGTCAGCAGATTCTTCTGCAGTTTCTGCAGCGCTTGATTCAGTGTGGCTTCATAGATGGTGACTTGCTCAATCGTGGTGCCGTCTGCCTGCGTTTTCTTGTGGATGTTCACACTGTCAAGCAAGCGCGATTCTTCGTATAACCCGGCTTGGTTGTTGATCGGGAGGACTAGCATGAACAGCTGGAAGCGGTTGGATACCGCTTGCAGGATATTACCGATCACATCCATCCCTCTCACATGCAGGTACCACTCTCCGTTCACACTATTCTTCTCCAAGTCATCTCCGCTTGCAAAGCCGGTCCACTCTTCGTCCCCACCTGGCGCACTAGCGCTTTTCGTCCATACATATTGCAGACTGGACGGATCGACGCCGCTGTCACTGTC
>NZ_JBHTJZ010000030.1:0-66545 GCF_042675905.1 Paenibacillus chungangensis | reverse complement strand
TTCGGCTTATTGGCCGCCCCAGCTCTTAATGACCTGGTGGCCGGTTTATTCAAGCATAGATTCTCACAATTACCAGTTAATCTCGTGAACTGCATAAGTCATGTAGCATTATAAGATAACCAAGTTTCCACAGATTTCATTGATTTTTACATAAAAAGCAAAAGAAACCGAAATCTCTTTTGCTTTTTAAATCATACCTATTATTCTTTTACACTCCCAAGCACGATTCCTTTAACAAAGAATCTTTGTAGAAAAGGATATACCAGTAATATAGGAAAAGCAGCGACAAAAATTTGTGCGGCTGTGCTGGTCCGATCTGATAACTGCCTTAAAATATCTAATTCCTGAGAAGATATAAAACGAAAATCTTTTTTGATAATAATCGTTTGCAGAAAGGTTTGTAGCGGATAATTTTCAGGACGATTCATCAGCACCAGACCGTCGAACCAACTATTCCAATGCCCTACCATAGTGAACAACACGATTGTTGCTAATGCCGGTAGAGAAAGAGGTAAATAGATTTTGAATAGGGTAACAAAATGGTTAGCTCCGTCCATTTTGGCTGATTCCTCCAGCTCCTTTGGCAAACCACGATAAAAATTCAGTAATAAAATTACATTAAAGACAGGTACGGCTCCAGGGAGGACTAAAGCCCATATCGAGTCCAACAAGCCTGTTGCTTTAATTGTCATATACCAAGGAATAAGTCCTCCGTTGAACAGAATCGTAATAACAAAAAACCATGCATAAACTGTTCGAAAACGAAACTGATTGGATTCTTTGGACAAAGGATATGCTGCAAGCACAGTAAGCAGCATACTAATGGAAGTGCCTAAAAACACCCTCTTAACAGACACCATAAAAGCCGAGAAATATTCTTTTTTCCCAAAAATATTATCATAGGCGGCAGTTGTAAATTCTACTGGCCATATAGATACCTTTCCCGCTGCGGCTGCCGAACCCGAACTAAACGACAGCGCAAGCAAGTGAATCATAGGCAGTATACATACTATGGAAAGTAAGGCTAGCAGAGTATAGTTAAACATCAAAAACAACTTTCGTCCTCGAGACATTTTATATGCCATAATTCACATCCCTCATTCCTTAAAATCACACATGTAAACCCGTTTTAAAATATTCTATAGTTTGCAAGTCGGTATGCAAGAAAATAGGAAAGCGAAATAAAAATGAAAGAGATAACGGACTTGAAGAACCCGACAGCCGTTGCAACTCCATATTGCATTTGCTCCATTCCAAGTCTGTACACAAGCGTATCAATGATATCTCCGCTCTCATACACTTGCGGACTGTATAAATTAAATATTTGGTCAAAGCCAGCGTTCAAAACATTTCCTAAACTTAATGTTGTTAATAATATAATAACAGGCAACATTCCTGGTAAGGTGATATGCCATGTTTGTTTCCAGCGGTTTGCTCCGTCTATTTCAGCCGCCTCATAAAGAGATGGATTAATAGAAGTTAACGCGGCCAAATAAACAATAGTGCTAAACCCGAATTCTTTCCATACATCTGAGAACACGATGACAAAAGGGAACCAGCGATTATCCCCCAAAAAGTAAATAGGGTCAATTCCAATCATTCCTAGAAATTGATTTAAAATACCAGTCGAAGGCGACAATATATCTATTAAAATTCCTCCAAGAAGAACCCATGATAAAAAATGGGGCAAGTATACAAGTGTTTGAAATATTCGCTTAAAATATTCTTTTCGAATTTCATTAAGTAAAATGGAAACTACAATAGGTACAATGAGACCCATCAGCATTTTCATTGATGCAATATAGATGGTATTAAAAATAATGCGATTAATATCCGGTAATTCAAAGAAAAAGAGGAAATTTTTCCACCCTATAAACGGTGAATGCAATATGCCTTTAGATGGAATGAATTTTTGAAACGCAATACTTATTCCGAACATTGGAAAATAACTATAAATAATGAGAATAAAAACACTCGGCAGCAGCATGAGATGCAACGGCCACTCTCTAAATTTTCTTAAACCAAACAATCGCTCCACCTCCGCTTGATAAAGATAGGATGTTATGTCAGAAGGAATCCCTGCTCCAACATAACATCCTAAAAAGCATCTAGTTTATTTCTGCTTCTCGTACCAATCATTTACTTCTTTTGTAATTTTGTCTCCACCAAGACTTTTCCAGTCAGCGACAAATTTGTCGAATTCGTCAATTGAAACTTGATTCATAATAATTTTCGTGAATATTTCTTTTTCTTTTGTGTCAAGAATAGTTTTTTTCTCTTGCATCGTTACCGTTGGCGGTCCGAAATATTGGTTCATTTGATAACGATCTTCTTTCAGATACTGATTCATAATAGCAAGAGAACCACCTGGCTTAGCTATTAACCAATTAACCCAGCCTGTCATATCGCCTTGTTTATACTTTTGTATAGCATCATAACGACCCAGCATGTCTTGATTGTTATTTAAAAGACCAGGATCGTTAGCTTCGATCGCTTTAGGCAGAATTTCACCGGCTTGAACATTTCCATCTTGTGGAAACATTATAATTGGGTTGATTTTAAAGTATAGATTACCTTTATCTTTTAAGTCCTTTCCGAAAAAGTAAACTTTATCTTCTTTCTCTTGACTTGACTGTAATTTAATCCATTGATTTAACAACTGAAAGACTGCTTCGGGGTTTTTGCAATCTTTAGAGATAACTACATAACCGTTTACACCAAGTCCAACTTGTGTTTTTGCGGGCATACTGTCAATTGAAGCCAGAGGGTACACTTCCCAATCTTGAACCATTTTTCCATCTTTAATGGCGGCACTCTCCAAAGGCCATGCACTTAGCCAGAAATCTCCAAACGCCATTCCAATTTTATTGCCTGCAACAAGTTCGTTTACTTTATCATGATCTTTAGTACCGAATTCAGGATCGATTTGCCCTGTTTTGTACATGATTTGCAGCTGTTGTAATGCAGTTTTCATTTCAGGCTGTATACTGCCGTATACAAGCTTTCCTTCAGCATCCTTTTTCCAAGACCCAGGGTAGGCATGGTATCCATTGAAAAAGCCGGTTAATCCGTATGCGCCAAAGAGATCCTTTTGCAGGGTAATTCCATATGATTTTCCTGTGCCGCCAGGATCTTGTTTTGTGAATTGTTCAGATATATTCAACACATCCTGCATCGTTTTTGGAGCAGACAGATTCAGTTTTTCTAGCCAATCCTTACGTATCCAAATGTAAGCTGACGAGTTATATGGACTATCGGATAGAGGTATGGCCATTAATTTCCCCTCTGCTTTAGCAGATTGTATTTGGTTTCCTCCATCTTTTGAATACCATTCTTTTGTGTCAGCGCTTGCATATTGTTCGAATACACTGGTAATGTCCATAATCATGTCCGCTTCAATTAATTGTTGTAATTGCATTTGATTCACTTGGAAGAAATCCGGAATATCGCCTGATGCAATCATTAAATTGAGCTTTTGCTCCATTTGCTTGGAATCGGCTACCCATAAATTTTTGATTCGAATGCCCAAATCTTTTTCATAAGCATCATATACAGCGTTTTTATCCATGGATTCACCTGGATCCCATTTAACATCCGACGGATTACCTCTAACGGTCGTTAACTCCACCAGCTTTTTGTTCGTATCGGCAGGTGATGTTGAAGCTGACCCGTCCACTCCTTTACTTGAATGGCTTGGACTGTTGGAGTTAGTTGGGTCACTTGAATTGCAAGCACTTACAAAAATCAGTATGAATACCAGTAAACCGAAAACCATTGTACTTTTCCAATTTTTCATTGTATACCCTCCTCGTATTGTTAAACTTCTAGCGCAGCATAAATAATATCTGTATTAATTTTTGCAATTTTCAGACTAGTGTTTATATACGTCCTATGCAACGCTAGAATGTAATGCTACACCGCACTGTTTCCTGCTTTAAGCTCAATTATTATTCGCCCAACAACAGTTCCATAATATACATTTCCAGGGCTTCATAATTCCTCATTTCACGGTATTTGTTGACCCGTGACGTATCTAATCTTGCCACTTTTTCCTCAAGCAGTTTAACAATCTTCAAACTATTCTCCAAATGTTGAAATGACTTTTCCAGCGACTGTGTTCTCATCGCCTTTACATCAAGCCCAACGAATTCTCCATTAGAACCGTATTGATGGTCTGTCAGCACCTTAATTTGATTGAAGGCTGAGCGAATATTTTCTACACCGAATGATTTGTCCTGATCATAACGAATACTATTTTGATCATTCAAATGGACTCCCCATAGTTTCTGATGGACAAGGCAATACCCCATCTCGAATGCCGGATCGAGACCTGCAAGCACTGCGTGTGCCGATTCCAGCAAGGCTCCAACCCTCGATGGATCAGATGTGCTGTTGGCAAAGCCCAGCACATGACCTACAGTCGGGATAAAGCTACGATCTATCGGTTCGTTGGGCTTAGGCTCTATTAAAATTTTAATACTAGGGTCATATGCCAGCATGGCATCAATTGCTTGTCTTAATTTATCAATACTCTCTACGGGATCCTTGCTCTCAGCACATAGCGTTCCTTCCCGAGCTAACCATAGAACAATGCGGTCTGTCCCAAGCTGCTTAGCGATATCGATGGAGCGATACGCACGCCATAGGGCGAACTCCCTGTCACTAGCCGAATTGGACGTGAATCCTCCGTCAGCAGTCCTTGGGTCCAACCATAGCCTTGGAGCTACAAATTCTGCCTCAAGCTTCAGATCATCCAAGTAGTCCTTTAATTCCCCTGCCCTTGATTTAATTTGCTCTTCCGTTAAATCGTTCATGTCCGTAACAACGTCATCATCATGAAACTGAATGCCAGAAAATCCAATTTCTTTAAACTTTTTCAACTTGTAATCAAATGGAATAGAAGCCCGAATATCTGGTCCAAAAGCGTCAGCTCCCTCATGAACATTCCATGGCCCGACTGAAAATTTAAATTTACTCATCTTCTTATCTTCTCCTCATTGACCGTTCCCGCGGGAACGAGATTGTGTAGCTTGAAACTGACTTGGCGTTATGCCAACTGTGTTTTTAAACGATCGGCTAAACATATGGATACTGGAAAATCCCGTTTGTTCGGCAATCGTTGTCATCGTTTCCTTACCTTCAATAATTTTTTTTTTGGCAATTTCGATCCTTACATGCGTTATATATTGTCGAATAGAAACATTCAACTGATCTTTAAACAGATAGGAAAGATGATTGGTTGAGAGATTAACATGCTTACTAATTAATTCATTGTTCAGTTGTGAATTCCAATACTGTTCATGGATGCAATTGACGGCCTTTTCGATAGATACCCAACCCTTGGACATCTTACTTTTATCGGATTTAATATTAGGCTGGTTTTTTATAAACAGAAACAAATACTCCATACAAATTGCCTTTAGTAATAAGGCATTTCCATCATGATTATCCAGAAAAGCCCTATGCATCATTAGAAATCTATTCTTCAACTGGATACGATCTGCACGATTCACACTAGAGATAGGATGAATGGGGTTGAAGGCATTCTTTTCAAAATCCCATTTCTTATGCTCATGTTTGTTATAGCCAATCTCTTTTCTCTTGCTTCGCTCTTCATCATAATAAAGATCAAAATGGAAAATGTATTGAATTAATGGAACCGTTGTTGTAGTGCGAATAATATGGGGAATGAATGGAGACATCAAGAACACATCCCCTTCACTTACGTGATATTCTACCCCATCCAGCCATAAATCCGCCTCGCCTTGTTCAACATAAGTAAATACATAATCGTAATCAATCCACTCGCCGGACAAGGAGGAAGATTTCAGGATTTTTACCTGTCTCACAAATGGGCTAATATCATTCATCCAAGCTTCCATCTTCCAGCCCTCCTTGAATTTGAGTTAATTATGAATCTTAATCCATTCCCCTGAGGCCGATGATTTGTCAATGGCATCCAAAATCAACTGATTACGGTATCCATCCTCAAAATTTGGCGATGGACTAGTGTTAGTTGAAATACCTCTCATAAATTCCGCCATCAAATTGATGAAGGTATGCTCGTAGCCGATGATATGTCCTGCTGGCCAATAATTAGCTGTATAAGGATGAACATCTTCTGTACAATGAATCATGCGGAAGCCTTGCATGCCTGCAGGGTCGTCCTCTGAGTATAATTGAAGGGTATTCATACTTTCCATATCCCAGCGAATGGAACCCTTGGAACCATTGATTTCAATACGATTACCATTCCGGTTTCCTTTTGCAAATCGTGAAGCTTCAAAAACGCCTAATGCTCCGTTTTCAAATCGTACTAATGCGGCCACAGCATCGTCCACATCTACCTTACCGAGCTGCTCTCCACTAAGCTGAGCACTTAATCCGCCAGCCATTTCACCAAGCGGTCTTTGCTTAATAAAGGTATTCATCATACCGGTTACTTCTTTAAACTCCCCAACCAGAAACCTAGCAAGATCTATGGAGTGTGACATTAGATCGCCGAGTGTTCCTGAACCGCTAATCTCCTTGCGTAATCTCCAAACCAATGGAAATTGAGGATCCATAATCCAATCTTGAAGATATTGGGCTCGGAAATGATAAATTTCACCGAGCACTCCTTCTGTAATCAGCTTTTTAATATATTGAATAGCGGGAACAAAACGATAGTTGTGAGAGATCATATGCACAACCCCCGCTTTCCGCACGGCCTTCCACATCTTTAAGGCTTCCTCAGCATTCATAGCTAACGGCTTCTCACACAATATATGTTTACCTGCTTCTGCCGCAGCAATGGCTATCTCTGCATGGGTATGATTCGGGGTTCCAATATCGATCACGTCAATATCGTCTCTTTCCAGTAATCGCCGCCAATTTGTATCATAGGAATGCCACCCAAGCTTCTCAGAGGCAAGCTTAACTTCAAGCTCGTTTCTTCCCACTATCGTCTGCAGGACTGGTTCGGTGTCCAGATTGAAATAAAAAGGCAGGTCACGATAGGCATGACTGTGAGCTTTACCCATGAATTTGTAACCGATCATACCGATCCGTACTTTATTCATCTACCTCCCTGCTTTCTAATAGGAATTTGAAGCTGCTGTTCAACAAAATCACGACATATTTCCAAGCTGCGATATGGTGTGCTTGTAGATAGATCAATCTCAACCGTCACCCAGCTATTGTATTTAATTTCGCGCAAAGCTTCCATGATCGGTAAAAAACTGATTTCACCTAATCCTAACTCGCAAAATATAGGAACAGACTCATTTCCAAGTAGCATCGGGAAATCTTCTTTTGTCGCACCGGAAGGAGTTAGATCCTTCAAATGCATATAGGCAAGCCGTTCTTTATACCTGTGAATAAGCGTAGGCACATCCATGCCCGCTCCGGTGAAATGAGCTGTATCGAGAGCTAAGAAAACGACATTCGGGTCGCACAACTCCATTAATATATCCAGCTCGTTCTCATCTTGCAGCTCGGTCCATAAATGAGGATGCAGACAAGCCTTAACACCCCATTCATACGTTCTCTTTGCCGCTTCATTAATTGTAAGGGCAGCTTCCTTTAGTTCTTCCAGTGTAGTCGCTCTCTGCCGAGGCGCACCTGGACCAAATACAAGATGTCCTGCTCCGCATTTGGCGATGATTTGAGCTAAACGAACGTTATAATCAATAATATCTTCCCTTTTAGAAGGATCCAAAAACTTACGACCATTCTCACCCGATGCCCCGCCATAAAGCGCTGTCATAACTAAATTGTGAGAGCTTAACAATTCTTGTAATTCCGATTCACGATTTTCATATGAAAGTGCAAAGGATGGCCACGGTTCGATCGCCTGATATCCTAAACTGGAAGCCTCTTCAAGTGCTTTCAGATGATCCTGCCCCCATGTAATAGCGTGTACAGCAAACTCCCCTAAAAACTCGGACATGATACCTCCTCCTAAAAAATATTAAAATTCAGGATGTTTATCGTTTGATATGAAATTAGATTTGTGCAAATACATAATCAAAGGCGTCTTTTGTTTTCTTCAATAGCGTTAATGCATCTTGATTTTTGTTACTGCTAATGACTTCCTGAGAGACTACTCCTTCATAACCGATTACCTTCAAGCTCTGAAGAAATCCGACAAGATCAATAATACCATCTCCAGGGTAAATACGTTCATGATCGAGCAAGTCTTCAATTGGTAGATCATAAGCATCGTTAATATGAACATGTACAATTTGATCACGACGTAATTTTATGATATCGCTTACATTCAACCCGTTGGTGTGCCAATGATAACTATCAAACAAAAGACCAACATTACTGGAGCCGATCATATCGATCCATTCTAACGTATCATCCAAGCGCCATATAAATGGATACTTCCACTGTGTTCTGAGGTGATGACTTCCCACAAACTCCAGAGCCAACTGGATATTATATTCGCCTAGAATTTCCGCGCAAAGGCGTAATCTTTTGGTTGCCTTTATTAAAAAGGGCAGCGCTCGTTGATCGTTCGAGGGCAGAATATAAGCACCGCATTTATTAACCCCCAGGTCCGCTGCTGCCGCTGCGCATTCAATGAGTCTCTGAAGACCTTGCCGAAACGTTGCCTCATCCGATTGCCAATCAACTGGAATACCAAAACAGCCAATCTGCATGTGATACTTAAGCAATAATTCTCGTGACCCTTCTATACCGTACTGCTTGATTAAACGTAAAGGGTCGATATCCACTGCCTGAAATCCATATTGTGATGCCTTCTCAATAAAGTCTTTATCATTACCGATATCCCCTACTCCAGCCCTAGTTAATCCTCTAATCATGCTTTTGTCCTTCCATAGACCAGTCAAATAAAATCCCAAAGAACTGTTCCTTGTTATTCCTCAAACCTTCATACGCTTCGGCTGCTTGTTCCGGAGCCATCACGTGACTGATAAGCGGTTCCACATGCAGCTTATTTTGAATCATGAGTTCAAAGATAATTTTTGAGTTGCGAGCCAAAGAATGTTTCAGATGTGTATTGGCTTCAACCGGATAACGCCATTCATGAGCACCTTTAAACGTAATGCAGCCGTTATCAAAAAGATGGCAGTAGTTTAAAATATCCGTGACATTGGTGTTATATTCCCCTCGCGGGCTCCCAAGAAAAATAATTTCTCCAAGTTTAGAGATCAATTCAAGACTATTCACTCCAACTTGAGGAACACCGGTAGCTTCGATATGCGTGGAGACACCAACTCCTCCAGTTTTTTTCATTACATATTGCTTTAAGCTATTCTTATCACCGTTATGCGTATCCGTAATCCCACAGCGCTCAGCATTTTTCTTTCGCTCAGGTGACAAATCGATCGCAATTACATGTGCCCCTTGCAGTTGGGCCAATTGTGCCGCCATATTACCAACCAGCCCCAGTCCCGTGACACTTACAAAATCGCCCAATTCGATGTCGGATACACGAATGGAAGTCGCTGCTATTGTTGCCATACGGGTAAAGGGAACCCATTTAAGATCAAGATTTTCAGGAACTTTCAGGAAAATGCCCCGAGTCGAAACAACTTGATACTTGGAGTGGTCGCCGTAGTGAAATACAATATCCCCTTTTTCAAACGAATGCTGCCCATTGCCTACTTCGACAATTTCACTGACTGCAGCGTAGCCTGGCGTTTGGGGCATAGAAAACCAGAATTCATTGCCGGATAAACAAGCTAACTCTGTTCCAGGGCTAATTAAAGTGTATATCTTTTTAACCAGAACTTCTTCAGATGATAACGGCTGATGAGTGTATTCCTCTTCAATCAATTCAACCTGCCACGGACCAGTAAAAACGACTCGTTTATTTTGCATGATTACACTCCCTTAGTTAAATTCCTCTTAATTGTAGTCTCATGAAAATGGAATGTCTTTGGCTAGGAATCCGATTATTTGTTGTAGTATACGGATTTCGATGATTTTTTCATTAAGGTTCAGCCACAAACAATGAAGCTATCGTTGCTGTTCTCTCTAAGCAACAAAAAAAGACCTCTGACAAATTCAAAGGTCCTCCACTTTAAGTCAACCTCTTCCTGTGAGTATGGATGTTTAGCTTCGAAGCAATAATGGGTGAAGTTTTTCCTTTAACCAAATGATCGAGTTTAATCTCGGCACACCATATTCATATGCCGTATCGTAGCAAGGAATACCCGATTGTTCACACGAGAGCGTTATCATGCAAGATTAAATCCATCCTATTCAGCAGCAATGCCCAGATATTTGTATAATGCAGAGGCCATTAACTTATGTCCATGTTCGTTAGGATGAATGCTATCATTCATTAGCATCAGATGAGTGTTCGTATTTCCATTGACGTGAGCTGCCCATTCTGCACATAAATCACAAAGGGGTGTTCCAGTATCCGCAGCCACCTCACGAATAACAGCCGTGTATGCCGGATAATCTTTCCTCAATGTCACTGCACCTTCAACTACATTGTAATCCAGCATATTCTGTGTAAGCAGCAACACTTCGCTTCCTGACGATGCGATGTGATGAATAATGGTTTGTAGATTTTGTCTAAAATCATCAATGGTTACTCTTGCTGAATCATTCATTCCGATCATGACCATCACAAGATTCGGTTTAAACCGCAGTGCATCCCGCTCCAGCCGCTCTATAAGCTCCACTGTTGTATGTCCACTCTTCCCCGCATTTACAACCATCGAACGCCGACCATACTGCTCCATCAATCTCTCGGTTAGTTGTCCAACATAGTTCAGCTTGCTATGCAGGTGATAATTCTGTTCCGTAATAGAATCGCCAATGCACACTATTAAAGCATGTTCGCCATTGGCGAGCTTCTCCATCGTTATCAGCATATCGAATCGCTCCTTCAACTTGATTAACAACCATATTTGCACCTAGAATTCATTCACAAAAATACCGTCGCTCGGATGGCTTCGCAAGGGAGACGACGGCTAATCGCCTTCCATGCGTCGCGAACGACGGTATAGTTGACAGAATGATTTGACTTCTAAGCCCGCTGCTCGATGCAAATTTGTCTAATAAAGGGCACTAGCCATTTCTGACCTGCTGAATTCAAATGCACTCCGTCATTTTGATCTGTATAGTTATCACGATACAGCTGTCCATCGTGCAGAGTAGCCTCTGCAGTAATGGCATTCACATCCAAGTAACCTGTATCTAGCTCGACACTCATCTCATGAACGGCTCTCACATAGTTCAGCAGTCTAGTCTGACTTGCCTGTGTACCCGCAGAGTTCGTCTCCGTTACAATAAATGGAGGACTCATCAGCAATATATAGGGTGCCGCATTTCCTCTTTCGTGAGCAGAGACTCTAATTTGACGAACGATTTCACACAAGTTGAATTTGAACTGGTCTAATGAAACAGCTGGCTCTTCCTTCCCCTTATAGATGGCATGGTCATTCGTTCCCAGCATAATCGAAATAAATTGCGGCTGGTGCTGTAGGCATCTTTCTTCCAGCTTATCCAGCAGGTGAAGCGTGTTCCAACCGCCTATGCCGTTGTTGATCATTCTGCGGAAGCCAAGCGTCTCCCGCTCCTCCAACAGCCATTCCATATAAACCTTGACATTATTTCGATAGGCAGTAATAGAGTCGCCTAGTGCAACATAGGTTCTATCCTTCATGCAGAACCGCACTGCTTTTAATAGACTTTATTTGCAATCCCCCGCCTGCTTCGGCCATATGCAAACGTGCATAGGAAATACCGCGGCCTTGCTCTAACTGAGGAAGAACGCCGACACTCTCTCCATTTAGGAGTACATTGGCATGCTCTTGGCGGCAATCCCACTTTATTGTCATTTCTGCCCATTGATTGCTTTCGAGCTTCTTAGTTGTTTTCAGTGGGTAATAAGGTCCTTCATTCATGTATTGGACATGTATACTGCCGTCAGAAGTAATCTGAAGTCGGAAATGTCCTCCCTGCCGGTCACTTGGCTTCAGGAACGATTCGGATACAGAGAGATAACAACCGCCAAACTGCTCCTCCAGTAAAAGCATGAAAGTCACGGCACCTTGCTCGGAATACGGGAAATTGCGTGTCAAGCCAACGCTCGTCTCCGCTGCCTCTTTCTTCAGCCTAACCATCTTATCATGGTCAGTCTGCTCAACTATGACACCATCGTTTGTTACAGAAGAGCCCTTGAGGTCATCTTCCCAGTTCTCAAGCTGCTCCCTCTCGCCAACCCACTCCGGGTCGATCTTCACAAGCTTGAAATCTACGGTTCCCATCCAATCACGCAAATGAACGGACAAGTAACCTACCAGCACATTTCCATCCCCTAGCTCAGACAGCCAAGGATAACATACGCTATGATTCTCATGCTCTTCCTGACTCAAATGAACAATTTCCCGATAACCGCTCCATTCGCCATCATGATCGCGGATCGCCGCTACGAGTGATTGACGAGAGTAGCTGACACCATGACTAATCGGCTCACACTTGCTGTGATTCCAGCACATCAGCAACCGATCATCCTTCAGACGGATAATGCCTGCCGGAGCGTTAGAAGCAAAAAACCGCGTCGGCTCGGGAACGGACCACGTTTCACCCAGATCTGTGGAATACGATTCATAGAGTCGACCGGTCTGCGTACGAATAATCATCCAAACGCGGCCATCCGGCAGCTCCACCGTTACAGGCTCGACCGAACCCGATTCCAATGCCCCTCCACCGTTATCAATAACAAGATCCGCATGTGCATTGCGCCACGTAAAGCCCTGATCATCGGACAGGATTACCTCACTGACAAAGCACGCAGATGTTCGATTCGACAAGTACGAAAAGGGCATTACAATCCGGCCACTAGACAATTGTGTAATCGCATTCAACGAGCCTGTGTAACTGTGGCCATAGTCGATCATGTCCGGTCCTTCCCAAGTATGACCGTTGTCTCGGGAATAAAGATGGTACATGTCGATCTTTCTTTCCCGATACGGAATATCATTATCCCAATTTTTCAGAATAAATCCATAGAGATGTACGGTACCATCTGTTGTTACTAGAGGTGCATGATCCAAGTCGATCATTTTTATCGCTCCGGGCTCTGCTGCAAATTCAAACGCCAGCTCAGGATTACCCCAAGTGAGTCCATGATCTGTTGATCTGCGTACATAAAGTCGCTGAGGGATAGAGATATCCTTCCATTCATTCGGCTTCTTGCCGACCGTATAAATGGATAATACCGTTTGATCCGGTAGAGTTACGAAAGTTCCTAACTTTCCTGAAAAGTTGATCGGTGTTGGCGATTGTGCTGGCATCTCAGTTACATCTCCTTCACGCAATGTATCGTTATTTCATTACTCCGTATATATGTCACTAAGCAACACTTTTGTCATTTTCAAACGAGCTAAGCAAATGCCATCCTCTGGCTCTCCGGCGCAATAAGCAAGGAGTACAGCATCAGAGGTGAAGTGTATGGCCGTATAACAATAACCGCCATTATCTTCTTCCGTCTGTATGGCGAAATGATTCGTCCATGTTTTACCTTCATCCTGGCTGATCGCACCTACGAGGGGCGCTCTTCCCCAAGAATGCGTTCCGATTTTTCGCAGCTGATAGTTCGGAATCGGATTCCATACCGCAAGCAAATGACCATTTGATGGATTACGCTTGACACTCAAGGGCGATACCGGGGATGTGAATTGTGAAGGAACAGCCTCAGACCATGTTTCTCCCCCATCGACTGAGAAGCTCTCATATTGTCTGCCAAGATCGGTTCTATGGTACATCCACAGCGCCCCGTTCTCCAGCTCAATGATGCCAGGCTCCTGCAGACCGCTGCGGGTGTGAGGGACAGTGAGCGAGCAACTGTTAGTCGCTTCACGCCATGTCACCCCATCATCGTCGGAGATCATGACATATACCGTTCCTCGAGAATCAAAGGAACCCCACTTGATTGTATCCGTTGTACGCATTTTATGAAGTGCGGCAGGCACAAGTAGCCGACCAGATGACAATCGAACGACTCGATCGTTGTTCACAACGTAATATCCAAGCCCAGGCACGCAGCACACAGGTTCGCTCCAGGTAAGCCCCTCATCGCTAGAACGGAACAAATGCAGTCTAGCGTCATGCCATCCACGCCTAATAACGTAAAACAAGCCGATATCTCCGTTTTGCATGCGCAGCAAGGAGACACTCATAATATTTAAAGCCCCATGACGATCGGGATGATCGATCACCCTTTCATCCTGCCAGGTTTCACCGCCATCAGTAGAAAATACTGCGATGAT
Organism: Paenibacillus chungangensis; assembly: GCF_042675905.1. NCBI lineage: Bacteria > Bacillati > Bacillota > Bacilli > Caryophanales > Paenibacillaceae > Paenibacillus > Paenibacillus chungangensis. Next base: position 52,302 of record NZ_JBHTJZ010000030.1, on the reverse strand, counting down.
ACAGGCCTTGGCATCGTCACTATGGGATTCTCCGATAAAGCGGCTGTACACGAACATGATTCGCCCGTCTTTTAAATCAAGAAAAGCGCCCTCGCTATTCCGCGGATTGTTCACGCCTGGTCTATAATCCAGTACAGGATAACCTTTCTTCTTCATATCGACCAACATATCAATACCCCTCTTCCTTAGTTTGGAACAGCATTCGCTAATGGTCCTAACCCTTATTAACCTTTAACAGAACCAACCATTACCCCTTTAATGAAATGCTTCTGCAAAAACGGATATACGCAAATAATCGGAAGTGTCGTAATCATAATAATGGCACCTCTCAATGCTTGCGGAGTCGCTCTTTCCTCCATGTTGACCAAGAGGGAGGTGTCTAGATCCTGATTTGTCATCGTTAGTACAATTCTTCTCAGCAGAACTTGAACCGGCATCAAATCTGAATTTGTAATATAGATGGTTGCATCGAACCAAGCGTTCCAGTGATTAACGCCGTAGAAAAGTCCGATGGTCACAAGCATAGGCATACTGAGCGGCACAATGATACTGACGAGCACTCTGAATGGAGAAGCACCGTCAATCGTTGCGGACTCCTCCAAGCTTTCAGGGATTTCCTGAAAGAAGCTCTTCATGATGAGAAAGTACCACGCACTAATCAATGATGGAATGATCATGGCCCAGAACGTATTCGTTAAATGAAGGAATTTCATTAATAAATACGTTGGCACAAGTCCACCGCTGAATAACATCGTAATAAATATGAGCGTAATGAAAACACTGCGGCCCGGAAGTGTCCTTCGAGAAACGCCAAATGCCAGCATTGCAGTAAATAGAAGGTTAAGAGCTGTACCGATTATGACTCGCATAATCGTAATTCCATAAGCTTTATATAAGGTAGATCCTTGACTCAATAGTGTTTCATAGGCCGTAAAATCTAGCTTCTCTGGAATGAGAATAAAGCTGCCCCGTCTAATCAACTCTTGTTCACCGACTAACGAGGTAGATAAAATAACAAAAAAGGGAATGATAAACAACAGAGCAAAGAAAACCATCAAGCTGTAGTTAAAGTAATTAAAAATTCTTCCTCCTGCCGATTCCTTCAACCTACATCACCTACCATATTCCTTCATGTCCTAGCTTTTTAGCTAGTCTGTTAGCCCCAATGACTAAAATCAGAGCAATAACTGCTTTAAATACCCCAACTGCCGCAGCGAATGAGTATTGGAGATCAAGCAATCCTTTACGATATACATAAGTATCAATAATATCGGCCACTTCATAAACTGGCGGAGAATAAAGCAGGAAAATTTGTTCAAAGCCAGCATCTAAAATATGACCTATCTGTAAGATAAATAAAATAACAACAATAAAGCTGATACTAGGAAGCGTAATGTTCCACATCTGCCTAAAACGTCCTGCGCCGTCTACTTTCGCGGCCTCGTAAAGCTGTGGGTCTACGCCAGCAATTGCAGCGATGTATATGATACTGCTCCAGCCCACCTCTTTCCATATACCAGATGCCACCAGTACGGTGCGGAAAAATTTTGTATCTCCTAGGAACATAATCGGTTCCATGCCTAGTCGTTGCATCAAACCATTGATAAAGCCCCCATCCGTCGTCAGCAAGACGGTCACCAGCCCTGCCAATACAACCATAGAAATAAAATGAGGCAAATAGGAAATCGTCTGTATTGTATTTTTAAAGTATTTGTTTTTAATTTCATTTATTAACAATGCTAAAATAATCGGTGCCGGAAAACCAAATAGCAGCTTATATGCGCTAATCGTCAATGTGTTTCCTATAATATTCCAGAAGTAATATGAATTGATAAATGCTTCAAAATGCTTCAATCCTACCCATTCGGCAGAAAAAATACCACTCAAGCCATCAAACGGAGATATATCTTTAAATGCAATTATAATGCCATACATCGGTCCATACTGAAAAATGATAAAATAAAGCATTCCTGGGAGTATCAATAAAAAGTACAGCTTATGTCTTTTGATGCGACCCCAAATAGAGCTATTCAAATGCGAATCAACTCACTTCCATTAAGCTTCTCTTGCATATGTTCTTACTAACTACAATGCCGCCTCTGTATGCATGTGGAAAGAGGCGACATTGCGGTTAATTAATGTTTGTTCTATTGGTTCTTCAACGCGTTATATTCTTTCGTATACACTTCAATCCATTTGTTAATTCCGGCATTTTCAAGCTGGCTCAAGAAATTAGGATATTCGCTCAGCGGTCTTGCGCCCATAACAAATTTCGTAACCTCTTGTTCAATCATTCTTTCGATATCACTCAACGTAGGTACTTGTTCACCAATTTTCGCTTTGTCAAACAAATAGCTAACATCGAAGGTTCCTTCATATTTTACCTTTTCAGTTTCAGTCAAGTACTGTGCAAAGAAAGGTCTAACCCATTGGTCATTACTTTTCGGATCCTCTTCGCGGAATTGTACCGTCATTGCAAAAGAGAAGCCTGTCATAAATTCGCCTTGATAATCCTGATTGATTCTGCGATAAACACCTTTTTCTTTGTCTGTCCACTCCCAATGCTTTCCTGGAATTCCCCAGAATGCAGTCAAGTAGTTTTCAACATCGGATAACAGCCAATCCAAATAACGCATAGCGCCTTCCGGGTTTTGGGAATTTTTACTAATCATTGTACCGCTTTTGCCCACTGTTCCGACTAACCGCCCATAACCCTTAGGTCCTTGAATATCAGCGGTAACATATTCTGCATCGGGATCAATTTCCCTAATCATCGTTGTATTTGCCAAAGTACGAGAGTGCCATGTAGCAGCCACGCCTACACGATTGGACCGTACAAGCTCGATCACCTTCGTCGCATCCGTTGCAAAGGATTCACGATAAATATAGCCCTTCTTATACCAATCAGCCATAACAGTGAGGAACTCCAGGTAACCTGGGTGCTGGACAGTAGGTCTCACATTACCTTCTTCATCTATCCAGTTTCCATAACCATTCTCCATGAATAGCCCAGACAGCACCGCATTCATTTCATTGAAGGAGGTAATCATCGGGATTGTCTCCCCGTTGCCTACCGGATCCTTCTCCTTGAATGCTTTCATGACTGCTTCCAACTCTTCGAGATTCGTCGGTACACCAAGGCCTACTTCTTCGAGCCAGTCCTTACGAATCGTTATTGCATTCCCTGCCATTGGCGGAGATACAGGCGTCGCCCATTGCTCTCCGTCTTTCTGCAGTGCTTCCCACGAAGCTTCAGACCAGCTGTCAGGCCATACGCCAGTAACGTTCGACCCGTATTTCTCCAGCAATTCATTAAGAGGGTATGCCGCGCCATTGGCTTGATGAAGATCCATAGAACCTGTGAAAATATCAAGCGGCTCGTTACCAGCAAGAAGCAAGTTCAGACGATCTGCTTCCGATCCCTTAGGCGGGACAATTTCAATAACCTCAACGCCAGATTTCTCTTTAATATATTGGCGTACTTCTTCAAGAGCTTCTTTCTTGCTTAGATCAACAACATTACCAAGATGGCCATAGTTTGCATACACATACACTTTACCGTAATCCTTTACACCATTACCTGCGTCGCTATCACTGCCTGTGTTTGTGCTGCCAGTGCTTGCTGAAGGCTTCGGTTCATTATTATTAGAGGAACAAGCCGCTAGCAATGAGCCAAGCATACATAACGTGAGTAATAGCAATCCGATTTTTTTTGACATATTAACCCTCCTAGATAGTGTATGACACATCCCTCCTGGGCGCTGAAGCAAGTATTTAAGCGCTTACATATCGGGCTCAGGGTAAGATTGCTTGATTCAAATTATAGGCTTTAAACGCTTCTATTGGATATGCCTCAATCTTTACAAACATATAAAAATTATGACTTTTTAGCGTTATTACGCGCTTTGTGACCATTCTAAAAATATAAAGGGAGATTTCCGGATGGAAATTTCCCCTTCATAGTATAATCGCTCATCGTTGATTCAAGTAAGCTGTAAAAGATTATCCCACTTCATTGTCCTCTAAATCATTTGCAAGCCGATTCATAAGCTTGCGGTAATCCCCAGGAGTCAATCCCGTATGCTCCTTGAACAGCTTAATAAAATAATTTGTTTTGCAATAACCCACCTGCTCCCCAATCTCCTTAATCTTGAGATTCGTTTGAGAAATAAGCTGTTTGCTCCGAGCAATTCGAACTTCTGTTAAAAACTCCAGGAAGGTTACTCCCTGCTCATCTTTGAAAATACGGCTCAAGTAAGAAGGATTCAATCCTAATTGCTCAGCCACATTCGGGAGAGTCATCGTTTCACCACAGTTGTCGTCTATCATTCGCAACACCTGTTCAATATGTCGATTTTTCTTGTCTCGGACAGCATGAACCAAATAATTAGACAGCTTCGTTATGAGCTCATCGAACCAGCTTGTAATTTCAAACCAGTTGTTCTTTTGATGGAGCGAATTGAACAGATTCCCTTCTTCCTCCAACAGATCATTCAGATCAATCCGTATATCATTGGCCATCTTGACTAATCTGTTCAGTAATTGAACTAACGCATGCTTCATTTGGTGATAGTAAACTTGCCCCTCATGTGATTTGATATCATGAATGATTTGATTCAAAATTTTCCTCGACTGAGTTAGATCACCGTTAATGAGGGCTTGAATCAATATTTCCTCTTTGTCTTTAGGGTAATTAAAAACAGGTGTCCCGGTCATGCGAACGTCCTCGATATAGACAACCTCGCATGAGCCCGCCATTCTCCGATACCAGAGTGCTTCCTTCGCCTGCTCATAGCTGTGCGGCAATTGCAACATGTTCTCGCAAAATTGTGCAATACCAACCGTACAAATGATGCCGAATTTCGATTCCACCCTATTAATAATAAGCTCTGCCAGCTTGAAGTTTTCCTGCAATTCACTCTTTTCACCATTAAAGAGTACAATGATTTGATTTTCAACAATTTCCATTACGATATTAGGACGATTCGAAGGCAAGCTTTGCTCCACGTAATTAATCATGCGCAGCTTATTCAAGCTTTTTTCTTCTTCACCAGCGTTACGATCATGGAAATCCTCAATTAACATTAACCATACGTGAATTCCACTATATTTAAGCTCAAGCTCAAAAAAAGCCATTTTTTCATTCATTTCATCCCTGCTCAAGCTATGGTCATGTAGCAAGGTGTATACAAATTTCTCCTGATTTGCTGGCAGGCTTTCTCTCAATTTCTGTTGCAGGCTTTTACGGTCCTCCATAATTTCTTCAAGACTACCTCGAATCAAACGAAGTTCAGACCAATGTGAATTTGCTTTTTTACCGCCAGACTCGAAATTATGATGAATAAAATCGAGCAAATGGCGAATTGGATTGTATATATTTCTAGTTGCCGCGAAGATCAACAATCCGATGGCCACGACAAGAATGGAGCAGGTAATTAGAATCATATCTCCGATCCTGGATACGGCAGCGTAGACCTCATCAAGTGATGTGATCGTAACAAACTTCCAACCCAAGCTATTAGATGATTGTATGTTGATCAATACCGTTTCGCCACGATGCACATATTCAATGGAACCCACATTTCCCATTTTATGAATTTGTGTCAGCATAGCTTCATCCACAACCTCATGACGTGTTTGATCCTGGTCATGATCTTGCAGAAGCATCTTCCCACTGGATGAAAGTACAAAAAAAGTATTGCCAGGTTTACGTTCAAGCTTGCTGACGAATGCATGCGATAATGCTTCAACATCCAAATTCACAACAACATAATTGTTACTTTTATCCAACATACGTGTGCTGGAAACAAACACCATTGGAATAACCGTTTTATAGCTATGATCTTTTGCCTTAGCAAGCCTGGGCTCCATTATCGTCGGAAAATATTGTATAGATTGAATATCCTTGTCCCAATCCAAATCATAGAAGAGATTTTTTTTAAATTGCATCTTATCGGAGGTAAGTATCATTTCTTTATCACTGTCATACATATACACGGAATCAATATATTCATTAGAGCCTTGAAGCTTGCTTATTGTCTGAATTAACCGTTCCTTTGTTTGGATGTAAAAATAAAGTCCAGGTAAATCCAATGAGCGGTACTCTCCCGACAAGGACTCATAGTAATTTCCTCTAGGATAATTTTCAAATTCTTTCAATGCAGTATCAATGGATAGTTGGCGAAACTGATTGCTGATTTGTCCAATCATAAATTCCATTGTATTGGCAGTCTGCTGGATATGCTGCGAATTGGCAGCTAGAAGCTCTTCCTTCATGGAAGAACGAATATTGCGATCTAGGATCGTCCCGATAATAAGCAGCGGCAGCAAGGAAATAACAAGAAAAAATGAAATTAGCCTGATTAGCATTACGCGCTGCTTGGCTTTAGAAAGTAAGCGCTTACGGAACATAACATTAATCCTCCTATAAATTTCCATTTTGATACTCTTCATTATCAATCTTATTTAGTCATATCCCCTTATTTAACAATATTATAGTAAACCACAATATATCATTTCTATTTCATCAACGTCAAACCTTATAACGAGGACAAAAAATGACTCCTGTACCCTACAGGAATCATTCATTAAGTTTTCGTAGAGTTTAACTCCCATTCAGCATATAGTTGGTATCAATCTTAAAAATAGCCTTTCTAGCGTAGCCTGGTTGTTTATGAGCACAGCCTGGGCGATGAACATCATGGGGCAAGGTCACAATGAACTCACCCGCACGCAACTTGAGATGCGTCTCATTGTTCAGCTCATTATAAAGCAATGCATCTTGGTCAGATAAATCCTGTGTAATTACTAATTCCTTCGCGTTGCGAGTGAATCCGATGATCTCTTCACCCTCGATGATGTAATGAATATCTGTGTAGCGGAAGTGCCTCTCAGCCTTTCGCTCAGATGCATCCGTTGTGTGCACTTCTCCGATATTGACATAAAAAAATTCACCATCCAGCTCCACCCTACCATTAGGCATAGCAGACCAATCCGTTGCCTGTATGAATGCTAATGCTTTGCGAATGACTGGCGGATACAAATGCTGCTCTCGCTCAAAATCCTTAAGATCTCCAAATATCATTTATCCTACCTCCTTAAATTCGTCTAAGCCCGCCATCTAAGTCATCCATTAATGTTTGAATATCCTCTAGCCCTACAGACATCCGTATAAGTCCCGTGCCTAATGGCAAGCCTGTTGCTTCAGAGAACAGCTCTTGTATAGGTATACCGCTGATCAAGCTTTCAAATCCGCCCCAGCTAGGTCCCATTTCATATAATTGAAGACCTCGAAGCATCGTATGGATCTGATCATAGGTCCGGTCAACGATAAAGCTCATGACTCCTGAATAACCAGAGAGCTGCTTCTTGCCAAGCTCATAATCAGGATGGCTATTCAAGCCAGGGTACAGCACACGTGTCACCTTCGGATGCCCTTCCAGGAAATTAGCCATAATTAAAGCATTTTCTTGATGCTGCTTCATCCGTACTGGAAGTGTTCGCAAGCTGCGTATAAGCAGCCAAGCCTGATGCGGATCCATAATGGCCCCGAGCATCTCTCGTTCCCTAACACGAATATGATCTATTCTAGATTTCTTACCCACAATAATGCCGCCTAATATGTCACTATGACCGCCCAAATATTTTGTTGCCGAATGGATAACTAAATCGATTCCATGCTTTAATGGATTTTGAAACAAAGGTGTCGACCAAGTATTATCTATCGCTGTTATGATGCCACGCTGCTGTGCAAGCTTTGCAATTTCAGTCAAGTCCTGCATAGAAAATATAAGCGAGGATGGACTTTCCAAATAAATAAGCTTTGTATTGAATTGAATCGCTGCTTCAAACTGTTCTACAGTTCCCTTACTGATGTAAGTTACACTAATGCCAAATCGATTCATGTATGCATTCAATAATGCTCTTGTTCGCGGATACACGCTGCTTACACAAATGACATGATCATCCTTAGACAATGCATGAAAAATAGCAGCACTGATAGCAGCCATACCGGATGATAAACAAATCGCCGCTTCGCCTTCCTCTAAAGCTGCGATTTTTTGTTCAGCAATTTCAATAGTTGGATTGGAGGAACGTGTGTATATATAGCCATGATCCTTTGTTTTGTTCGTGAACAGAGTGGTTTGGAATATAGGAGGTACGATCGCCCCGTGAAAGCGATCATAATCATCCCCATGATGAAGGCATATGTGATGTTTATCCATTACGCAAATCTATCGCTTTCCATAAATCTTTTCCCTCACTCGAAACTACGTTGTCATAATCTTGTGTAATGGCGCAAATTACGCCACCCTTATCGACTTTAGGCATTACGGTAATGCCAATCATAATTCCATCCTGAGGTGAAATTACTTTCTCCTTGATCTCACCAAATAAACCATAGATGATACCTATCAAATCTCCAGCCTTTACCTCGTCAAGAAGCTTAACCGACGGGATAAAAAAGCCTTCTTCCTTACTCGTTACAGATAAATCAAAATTCCCATCGCCATATAGCCTATACTTTATCTCTGGACAAGCTTCCTCCGACAACCAAGCCTCCGGCTCCCGCAGCATCTCAAGATGATGAAGCAGTCGGTAGGTCCCTTTCCGATATTGCTGTTGTCCTTCTATACATACTCGGCGGCCACCTTCTGTCTCCGTATACAGCCATGGAATTCCTCTATCCGTAGCACGCGATACCGTTCGACCAGGTCCTACAGTTGAGTGTGCCCATATCGTATCCACTCCGAATGCTTCTGCAGCTGCTCTCGAGCGTCTTCCATGCTCATGTTCGTCATTGTGATAATATCCAGCCAAAGTCGGTACAGATGCAATCATGCCGCCACTATGAAAGTCAAGCAGGAAATCTGCCTTAGCCAGCAGCGTTTGATCTAGATGCCATGCAAGTCGTTGTGTATAGGTTCCCTCTGGGCTTCCAGGAAATTCTCTTGCCAAATTACGTCCATCTAATGGTGTTTCTCTGGATATTCCTTCGTACGATAGCTTATTCGTAATAGGCACCATCAGTACGGTTCCATTTATTTTTTCTGGAGTCAGCTCATGACATAATTCAATGACAGTTTGAACGCCATCATATTCATCACCATGTACAGCTGCTAGTATAAGCAGTGTAGGGCCTGCTGAAGCTCCCTTTACTACTCGTAATGGAATCATTGCTTCTACATCCTCAGCCGTCTCAAAGGTTAGCTGCCAGTTGCTGCACGACCCCGGAACGATCTGGTCTGGATTAAAATCCTTAACCGAAATGGTATTTGTCATCTTAGTCCTCCACTAAATTAGCTTTAATTGCTGCATGAACGCTTTCACTTTTTCTTGCTGCTCTGCGTTTAATGCAATCGTATAATCCGGAGCAAAGTTGCCTTCGAATCCCAGTAGGTTCATGGCATGTGTAAAGCCGCCAAAAACACCTACACTGACAAATAGATCACGAAGGTTCACAATATCATCCAATGTTTTAGACGCCGCTGCCATATCATGATTTGCCAGATGATCATACATCTGTATATTTAATGGAGTTGTACAAGAAAACATACCGTCTAGCTGTCTATTCAGTCCAAAACTATAGGCGGTATCGAACACATCAAGTCCGCTGAATAAGATGGAGAATTGCGGATCAACCTCGCCCTTCTGACGCTCTAGCATTCTAGCTGTTGGCAAATCGCCTGTTTTGATACCTGCAATGTTGCGATGAGCCATTAACTGCATGGCCGTATCTACTGTAATTTTCGTTTTGGTTACACCTGGCAAATCATACAAATAGACAGGATATGGAGACTTATCAGCCATTTGTTCAAAAAAGGTTTTCACTTCTGCTTGATTCATTCCAAAGTAGAAAGGAGTAGTTGCCACCACACCGCTAACATGCAAGCCGTTAAGACTTTCAATACGGTCAAGCACCCTGCCAATCGAATTATCCATTACACCAACCATGACCGGCACTGTATCCTTCGCAGCCTTAATTGCAATGGAGGCAATCTTGACATATTGCGATTGCCTCACTTGAGCTTCAATTCCCATCGAACCCATAACTAGAAGACCTGATGCTTTACCACGAATTTGATCCTCCACGTGAAGGGTCAAGCTTGATTCAATCACATTGCCCATTTCGTCTAGCGGTGTCCCAAGTGCGGGATAAAATCCTTCTCTCATTTTTGTCTCTCCTTTAGAAGTTTAATTTGCATGATAAGTGATTTAAACGATGCTCTCTGGTATGATTCCAGCATCAAACTGTTTAATGGCTTGATGTAGAGTAGCGCCTCTATCTGCTGGAAGTGGTTCCCAATGACCAGGATATAGATCTGTTATTTGTAATTTAGACATCTTACGTATCGATTGCTCTAATTCAACTAAGGAAAAGTCAGCTGCTTGCTGTATTGCTATTTTCCCCCCTGCAAATATAACATCACTGCAAAATAATGCTTCAAGCTCAGGACAATACACACTTATTTGATCAAAGCTATGTCCCGGCGTCTCCAAAAACTGAATCGACAGCTCACCTAGCCTGATTTGCTCGCCATCACGAACGATCAAATCAGGAGTAATCGGTATAAACTGATAATCTTTAGGATAAATACCTTGCTCTTTTGCTGCCTTTAAGCCCATGGCACTCTCACCGATTTGAACAATTGATGCGGTACGCTGCGAACAGATAAGCTTTGCTTCGGTGCGCAATCTTAGCTCGTGGGCACCACCAGAGTGATCGGCATGATTGTGAGTAACAACGATCCAATTGATGTCAGTTGCTTGATAGCCAAGCCTTTTCAAATTGGAAAGGATAGCTTCAACGCCCATGCCCGAGCCACAATCGATAAGCATCCGTTCACTTCCGCCATCTATAAAATAAATATTGCAATCGTAAGCATCCGTCTCATTGCATCCAAGGGCGCCACTTCCTACCAAATATACTTGCTCCGTTAGCCGCATATTTCACCCTTCTTCTCTCTCATTAATCTATCCCTATTCCGTCAGCTCAGCTGAATAGGTAGTCCCGTTTTGCTGGATTGAACTATCGCTTCCGCAACCTTTACTGCTTCTAGCGCATCGTAAGGATTTAAAATAGAGGATGGTTTGTTTTGACGAATGCATGCATAAAAATGATTCATTTCATTATGTAAATCGCCATAATATTGACCGTACACTTCATTCCAGGAATAAGAGGCTGGAGCTGTAATAGCATCATCGACCCAAAACTCTAAGGATCGATCTGGCTCTTGGAAATGAATGGTTCCGCTATCTCCAACAATCTCCATACGAATATCCATCTCTGCCGGTGTGTTGTCTGGCATAAGCCAATTATTTTCAATGACACCTATCGTCCCATTCGCATACTTGAGCATGGACCATATGAGATCATGTTCGGAGTCAGAGGAAGAGGAAGAGCGAGCGAACACTTCCACTACACGTGATCCTGTCATCCAGTGCATCAGATCAATGTCATGAATACCTAATATATAGATAGGATTAGAACGACGATATATCGAAAAATACTTTTTAGGATTATTTCGTCTTGCATAAATAGAGCGCAGTGGGCCTAGTCGTCCTTCCGTGATCGCTCTCTTCATCTTCAATAAACGAGTATCAAATCTTCCTACATGCCCAACCATTAACAATCTATTGGCTTGTTCGGCAGTCTGCACCAGCTTTGCTGCTTCTTCATGCTCCAATGCCAATGGCTTCTCGACAAAAACATGACAACCCTTAGATAGCGCTTTCAAAACAGGCTCAACATGATACATTTCTGGCGTTAATACAATAACCGCATCCATGCTTTCATTGTCAAGCATAGCATTCCAATCCAAGTACCCTTTGCAATTCCATTGTTCAACTACTTCATTCACTTGATCCTTGTTTAGATCAGCAACCGCTATTAGCTTTACATCTATTTGCTGACTTAAGCATATGAGGTGATATCTCGAAAATCTACCTAACCCGATTATGCCTAGACGTATCACTTGTCTAGCCTCTCCCACTGTCTGATCGTTGGCCTGCATCACCTTATCACCTACCTACATGAAGTCTTAATGCTTAATTGGCACGCAATATTGGTATTACCAAAATGGTATTACCAAATTGAATATAGCATTTTACTCAGGTCTTGGTCAATATACTTATTTTCAAAAAAAGGATTGACTGCAGGATAAGAGATCAAGTACATTGAAATTGGTAATACCAATCACCATTGTCTCTTATTCACGCTCATATTTCATGATGATCATCATTACTCTACGAAAGGAAGAAATCATAATGTCTAGTATGGGCTCACAAGGTATTTGGAAATATGCGCAATACTTACCAAGCGTTGCTGAGGAGAACAGAGTAACGTTGGGGGAGGGGCATACTCCTCTCATTCCAAGTGTATCCATTGGAAAAGAGTTGGGATTGACTAACCTATATTTTAAGCTGGAATCACTAAATCCAACTGGCTCCTATAAAGATCGAATTTCTGCTCTCGCTCTGTCGCTTGCCAAGCAGGCAGGTAAAACGGCTTGCATCGGAACTACCTCAGGTAACGCAGGTGCATCCCTTGCTGCTTATGCAGCAAGAGCCAGACTTCCTTATTATGTTTATGTGCAAGAAAATATCATTCCTGCAAAGCTGGAGCAAATTGTCGTTCACCAGGCCAAAGTATGTAAGGTAAAGGGCATGGGATATAGCCCGGAGATCGGAACAAAGGTATTTGAGATGGTAAGAGAAAAGGCAAAGCGTCACAATTGGGAGCCTGCAATTACTGCCTTCGCTTATGCGCCTAAAGCTATGGAGGCCGTTAAAACCATTGCTTGGGATATTCAGAAGGAGCTTGGCTGCACGCCCGATGCTGTATTCTCACCTGTTGGCGGTGGTGGTCTATTCAGCGGCATATACTATGGATTTCGAGACTTGCTTCTACGTCATGCCACCGACAAGCTTCCACGTATGGTCGCTTGTCAATCAGCTGGTTGTTCAAATTTAGTTCGTGGCTATAATGAAGGCTTGGATCGACCTGCTTCAGGATCCTCCACCTCGCTCATCTCCGGCATACAAGTACCGAGTCCACCAGATGCAAGTATTGCATTTGAGGCTCTCCGTGAAAGTAATGGCTTCGGTGAGGTAATTGAAGATACAATAACCTGGAAGTGGCAGGAAGAGCTCGCTGCCAAGGAAGGTATTTATGCTGAGCCTGCTGGTGCTATCGCTCTTGCTAGTGTGGTTCAAGCTATGAAAGCAGGCAAATTAAATCCGCATGACAAAATCGTTTGCATCGTTAGCGGAGCTGGGTACAAGGATGTAGATCGACAGCATAACATGGTTGCTCCTTACATGGATCTGCCACTTCATGATCTGGAGCAGCTTTTGAATGAATAAGATGTGCAGTACAGCGTAATTTTGCTACAATAGACTGAAAACATTTATTGAGGAGGAAGCAAAGCCACAGTGGAGCATCTGAACAAGGAAGACGTTACCTCTCTCTCTCGCATTGTGAGTGATAGAATTAAAGAATATATTGTGACCCATAAGTTAGAGCCAGGTGATCGCCTACCAACTGAAAGAAATCTAGCTGAAACTTTAGCTGTAAGCAGACCTGTCATACGCGAAGCACTTAGTCATTTGGAGACCTTGGGTCTGATTGATAAGAAACAAGGCAAAGGGCTTTTCATTAAAGAACAAAATATGTCCCGCTTATTTCAAGAAATGATGTTCATTACAAGAGGGGATCAAGTAAAGTTCACACAGTTACTTGAGTTTCGCACCGTGCTTGAGCAAGCCGCTGTCCTTCAAGCTATGGAGAATATCACCAGCTCAGAGCTCGAAGCATTAACTGCTATTATTGATCAAGCAGAGAAAGAAGACGCCTACACGGCGTTCACCCAGCTCGATCTACAATTTCACCGAATGATTGTAAGCCTTTCTTCCAATTATTATTTATTACATTTAACAGAGGTTATTGATAATTATTTCACCTTACTGGATACATCTGAAAAGAACGAGACCGTGTCTGAAGAGGTCAAGAAAAAAACGCTTGAAGGGCACCGTCAGCTTGTGAAACTACTGCAAAATCGTGATCGTCTCGCAGCTCTTGACCTCTTGAATGAGCATTTGCTGCACAAAACAAACAAGTAATGCTATCTCCCAAGTTTATTTGCAGGGTTTCCTTCTCCTTTAATTGAAAAAAGGGGCTGTCCAATAAGTCCCCAAAATAAAAAGGTTGGAAGGAAATCGTTATATTTTCCATTCAACCTTTTCTATTCTTTCGCTTTTGCAGGAAAGTGGGGAGGCGGATGCCTTTGTAGAAAAGGTCCCGAATGATTTTAATCATCGGGACCACGTCTTGGTAATAATATTTTATTGTTTTCAGATCAGCTATGGAACACCAACTATAATGTCCGCACACCAACATTAATGTCTAGGCACCAACATTAATGTCACTGGACAAAGTTTTCTTCAGACACCCATCTCCTACTCTACCGTCACGCTCTTCGCCAAGTTTCGCGGCTTATCCACGTCATGGCCCAGTGCCAGAGAGGCGTAGTAGGATAGCAGCTGCAATGGGACTACCGCGAGAGCCGGCGTAAGGAGAGGCAGCGTCTTCGGAATGGCGAATACTTCGTCGACCGACTTCGCCGCTTCCAACTCGAAGCCGCTGTTCACGATGCTCAGGACATGCGCTCCGCGCGCCTTCACTTCCTTAATGTTGCTAAGCGTCTTCTCATACAGCGCTTCCTGTGTCACCAATGCGATGACCGGCACGTCATCCTCAATAAGCGCCAGCGTGCCATGCTTCAGCTCGCCCGCTGCATACGCCTCCGAGTGAATGTAAGAAATTTCCTTTAATTTCAGTGAGCCTTCCTGCGCGACAGCGTAATCCACGCCGCGGCCGATGAAGAACAGACTCCGATGATGGGCGATCGATTCCGCCACCTGCTTCAAGACAGCAGCCTGCTGCAAAATCTCTTCCACTTGCTCCGGAAGCTGCTGCAGCGCAGTGATCATCTCTTCTTCTTGCGACGTCTCCTGCGTACCAAGCACACGAGTCATATGCAGCCCCAGCAAATAGAAGGCAATGAGCTGCGATGTATATGCTTTCGTGGACGCGACGGCAATCTCCGGTCCGGCCCATGTTACCAGCACGTCATCCGCTTCGCGAGCGACGGAGCTGCCCACTACATTCGTAATCGCGAGTACGCGCGCACCATTGCGCTGGGCTTCCCGCAGCGCTGCGAGCGTATCCGCCGTCTCGCCGGATTGACTGACCACGATAACTAATGTGTCCGGCGTAATAATCGGCGAGCGGTAGCGATACTCCGAAGCGACATCGTTCTCCACCGGAATACGCACAAGCGACTCAATCACGGTCTTGCCGACCAATCCGGCATGATAAGCGGTGCCGCAAGCGACGATCTGAACTTTGCGAATCGACTTCACGTACTCATCGCTCATCTGTAATTCCTTCAGCAAAACGGACTTGCCGTCCTCTCCGATTCTGCCCCGCATCGTATCGCGATAAGCCTTCGGCTGCTCATATATTTCCTTGAGCATGAAGTGATCGAAGCCCGCCTTCTCCGCTGTCACCAGATCCCATTCGACACGAGTTATTTCCTTGGAAATATTGTCGCCCTCCGTCGTCATCAGTTCGACACCTTCGCGTGTAAGAACCGCCATTTCCCCATCATTCAGTATAAATACATTACGCGTGTGCTCCAGAATAGCCGGTATATCGGAGCCGATAAAGTTCTCCCCATCCCCCACTCCGATAACGAGAGGGCTGGCGAACCGCACTGCGACAAGCTTCTCAGGTTCATAGGAACACAATACGCCTAGCGCGAATGCCCCACGCATACACTTCACCGCGCGCTGCACCGCTTCGACAATATTGCCTGTATATTGCTCTGCAATGAGATGCGAGATAACCTCCGTATCCGTCTCCGACACGAATACGTGGCCCTTTTCGATCAGCTCGTCTTTCAGCTCCAAATAATTTTCGACAATTCCGTTGTGCACGACTGAGAATTGAGCCGAGTTGTCCGTATGCGGATGAGAGTTCACATCGGATGGCTTGCCATGGGTCGCCCAGCGCGTATGTCCGATGCCGACCGACCCGGCAAGCGGATCGCCGCGAAGAATGTCCTCTAGCACGGCAAGCCGTCCCTTGGACTTCTTCAACTGCAGCCCGTCTCCCGTGAACACGGCGATGCCCGCGGAATCGTATCCTCGGTATTCTAATTTCTTCAGTCCTTCCAGCAAAATAGCCTGAGAGTCGCGTTTTCCAATATATCCAACAATACCACACATAATTTAATAGACCTCCGTTAACGGTAAATTTCTCCCGTCCGACGGATGCCAACGAATGCGCGGCTCAGGCCATATGAAGTTGTCACTATTTCGTTAGATTAAAGATTAGTGCGCAATCGTGCAACTCTTCTCCCGTACCTGGTGCCCGCCCCGCAAGCGGCATCGTGGACAATTGGGAGTGTAACTTGCTTCATTAACGGCAGCCCGCCGTACGTTTGTGCGATCGGTCGCCCAATCGTTTTGCGTAACGGCTTTCGGTCGGCCAGCCCATAACCGGAAGGTCCCCGCCGAATACTTCGAACACCTTCACCTCGTCAGCTTCCCGTATGAATCCGGCAGCAAGCCTTCCATCTGGACGGCACTGCGGCATTCATCACGCAAGCTCTGGCGCTTTGGAATCGCGTACAACCTCTATCCTCGCTTTCCTTCTTGAATCATACTACCTATCATATTCATAATTTCCATAAGATGCAACTACCAATTACACTTAACCGATTGTTCGCTTCTCAATGGGGCGACAGCATTCACCGGCCATCACCCGACTACTTCTCAGCGCTGAACCACTATTGTCTATACTGATTAGGACTGACCCCCACCGCTTGCCGGAACACTCTTGAGAAGTACTTCTCATCCTGATACCCGACCATGGCAGAGATAACCCCGATTCTCAAATCAGACTGGTGCAGCAGATTCTTCGCATGCTCGATCCGCAATTTCTGCACGAATTCCTTAATACCGATATGATACTTCTTGCGGAACAACCGGGACAGATGAAGGGGATGCATGTGAAATAGTTTGGCCAACTCATCGATCGTCTGAAAGCTGGCATAATGCTCCCGCAGATGCCGCTCCAGCTCCGCCACCGGATCCTCCCGCTCCATCGCTGCTTGTTCTTGCAGATTACGGAGGTGCCGATACAGACTATCGGCAAATTCCGCTTCGGAGAAGACGCCATCTTCGCTCCACGCATTCAGGCAGCCGTATTCAAATGCAGGATTCCCGGCCGCATGCTCTCGTCGATTCTGCCTCAGCCATTGCAACTCCTCGTTCCACAACTCGATCTGCTTCTGCGTGAATGCGCCTTCTCTGTTCCAGCAACTCTCTCCTGCCCGTACTTCTCCTCGCGTCCGACTTGCGGATAGGCTATATGCACGTAACGGCATGAGGCGCTGTAGTCAATTTCCTCCATCATGCGCATCTCTTCCCGGGACAGTTCCCCGAGTTGATCCGGGAGCTGGCGAACAGATGCAGCCGGTAACGGAACAGCCGATAGACCATATCATGAATCGCTTCGCAAGTCGCTTCCGCCGTATCTGGTCCCTGTAGCCACAACACCATGCAGTTGCCTCGAGGCAGATAACGGAATACCGCGCCCTTGTGACCAAGCAGCTCCAGCATACAATTCTGCAATGAGTAGTACAGAAGGTCGATGCGGTTGCCGTACATCCGCCGGATGCGCGGCAACCGCTCGTTAACGGGAATAAATACAACTCTATACCGTTGCCCCAGACTTATGCTGAATTCCCGTTCCAGTTCTACGGTGTGTTCTTCCATCACATCCGGTCGATCTGTGCATAAGGACAGACGGTCGTCCCAGTATGACCATTTGATCTGCTGCGCCTTGCTTCCATAGCCTGCCGCTCCCGCTCCTTAGACGTCTCCGCGTCGAGTTCCCGCACAGCCTCGATCAGCCGTTTGAACACTTCCTCCTCGTCGATCGGTTTGATGAAGTAGTCGAAGCCGCCGTATGCGATCGCTGTCTTCATATATGCATATTCATCATAACCGCTAATAACGATTTTGCGATGCGGATAACCCAGCTCCGTCAATGCCTGCAGCAGTCTCACACCGTCTTTCCCCGGCATCCGCATATCTGTTAGAATCAATTCGGGCCGATGCTCGAATATAAGCTGCAGCGCAGTCTCTCCATTATCAGCTTCCATCACTTCGGTCACACCGAGCGCATTCCAATCGAACACCGTCTGCAAAAAAATGCGCGTATGCCGCTCGTCATCCACTACAATCGCCTTCATCCGCTTCCCTCCTTCACTGTTAAGGTTCGTGATGTTCATAGGTTAAGTGTAGAACGCTCAGTCCTGTAGCAACACCGACAAACCAAACACAATTGGTGGACTTTTTGTACTGACAACATTAGCCTATAGAGCTGCTTTCATGACCAATCACGCTTCCCACGTCTCCTCCATGACAATACCGAGCCAATCAGCATAAAAAACCGCAAGCCGCACTCCATAAAAGAAGTGCAACTTGCGGATTCAAATAATCGTTGCTTTATGATGCCTTTTAATCGTTACTTTACGCCTGTCTTGGCTTCCTTCCGCTCGTACCAGTAGCCCGGAACGCCCTTCTCCAAGCGCATCAGCGCTTCCATGTAGTAATAGTCGCCCCAGATCATGTAGTCGTCCGGTCCGAGATCGCCCCTGATATGATAGGAGCCGTGATCGATCAGCCCTTCCGCATCCGGCTCTCCCATCGTGGAGTAGTTCGTCACGAGCGAGCGCATGGAGCGTTCCACCGCATCCTGGAAGTAAGCGCGGTCCTCGTCATCCTCCGCCAGATGCTCCAACAGCTCCAGCATGCCGCAGGCGGCAATGGCGGAAGCCGAGGAATCGCGCAGCGTATCCGCGTTCACTTCTACATTGAAGTCCCAGTAGACGACATCGTCCTCAGGGAAGCGCTCCACGAAGTAACGGGCGAGCCTTCGCGACGTCTCCAGATACTGCTTATCCCCCGTATAGCGATAGGACAAGGCGAACCCGTAGATGCCCCATGCCTGCCCTCTCGTCCAGGTGGAACCATCGTGGTAGCCTTGATGCGTACCTCCGCCGATCGGAATGCCCGTCGAAGGCTCGAAGTAGAACGTATGATACGAGGAATCGTCGCCCCGCACGAGGTAACGTCTGCTCTTGTCCGCATGCTTCACCGCCACTTCGCGGTACCTCTGATCGCCCATCTGCTCCGAAGCCCAGTACAGCAGCGGAATGTTCATCAGGCAGTCGATAATGATGCGTCCGCCGTTCTTCTCGTCGCCCTTCGGTCCCCACGCCTGAATATACTCCCCTTCCGGCCGCCAGCGCATCATCAGCTTGTCAGCCGCATCCAGCGCGAGCTGCTTCGCCGTCTCATCGCCTTCGATCATCCAGGCCGCCAGAGCGGACGGGCTGTAGAGGAAGCCGATATCGTGATGGTCCAGCGCGACGTCTTCATCCAGCCGTCGGCGATAATCCTTCACCTGCGCTTGCGCCATATCGCGGAATGCCGTATCGCCGCTGTATTCATAGGACAGCCACATCATGCCGGTATAGAAGCCTTCAATCCAGTCCGTGCTTGGTCCCCACTCATAGCATTTGCCTTCCGCTTGACGCCGGATGTGAGGGAATTGCAGGCCATGCTTCTCTCCATTTCGCTTCGTCTTCTTCATCGCATCTTCAATTGCTGCTTGCCACACTTCGCTAACACTCCTTTCCCCTTAACGGGGGATATCCTAACCTTTAATTGCTCCGATCATAACCCCTTTGACGAAGTACTTCTGCAAGAACGGGTATAGGCACAAGATTGGAACGGTGGCCACAATGATCGTTGCATACTTGATCGTCTCGCCCACCGGCATCTTATCACCGCCGCCAATTCCCGTCAACATGGAGTCCGTCGAGTTGGAGATCAGAATTTCCCGCAAGATAAGCTGCAGTGGATACAAATCTCTCGTCCGAATATAGATGAGCGCCTGGAACCAGGAATTCCAATGATACACACCGTAGAAGAGAATCATAACTGCGATGACGGGCATCGATAGCGGCATGATGATTCGGAACAAGACGGTGAAGTCGTTGGCGCCGTCCAGCTTCGCGGACTCCTCCAGGCTAACTGGAACCGCCTGAAAGGCCGTGCGCATAATGATCAAGTTATATGCGCTCATCGCTGTCGGAAGAATAAGCGCCCATCGGCTGTCGACAAGTCCCATATTTTCTACCAGCAAGTAAGTCGGAATTAGTCCCCCGTTGAAGAACATGGTGAATACGATCATGAACATAATCGGATTTTTCCACATGACATTTTGTCGGGACAGAGCATACGCGCCGAGTGATGTCATCAAGATGTTCAGAGAAGTGCCCGCTACTACATAAATAATCGTATTCATGTAGCCTGACAGGATGCTAGGATTCTGGAACACCAGTTTATAAGCCTCCAGAGTTGCGCCTTCCGGATACCAGATAATCCCCCTGACTTTCACAAGCCAGGCAGGATCACTGAGGGAGGCGAATAGGACGTAGAGGAACGGATACAGCGTAACGACGGACAACAGGAACATAAAGAATACGTTAGCGCCGTCGAAGATCCGTTCACCAATACTGCGATGTGACATCATAAGCCTTTCGCCTCCTTATTACCAAAGTTTATTGTCGCTCGTTCTTCTGCTGATCGCATTCGCTACGACAAGCAGTGTGAAATTAATGAGAGAATTGAATAGGCCGACTGCCGCACTATAGCTGAAGTTCGCCTCCAGAATACCTTTCCGGTACACGAATGTGCCAATGACGTCCGCTGTCTCGTATGTCGTGCTGTTATACAGAAGCAAGATCTTCTCCATGCCCACCATCATGAAGTTGCCGATCTGCAAGATAAGCAAGATCACAATCGTCGGCATAATGCCCGGCAGCGTAATATGGAACACCTGCTTGAAGCGACTGGCGCCATCCACCTTGGACGCTTCGTAGAGCGCAGGATCGATGCCTGACATCGCAGACAAATAGATGATGGAACCCCAACCGATATTCTGCCATATATTCGAAGAGACGAATACCGTACGGAACCATTCCGGCTCCATCAGGAATATGATAGGCTCACCGCCGAACCATGCGATGAGGTTATTGATGAGCCCATCTTGCGACAGAAAGTCAACCATGATCCCCGAGATGACTACAATGGATATGAAATGCGGCATATACGTAATCGTCTGTACCGTCCGCCTGATCAACACGCTGCGCAGCTCATTCAGCAGCAAGGCGAGTAGGATGGAAGCCGGGAAGCCGAACAACAGTTCATAGGAGCTGAGCAACAGCGTATTGCGCAGCAGCCGCCAGAAGTAATAGCTGTTGAAGAAATCCACGAAGTGCTGGAATCCTACCCAATCGCTGGCCCACATGCCAAGCCCAATGGAATAATCCTTGAAGGCGATCTGCAGCCCATAGATTGGCAAGTAGAAAAAGATAATGTAATAAGCAACTACGGGCACAAGCATGAGATAGACATATTTGTTCATCATCAGGTCACGGAACGCACGGTAGCGGAAGGCGTTCTTATCGACTCTTGCTTGCGGGAGACCCGGCTTCTTATTCAGCATCATTGACATATCGAGTCCTCCTGTCGGTTAGTACGTCAGTCCGGTCCTACCGGTTTTTGTAACGGTCAAGCGCAGCCTGTTGAGCGGCAATCGCTTCATCGACATTCATCTTATTGATGGTATCCACGAACTTGTCGAAGTTTTCGATCGGCTCCTCACCCATAATGAAGCGGTTAATCATCTCGTCGCGATACGTCTTCACGTCGTTCATAATGGAGGACACTTTGGAGCTCTCATCCGCAGTAAGAGTAACAGGCGGCATCAGCTTGGTATGGTCGGCTTGCGCCCATGTTTGCTGCGCTTCCTTCTGCGTATCCAGCTGCAGATACTGCTCCAGATAACGCTTATCCTGTACCATCGGGCCGCTCCAGCTCGCAATGAAGTTTTGCGCCATCGCTTGCGTAATCGGCAGACCGTCCGGGTTGTTCATAATGAGATCGGTATATTTGGGATATCCGTCGACCATCTCGTAGCTCTCGCCCTCGATACCGAAGTTGAACAGCATATGGCCTTCCTGGCTATACTTGTAGTCAAGCCATTTTACGATTTCTTCAGGATTTTTCGCACTTGTGGAGATCGCCGCACCGATCGTGCGGAATGGATGTGCGTAGAAGCCAATTGCATTGTCGCCGCCGTCCAGCGTCGGATAAGGTGCTCCAATGAACGATACCTCCGGTATTTCTCCCTTCATCAAGTCCGTGTAACGGCCGATGCCGCTGCCTGGATAGGTGGACAGCGAGCCCAGACGATTGCCTGTTACCTTCGCATCTCTCAACTTTCCATCAATTGTAGTGGGATATTCCTTATCAATCAGCCCTTCCTTATACCATCTTGCCATCGTCTCCAGGAATTCCTTGAATTCCGGCTGAATCGGACCGTAGTTAACTTTCCCGTCTACCTGATAGAATTCGGACATGATGCCCCAAGCTCCCAGGAACAATTGACCTGTATCCAGGGCGGCAATATCGAACAGGTAAGGAATCTCATCCTTCTCGCCATTCTTATTCGGGTCCTGGTCGCGGAATGCTGTCAGCACTGTCTCCCATTCGCTAATTGTCTTCGGTACTTCCAGATTCAAGTTCTCCAGCCAGTCGCCGCGAAGCACGGGACCGTAGAACACGGAGAGCATCGGGTCGCCGAGCAAGAATGGCATCACGTAAATATTGCCCTCATCCGTCGTAATCATTTTTCTGAATTCCGGATTATCATTCAGCACCTTCGTCAAGTACGGCGCATGCTCCTCGATTAGTTCGTTCAGACGTATAATGCGCTTCTCTTTAATGAGGCTATCTGCGCCTTTAGGAGCCGCGCTCCACGTATATTCAATGACATCGGGCATTTTGCCAGAAGCGATCATCAGGTTGAATTGGTCTTTCTCCTGTCCGGTTGGCGGATGCTGGAACTCTACCTTAGTGCCTGTTATTTTCTCCAGCTCTTTATATGCGGCAATGCCGTTGTAATCCTTCATTGTCGCTCCCGCATTGCTGTTCAGACCGACCCAGTAGCTAACTTTCTCCGGATAACCGATTTCCTTCGGAGTGGCTGATGCTTCCGTTCCCGTCCCTTTATTCGTATTATTCGGTTTTACATTGCCGCCGTTCTCGTTTCCGCTGTTGCTGCTGCAGCCGGCCACTACCATGGCACTGATCGTTAATGTCGTCAACACAGTTGAAAGCGTCTTCTTTTTATTACGCATAGATTTGAACCCTCCCAATTTTCATAATGTGTGTCGCGGCGCTAGGCCATGAAGCAAGTATAGATGGGTTCCTGTCATCTCGCCTATAATCTACTCTTGCAATCCCCTTACCAGATTTCATTTCGAGCACTAACCGATCTTCATATCGGCTAATATTTCTTCACTTATTGCCTGATTTATGCGGTAGCCACGCCCCTTCGCACATAGGATGAATTGAACGGCAGAATGGATTGTGCTACGATTATATCACTAAAAAAGTCCGTTACAGCATTTAGGGGGTATGAATGGTGAATCAACGTAAAACGGTGTTTCTAACCTTATGGCTGTCCTACTTGCTTATATTGGCTATTCCCGTCGCTGTATCTGCTTACTTGTACCATAATATGAAGGACGCCTTGGTAGATAATGCGAACCGTTCCAATATGGCGATGCTGGAGCAGGTAAGAGAGGTTGTAGAGAATCATCTGACAGATCTGGAACAGCTGTCCATGCAGGTTGCCAGCCACCCCAAGCTGCAGACATTATGGAACATGAACGACGGACAACGTTATATCGACTATTGGGAAGCGATGAAGGTGTTGAACAATATGCAATTAGGCAGTAAGTTCATTCATAACTTCTTCCTCTATTTGCACGATCAGGACATTCTCCTTTCGCAAAATATGAAAACGGATACAACTACCTACTTCAGCGATATTGTGCCCTACAAAGATAAAACGGTTGATGAAGTGAAGGAGCTGCTCTTCACGGGATATCACTTCAATTCATTCTGGCCGTCCATGACCGTATACGACCAATCGAAAGAGAAGAACATGATTACCTCTGCTATTACTCTTCCTATGGGAGAGAAGCAAAACGTGCGCGCTACGCTAGTCATGTATATCGACGAACAGCATATCTTCAATCTGCTGAATCAAATCAAATGGGCGAACTCCGCTTCCATGTACATCGTAGACGCAACTGGAGAGACCATCCTGTCCTACTCCGAGCATGGAATGGAGCTGGGGGAGGGCATCCTCACCCGTCTTCAGGGCACTAACCATTATGAGGCTACGTCCTATAACGGCGAGAGAATGCTTCTGTCCCATACGACGGGCAATAGCGGCTGGACCTATGTCTCGCTGGCGCCGGAGAAGGCAGTACTCAGCCGGGTAACGGACCTGCAGAGTCAGGCGCTTACCTTGCTTGTTATTGCCATTCTGGCAGGCACGGCGATCGCTTACGGGATGGCTTATCGCAGCTACAGCCCGATTCGCGATATGGTCTTGTCGCTGATGAATGGCCATGGGGACGCATCTGCATCCGCTCCTGCCGTCACGCGGATGAACGAATACGAATTCATTAAGTCTTCTATTAAGCACAATCTGGAGGAGGGCAAGAAGCTCCGTCAAGCGCTTGAAGGGCATACGCCCGTTGTGAGAGCCCATTATTTGTCCCGGTTGCTGAAGGGGCAGGTAACGACAAGCACATTCAAGCAGGATTCCCTCGACTTCATCGATGTGAAGTTCCATACCGACTACTTGAGCGTCGCGCTTATTGAAGTGGATGACTGCACCCGCTTCATCAAGAATAACAATGAAGAAGAGTGGGCGCTCGTGCGCTTTATTCTGGCTAATCTGAGCCAGGAGCTGATCAAGGAGAAGGGGCACGTCATCGAGACGGAGCATAATCAGCTGGCGCTGCTGCTACAGTCGCCGGATGCGTCGGGCACCTCCAGAGCGGAACGGGACAAGATTATTACGGAGCTGAAGAATTTGATTAAATCCCGCTTCAAGATGGACATTACGATCGCTTACAGCTCCATACGTGAGGGACTAGAAGAGGTGGGGCGGTGCTACAGCGAAGCGCTAAGTGCACTGGACTATCGAATCGTGCACGGTATCGGGAAAATGATCGACTACGAGGATATTAAAGGACTGGAGCGTCAGTATTACCACTATCCGATGGATGTCGAGACACAGCTGATGAATATGCTAAAAGCAGGCGACTATGCGGGCACCGAGAAGCTACTGGACGTATTATATGAGAAGAACATCGCCTCCGGAATTATGACGCCGGAGATGGGCAAGTGCCTATTCTTCGATCTGCTGAGTACCGTTTTGAAGGTAATGAATGCATTGAAGCTGGATACCGCCTCCGACGACTCCGGTTCCTTCGATCCTGCCAAGGAGTTCCTGAACAGCACATCGGCCATCGATATGCAGAGCAGACTGAAGGAGCTATGCCAAGGCATATGCAGTAGCGTACAGGAAGCGCGCTCTGCGCAAGGCGACCGCTTGAACAACGAGCTGCTCGCCTTCATAGAGCAGCATTACAAGGACAACAGCCTCAGCCTGACGATGATTGCGGATCACTTCAACATGACGCCGCAATATATATCCGGCTACTTCAAGAAGCACAACAACCGCAATTTGACGGATTACATCGTCGATATTCGCCTGACGGAAGCGAAGCGGCTGCTGGCGGAGAGCGGCTGCACGGTGCTGCAAGTCGCTCAGCAGGTAGGCTATGCGACGGACATCGGCTTTATCCGCGTCTTCAAGAAGCAGGAAGGCATCACTCCGGGCAAGTATAGGGAGATGAATGCCAGCTAGGGGCTCTGCTAGTGCAGAAGCCTCGGCTGGCTTCTTTATTCGTTACTACGTAGGTACTGAATTTTTCCACAACATCTTTTATCGATGTGCCACTTCAATTAAAACTAATGGATATATGGTTAATGAACATAGACTATTGAACGGAGTTATATTACATTAAAAACACGTTAGTTTAGATAGGATTTATTAAACTGGAGGTTGTTTAATGAAAAAAGTAGCATATGACGATTATTACAAGAAGCCCAATTATTTTGGGAATCCATATCCAGGTCTCATTGCATTTTTCGCAAATTTTCACCTAAAAGGAAGTATTCTTGACTTAGGGTGTGGACAAGGAAGAGATTCATTGTCCATTGGAGAATTAGGATATAAAGTTATTGGAATTGACCATTCAACAGTTGGGATAAACCAGCTTAATAAGGAAGCTAAAAAAAGAAATATAGATGTTGAAGGAATAATAGGTAACGTCTATGAATTTCCGATAACTAATGACATTGATTTTGTATTATTAGATTCATTGTTACATTTTTATAAAAATGATTTTAAAAAAGAGACCGAATTTGTAAACAAAATACTAACTGAACTTAGAGAAGGCGGAGTTTTCGTGAACTGCATCTTAAAAGGGGATGCACGTGAAAAGACTTTGAAAAAGATTATTAAAGAGTCTCCATATGAATGGGAAACACTAACCGATGCTTATACTGAGTACAGTGAAGCTGATGCAGAATACCATCTACTTGCCGTTAAAAAGAAAAAAAAACATTGAAACACTTCATTAACAATAGAGCGCATAAAGTAGTAAAAAGGTCTGATTTCCTTTTGCCTCCTCCGCTATATCCTGTCAGTGAATAACACGTCATAGCATCATCCTTCAGTATTACACCCTCGGCTACCAGAGGTTGAATAGCTAAAATAAACCCTGTCGCATGACATCCCGGGACGGAGACTCTGATTGAACTTTGAATCGTACTTCTTTGATTCTCATTTCATTCTGGCAATCCGTATGTCCACTCGGAATTCGTTCTAAACGCCGTACTTGCATCAATTACTTTTGTTTTACTATTGCTTATTATGGATACGAATTCTCTTGAAGCAGAATCTGGAAGACAAAGAAATACGACATCAGCTTCGTTTATTAGTGCCTTGCGCGCCTCATAGTCTTTTCGCTGATCCGACTCAATTTTGATGACTTCAACGTTTGGAATCACGGATAAGTATTCTTCGAATTTCAGCCCCGTTGTACCATCTTGTCCATCCACAAAAATTTCATGTTTCATACTCCCCACCCTTCACCAATTTCATTTATGTATAATGATACAAATTATATTGTATTTATACAATAATTAAAAGCAAAAGAGGCATGCCGGCCGCAATTCTTTGCAGCTAGTCATGCCTCTTCTTCTTAACGACATATATAATAAGTTCCGTTAACGCTTAACCCAGTTCACGCTTCACCACATTAGCGATTCGTTCGACATAAGCTTCCACCTTCTCTTTGTCCGGTCCTTCCGCCATTACACGGATGAGCGACTCCGTACCGGAGGGACGAACCAGCACGCGCCCGTTGTCGCCGAGCTCCGCCTCCACTTGCTGTACAGCCTCCTGAATCGCGGCGTTCCCCTGGTACAAGCTCTTGTCTGCTACGCGAACATTAACCAGCTTCTGCGGGTACTTGCGCATAAGCCCCTTCAGCTCACTCAGCTTCTTACCGGAGGAAGCCACGGTATCCACCAGTTGCAGAGCTGTCAGGATGCCATCGCCTGTCGTAATGTAATCCAGGAAAATGACGTGACCCGATTGCTCGCCGCCCAGATTATAACCGCCGCGGCGCATCTCTTCCATCACATAGCGGTCGCCGACAGCCGTCCGGGCCGTCTTAAGCCCAATGCTCTCTGCGCCCTTGAAGAAGCCGATGTTGGCCATGACAGTGGTGACGACCGTATCATGCTTCAGCTTCCCCTCGCGCTTCAAGCGATCGCCGATCATGCACAGCACATAATCGCCATCCACTTCTTCTCCTTGTTCGTCTATCGCGATTAAGCGGTCTGCATCACCGTCGAAGCTAAGCCCCAGGTCTGCGCCATGCTGCAACACCTGTTCCTTCACATATTCCGGATGCGTCGAGCCTACTCCCGCATTAATGTTGCGGCCGTCCGGCTCTGTGCCTACAGAGATGACAGTCGCCCCTAGCTCCCGGAACAGGACAGGCGCCATCTCGTAAGCCGATCCGTTCGCACAGTCCAGCACGATCTTCATTCCCTGGAAGCGATTCGCCACCGTCGTTGTCAAGTAATCCATGTACTGTCGCTTCGCATCCAGATCCGTCACGACTGTACCGATGTCTCCACCCGCCGGACGAGGCAGTTCATCCTGCACCGCATCGATCAGGCTCTCGATCTCCAGCTCCGTCTCATCGGATAACTTGAAGCCGTCTCCGGCGAAGAACTTGATGCCGTTATCCTCTACGGGGTTATGGGAAGCGGAGATCATCACGCCTGCATCCGCCCCCAATTCCTTCGTCAAGTACGCTACTGCCGGCGTAGATACAACACCGAGACGGACAACGCTTGCTCCAATGGATAACAGTCCTGCGACCAACGCCGCCTCCAGCATAGGGCCGGATATACGCGTATCTTGTCCGATTACCACTTTCGGTTTAATGGCCGTTCTTGTCAGCACATATCCTCCACAGCGCCCGATCTTGTAGGCCAGCTCCGGCGTCAGCTCTTTATTGGCAATGCCGCGAACGCCATCCGTTCCGAAATATTTCCCCATATCTCCTTAACCCCTTTAATGTTCATTATCTATTCCCAATTCATACTTTATCCAATTATATGGCAACAGTCATTCCATTGTTCTGAACACTGCCTCCATACTTCCCCTTCTTCTCTTCCCCGATGCTATCGCCATTATTACTTGCACCGTCATTATCGTCACTGTCGGATAGTAGGGTATTCTTGGAATCGGCATCCGTCGAACTGCCGGAGTTGTCAGTAGACGCACGCCGCTGGTCGCTTGCCGCTTCATCATCGGCATCCTGCTCGTCTCCCATATCCTCAGAACCGTCCGGTGTATCGGTCGGATTGGTCCCCACCTCGACATCCTCCGCGCCCTCGCTCGTCTCCAGCGACTCGTCCACGATCTCAATTGACGCCGTCAGCGGCTGTCCACCGTCAAGTACCGGCTGCACGTATGGCGGAAGGTCGATCTCCAGCGGTACTTTATGTATGCCGGCTTCCAGCCCGTCTACATTGGCGACGATCCGCACCTCCGAAGCGTTCAAGTCCTGGAGGACGGATGCTGCGCCGCTCACGACGAGATCCATCCTGCCTCCTACTGGCAAGCGAATCTCAGCGCGGAACCCTTCCGCCACACTGCTCACATCTACGTCAATACCGCTTAATGTACGGGTAATCGCCCGCTCCACAACGATCTGAAGCGCGACCTCCCCCGGAACTACCGCTTGAATGCCATCCAGCGGCGGCGTTTTCACCTCAATCACACCGGATTCCTTCACCTTAGACAGATCCAGAACAGCGCCGTCATACACCTGGATGCGGTCCAGTTCCTCTTGCTGGGCGTACACTGTCACTTGATCAAGCTCCGGCTTAACCGATACGAGACTCACATTTTCCGGCAAGTCCCCGGTATATCGGACCTGGAGCGGAACCTGCTTGAACGGAAGTGTCACCTGCACTTCCACGTGCAGCGAATCCGGCTTTACGATGGCCTCCGGCATTTCATTGCCGTCTTTGTCGTAGACGACGATTTTGGCCCGCTTGTTGGATACGGTCTTATCCGCACCTTCCACATTCATCGTAACGGCTGCCGTTCCGACCCTGCTCATATCGTCTCTTGGCAGCGTTACTTCGATTACGCCTCCGCCTTCGGACATGATCTCAGGCTCGCCCATGACGTAGCCCTCCGCCGGCTTTCCTTCCACAATAACTCCGACGTCTAAATTATTCGTTACAATATCCTCAATTCGGACCATCACCGTTCGTGGAGAGAGCTCAATTTCTTTTATCCCTTTCGGCAAAGTCACGCTAAGCGGGTATTCATCTATCCCCGGCTTTGCATCCGACAAGTCGACACTAACGATATAATCTGCATTGCCCGCGGCGAACAGTGACGATATGCGGCCTTCCACTACAAGTCGGGCGACCGATGGTTCCATCGCCGATAGTACATATTTACTGGTATCGAGCCCTTCGGCTTGGATTGCGATTGCTTCAATAATTTTCGTGTCGATGTTAGACGTGACCCGCTGCGGCGACGTCTCCGGATCGACATGAACAACCGCCCATAGCAGAAGGCCCAGTATAACCGATATAATCTTCAACGCGGTAGGATGATTCAGCAGCTTATCCATGACGATCACCCTTTCTCTTCCACCATGCTGCCAGCAGTCCGTTCTCCTTGCCTCCCGTCTTAGGCCTCAGTTCTTCGAACAGCTTGGATATGAGCGACTCTTCATTAATATCTCGAACAATCATCCCGTTCAAGGAGAGAGAGACTTGACCCGTCTCCTCTGATATGACGATGGACAAAGCGTCACTAACCTCGCTCACTCCGATCGCTGCGCGATGACGCGTGCCAAGCTCCTTGCTGATGAACGGATTCTCCGACAAGGGCAGGTAGCAGCCTGCCGCCATAATCTGGGAGCCTCTAATAATGACGGCGCCATCATGAAGCGGAGAATTCGGTGTGAAAATATTAATGAGCAGCTCCGAGGATATTCTTGACTCCATACTCGTTCCCGATTCGATCAATTCGCTGACGCCTGTCTGGCGTTCGAATACAATTAAAGCGCCGCATTTGCGCTGCGCCATATACTGAACGGCTCGAATGACCTCTTCAATGCTTT
Organism: Paenibacillus chungangensis; assembly: GCF_042675905.1. Classification (NCBI taxonomy): domain Bacteria; kingdom Bacillati; phylum Bacillota; class Bacilli; order Caryophanales; family Paenibacillaceae; genus Paenibacillus; species Paenibacillus chungangensis. The sequence goes on along the minus strand of NZ_JBHTJZ010000030.1, from coordinate 21,496 downwards.
CGCTAATGACGGTACGCTCCAGAGAGGAGGAACGGGAGAACAGATTGCCCCTGCCTAGCTGCTCCAGCACCCGCCTAAGCTCCGGCTGGAAGATGATCAGAATCGTCACTATACCGAAGGTGAACATCTGATTCATGACCCACTTCAAGGTATACAGATTGAACCAGGTGCTAATCCCCCAAGTCGCCACCAGTACGAAAATGCCTTTAAGCAGTTGAACCGCGCGCGTTCCCCGAACGAGCAATATCATTTTATATATAATAAAACTTACAATCCCGACATCGATAATGTCCTTCAGCCAGTCGTGCCAAGTTGTATCTGTAAAGTAACTCATCGGTCAACCCCCAACCGCAGTTCACATGAATGCTCTCAAGTATGTCTTAACCTTATTGTTTTCTATATGTGCCTCTTAAAATCCTTTAAATAGAAAAGAAATTTACAAATCTTAATGTGGTAAAAAAAATGCTTCCCCTGCGGAAGGGAAGCCATTCGTTCAATGATCCAATGCGCTGCCGAGCGTTGATGTCACTTTATACCAAAACCAATCAAGAGCTTGATCGATGGTCCGGCTTTGTCCCGCGATATGCCCCGTAGAAGCCAGCACCATGGAGCCGTCTATGACGGTTACGTCGCCGCTCACAGCACCTTCCACTTCTATTATGCCATTCTCCACGGTTAAATTGCCAGTCACTTCGACTCCGGCGGGTACAATTACTTTATTGCCGTCTATAACCACATGCTGCAAATCCTCGCCCGAGACGACCATCTGCGTGCTCTGATCCCAGGAAGCGAATACGCTGCCCAGCATAACCAGAAGGAATACCGCTGCCGCCGTAAGGCCTGGATAACGGTAGATCATTCTGATCAAGCCGCTTCTCTTCCTGTTCTTTACAGGGGGAAGTTGCTGCATGATTCTCTGCTTCAGCTCCGCAGAAGCTTGTTCATCATAAACTTTTGCGGGCCTGACCGCTTCCAGGGCATGCATGACAGCCGCATCCGCCTTCTCCAATTCAGAAAATCTGGCTCGGCATTCCGGGCACTGATTCATATGTGCTTGTAAGACGGCAACCTCATCGCGAGTGGAATCACCGTCCAAATAGTGATGAATCTTGCTGATGGCGACTTTGCATTCCATAGCAGCCATTCCTTTCTTTCCAAATACTGAGTATACACTTAGGTTCGAAACTCGATATAGGATACGTGCTTGAACGAAGGATGTTTCATTTTTTTATAATTGCGATTCTTATTACAATCGATATTCCAGCTTCTTACGTAAAAATTCACGCCCGCGATGCACACGCGTCTTGATCGTCGTCACCGGCATGCCCAAAATATCGCCGACTTCCTGCAGCGACATATCGTGAATATATCGCAAAATCATAACCGACTTGTACTTGGGGGGCAACGATGCGATCGCTTCATGAATAATACGCTGTGTATCGGACAGAATCAATTCCGATTCCGGTGTCCGATTATCGCTAGGAATCATGGAGTATCCATCCAGTCCTTCGTATTCGCTGGATTCCGCATCCAATGAGTAGGTGGGTTTGCGCTTGCGCAATCGGTCTATACACAGATTGGTCGCAATACGATAGATCCAAGTCGAAAACTTCAACGAATCATCAAATGATTCCAAATTTTTGTATACGCGAAGAAAGGTGTCCTGTACGACATCTTCCGATTCCTGGCGGTTGTTCAGCATTCTGTATGCCATATGGAAAAGCTTGTCTCGGTATAAATCCACAAGCTCTTCGAAGGCCCGCATATCGCCTTTGAGCGCCAATCTTGCGAGCTGATTTTCTATAACATTCACTTCATGATTCCTCCAAACCTAGCACTCGTCCGTAGCACCCGTGAACCTTTAAGAAAATGGTAATCGACTCGCGCATAAAAAGCAAGGAAATATGACAAAACATGCGAGAAGACACGCCCATGCTGGGCACGTCATCAAGAAAGAGCTCACGCACAAGACGTCAGCTCTTCTCTATAACTTGTCCGGGTGAATCGGTTACATCATCTTGCTGCTGTATTGCTGCATCAATTCCTTGACGACCGACGTCGGAATGGCAAAGCCAATCCCTTGCGCCTCGGCATTGACGGCTGTGTTGATGCCTACAACTTCTCCGGCGCTATTGAGCAGAGGACCTCCGGAATTACCGGGATTAATGGAGGCATCCGTCTGCAACATATGCTCTTGTATCCGGACGCCATCTTCATCCTGAATCGTAATAGGACGTTCCTTCGCACTCAGTACGCCGATCGTTAGCGTACCGTCATAGCCGTAAGGATTACCGATGGCAAGTACCCAGTCACCAATATGGACTTGATCGGAATCTCCAAGCTGCAACGCATGGAACTTGCCGCCACTCGAGCTACTTACCTTGAGCAGCGCCAAGTCTTGCTCCTGACTGCTCCATAATACTTCGCCTCGCAACTGTTCATCCTGACCATGCACTGATACCATCACCTGCTGCGCATCGGCCACGACATGCTGGTTCGTCAGAATATAGCCGTCCTCGTCTACGAAGAAGCCTGTCCCTTCCCCATTCTTAACAAGCTCCCCTCACGCTCGACTATTCCGCCTCCGAAGAAGTAACCAAGCATGTCACTCTCCGTCATACGGGCGCGGTTCATTGTCTTGTAAGATTCGATCTTCACCACACCGGGCAAAGCCTCTTCATATACCGCGGACAAATTCGACTTGGCCTGCACAGGCGCGGAAGCCATCTGCAAGCCTGTATCCTCATTGTAACCGCTGCTCTCCTCCTGTCCGTTGGCCCCTCTGCCGCCAGTGGCGCCCGTGAACAAATTACTGCGATCCGATGCGAAGGCAAAGCCTCCGAATACGATGGCTCCCGCCAGGAAGGCGGCGAATAGAGATACGGAGGAATTCCTTTTCCTTTTGTTCATCTGACGCTGCTGACCCAATTCACGGTAATAGGCTTGGAAGAGCGGCTTTCCCGTTGGCTTGATCAACTCGTCATTCCATGAATGATGACTATCATTGCTGCCATATTGATTATAGTTTTGGTTAGAATCAGTCGTTTTATTAGTGTAGTTGTTCATAAGTTTGTATCCTCCTTATCCTCAGGTGACGATAATGTTCTTGTTCGTCGATTGGATACTTCTATCATGAAGGACACAGCTTAAAGCAACATTAAGCCCATTTAAAAAAACATTAAGCAAAAAACGCCTGACGGCGTCTGTTTATTACACTCTTCAGCTCGCATAACCTTTTCGGCGCTCCAATGTTGGCTGCATACACTGCAGGCACGCTCGCTCGCGATTCCGCCAACTTAGTGTTGGCTGCATACACTGCAGGCGCGCTGGCACGCGATTCCGCCAACTTAGTGTCGGCTGCATACATTGCAGGCACGCTGGCACGCGATTCCGCCAACTTAGTGTCGGCTGCATACACTGCAGGCACGCTCGCTCGCGATTCCGCCAACTTAGTGTCGGCTGCATACACTGCAGGCACGCTCGCTCGCGATTCCGCCAACTTAGTGTTGGCTGCATACACTGCAGGCGCGCTGGCACGCGATTCCGCCAACTTAGTGTTGGCTGCATACACTGCAGGCGCGCTGGCACGCGATTCCGCCAACTTAGTGTCGGCTGCATACATTGCAGGCACGCTCGCTCGCGATTCCGCCAACTTAGTGTTGGCTGCATACACTAAAAGGTGCACTCGCACGCACCATTTCGACGCTCCAGTGAGGAATCTCCTAACTCCTACACTCCCCGGCCCGCACCAATCAATCCAATGGCTTTCTAGTATGCAGCCTCAAAACAAACAACCAGCCACAGCAAACGCCGTGACTGGTTCATATCGTGCAGTTAGCCTGTATTCCTCAGACCTGCCGCAATGCCGTTAATAGTAAGCAGCACTTCACGCAACAGCTCCTGATCGTCTTCGTCGTTCGCACGCAATGCCCGCAGCTCTGTCAGCAGTTGTACTTGCAAGTAGCTAAGCGGGTCTACATAAGGATTGCGCAGTCGAATCGACTCCTGAATGACCGGTACATTGTCCAGAATCTCTACTTGGCCCGTAATGCTCAGAATCATCTCCGAGGTCAGCTTGTACTCTCGCTCGATCTGGCTGAAGATGCGGTCGCGGATAGTACCATCCGTAATCATACCCGCATATTCCTTCGAGATATGCAGATCCGCCTTGGCAAGTGCCATCTGTAAGTTGTCGATCAGAGTCCGGAAGAACGGGAATCCGGCATACATCTCGCGCAGCGTCTCCAGCTTCACGGAATCACCGCCGACAAATTGCTGCAGAGCTGTGCCTGCCGCATACCATGCCGGTAGCAGATAACGGCTTTGCGTCCAGGCGAATACCCATGGTATGGCGCGCAAGTCTTCGAAGCGATCGCTGTTCTTCCGCTTGGAAGGACGAGAGCCGATATTCAGCTCGCCCACCTCAGGCAGCGGCGTAGACTCCTTGAAGAATACCAGGAAGTCGGGATCGCGGAAGATGAGGTCCTGGTACTTCTTCAGCGCCGTCTCCGAGATCGACTTCGCAATCTCTTCCCACTGCGCATCTACGGCCAGCTCCTCCTGCGGCATCTTGGCCAGACGTGCAGCCGTAATCAGCGCCCATGTCGCCTGTTCCAGGCTGCGGTAAGCAATGCCTTGCATGGAGTAACGGGATGAGAGTACCTCGCCTTGCTCCGTAATCTTGATGCCGCCGCCGATCGTATGAGGCGGCTGTGCCAGAATGCTGCGGTTCAACGGCATCCCGCCGCGTCCCAGCGCTCCGCCGCGTCCATGGAAGAACTTCAGCTTCACGCCGTATTCGTTGCCCGCCGCCGTAATATCGTTCAGTGCGACACGCAGCTCCCAGTTCGCCGTCACCACTCCGCCGTCCTTGTTGCTGTCGGAGTAGCCCAGCATAATCTCGTGCATATTGCCTCTGGCTTCCGTCGCCTTGCGATAGACAGGCAGCTCGAACAATTGCTTCATAATGCCAGGCGCCGCATGAAGGTCGTCGACCGTCTCGAATAGCGGTACGGACTGCAGCGTACAGCTGACCGTGCCGTCTACCTCTTGACGGAATAAGCCGACCTCCTTGGCCAACACCATGACTTCCAGCATATCGCTTGCCGCTTCAGTCATGCTGATCAGATAGCTGGAGATGCAGCCGGTGCCGAATTCCTGCTGCGCGCTGTAAATCGTCTGGAATACATCCAGGCATTCGCGCGTCGATTCCGAGTAGTCCAGGTGACCGGACGTCAGCGGACGAGGGTCCTCCAGCAGCTTGCCCAACAGCCCTGTCTTCTCCTCCTCGGACAATGCCGCGTAATCTTCCACGATATGCATCTTCGCCAATATCTCCGCCATGGCGTTCTCATGCTCCTGGCTGTGCTGACGAACGTCCAGCGTCATGAGATGGAAGCCGAACAGTTCCACTTGACGGACAAGCTTGGCCAGATACGTCTCCGATACATAGTCTGCATAATGATGGCGCAGACTGCGATCGATGATAAGAATGTCCTCGCGGAACTCGCCAGGATGGTTATAACGCATCGGAGAGCCCTTCAATGACTCATTCGAAATATTCGCCAGCTTCTCCAGCATGAAGCCCAGCTTCACGCGATACGGCTCCTTCGTGTTGCGCCACAGCTCGACGCACTTCAATTGGACATGCTCGCGGTCGCGCTGAATGGAATTCTTCAGTTCGTTCGTGACTTCGACCAAGTTCGTGCTGAAGCTCAGCAGCTCCATCAGCTCATGCAATTGCTCTTCGTACTTGCGGATGGCAAGCTGACGGTGCAGCACCAGCGTCTCCCATGTCACCTTCGCCGTTACGGACGGATTGCCGTCGCGGTCGCCGCCGATCCACGAGCCGAAGCGCAAGTAATCCGGCACATGCCAATTCTCGTCCGGATAATACTTGTTCAGACAATGCTCAAGCTCCTCGTACACGCTAGGCAGCACGTCGAATAAAGTCTCATCGAAGTAATAAAGGCCGTTCCTGACCTCGTCGATTACGGTCGGCTTGCGATCGCGCAGCTCGTCCGTCTGCCATAAGATCAGCACTTCGTTAAGCAGCTTGTCCTTCAGCTTCTCCCGCTCGCGGTACGTAAGCGTCGGGTTGTCGAGCTCCATCACATCCTCCGCTATACGCTTATGGATGTCCAGCACCACACGCCGTGTCGCTTCCGTCGGATGGGCCGTCATGATCAGCTCCAGGGAAATATCCTTCAAAATTTCGCGTACAGCCTCTATTGCTATCCCGCGTTCCTTCAAATCCTTAATGGCGCTCTCAATGGAGCCGCGCTGCACTTCTTCCCCTGCCATCACCTCATAGTCGCGCTTACGCCTAATGCGATGGTTCTGCTCGGCAATATTAACCAGTTGAAAGTAGATAGCGAATGCTCGGATGACCTGATGACGAATCTCGGGGTTTAGCGAAGCTATCGTGTCTTTGAATTGCTGGAACTGCTCGGGGACGAAATCCGCGCGCAGAGATTTGCTTTGTTCGCGAATCCCCTCGACAATATCCAGGAGCTCGCGTCCACCCTGATGGACGAGCACTTCGCCAAGAATGTTGCCCAGAAAGCGCACGTCGCGTCTTAGCAAATTGTTCGTTCCTGTCCGGCTCGTTGTTGATACAGTTTGTTCAGACATACGGTTCCTCCTACAATATCTGTACAGCAAACTCACATGAAAGCATTTGCATCCACAATTGTATGCCATGCACCTACTATTACGTTGTAAGATCACTCTCAGTTTTTCGTCTATTTGCTTCTAACTATCATACTACAAAATGGCATGAGGTTGAAGCCCTACAACACAATCTGTTTGCTCTTAACTGAGCTCGCGGCGCTTCGTTTCACGAACGGGCTGCAATATTATACTCTCAGATTTACTCTTCTTCTTTCTGAGCTGCGCCTGTAGCATTCCTTTTATGAAGAGACCTATACTCGCCGGGCGGCATGCCGTTCATCTTTTTGAACACCCGTATGAAATTTTGCGGATTGTTGTAGCATAGACGTTCTGAGATTTGAGCGATCTTCAGGTCGGTATCTACGAGCATGGCGCGCGCTTTTTTCATACGGAAGGAAATCAGATAGTCACTGAAGGTAAGACCTACCTCGTCTTTGAAAATTTGGCTGAACAGGGACGGTGGCATCTCGCACAGCTCGGCCATCATAGGCTGGGAAAGCTCTTCGCCATAATGACGTTCGATATGACGCAAGACACGCTGAATACTCTTATTGTTATTATCGTTGCGGCAAGACTTGATATGACGGGACATGACCAGGAAGATCTCCTCTTGCATCCATTTCAATATGTCGGATATGGTATGCCATTCGTTCACGCGTTCATACGGGTTATAGGGGTACAGAGAGGGCCCCTGATCAGGGTCCAACTCATACAGCTCCCGCAAAGCCCTGGAGATCAACTGCATAAAACTCATGCGAACGCGATCGGCTGACAAACCTTCCGTTCGTGTAAGCTTGGTTCCGAATTGCTGTAGCAGCTCGGTAATTTGCTCTTCGTTGCCCAATTTCACTTGCAGCATAAGCTGCTGCTCCAGCTCATAAGGGTAGCTGAAGCTAGGGCTGCCGCTGCTAGGTTCCACCTGATCGACGGAGATGACTTTTCCGGCACCGACGATCAGCTTGTACTGCACGGCGTGATAAGCTTCATTCAAGGAATGCCGCATTTCCTGTATGCCTTCATGGCAGCGCCCAACGCCAATTGTCGTTTTGAATTTCAGCATATCCGTCACAACCGTATTTATTTGCTCAGCCAGCCGGAAAGTTTCGACCTTGTTCTTGATCGGGGACTCTTCCTCGCCATGGTTGACAATAAGCGCCAGTTGCTGGGATCGCAGCTTGACGACAACACCCGGGGCAACGGTTTCCAGCAGCTCTTCCGCAATATTTTTAACTCCATACAGCAGAAGGTTGACATCCTGCTCGCTTAACCCTTCGATCAATTCCAGTTCGATGCACATGACGGTATAATAAGGACTCCTTTGCGGGAGACCATAATATTCGAATTTCTCTTCAACGTCTGAGATTATCGCCGTCTCGGTCAGCATTTGCCGAACGAAGCTTGCCGCAAGCTCCGGCTTCGATCTCTCTACTTGCTCGTTCAATGATTGGTTGAGCTCATGAAGCGACTCCATATAATACTTGATCAGGCTCATTTCATCCCGCTTCTCGAGCGTGAGAGGCAGTCGGACCTGCTTGCCCCGAATAAAATCGACAATGCTGTTAATAACCTGATAAAAATGTTTGGATAATAACAAACTGATCAACAAACTGACAGCGATTAGGGTCAGACACAGCAGCAAAGTCACGTTTTTAACCTTATCAAGCTGATGCGACAGCTCGTGGACAGGTATGACGGATATGTACTTCCATCCGTTATAGGGAGACTTCACATAATTAATGAGCATGCTCTGCCCGTCAATTTGGTCGATATAAGACCCTTCCGGCTCCGAGTTCTGTTGAATCTCTTCAATGAAACCATAGGAACTAAAGTCATCTTGCAGGAGACTTTTTTTCCAATCTGAGAAAACGCTTCCAGAAGTTGTGGCAATAAGCATCTCGCCGCTGGAATCGCGATCGAGCTCACTATACACTTGGAAGAACACCCTGTCCGTCAATTTGACGATGATATAGCCGAGAGATTGTTCTGTCCGGACCGGAATCTGTCGAACATAAGTGATGTTTTTAAAATCACCGCGGGTCATGGGCTTATCAGACAGCTCCACGAACCAGAAGAAGGGCTCGCGATTCGTCTGCAGCTTGTCGCGCAGCTCTTGATTCATGGCGCTGCCTTCCTGCAGCCCCCCGACAACGGACATGACCAGGTCATGTTTGTTCATGTAGATCGAGGCCGATTCCACATTGTCGACAAGCACTTCAATGCTGTTCAGCATAGAGATCGTCTCCTGGTATAGCTTGAAATCATCATGTGGCATGTCCAAGTGCATGAATTTATCCAGTGTGCTTGCGAACAAGTGTTGAATGATCGTTTTGTTTAGGGTAATCAGCTTATCGTCGATTCGCTCTTGGACCTGCTTCATCGCTTCTCTTTTGGCGCGGCCGACTTCGGTCTGCAGGCTGCTGGAAGCAATGGAATAGAAGGCTACGCCAATAATCAATATAGGGATGGTGGAAAGCAAGCAGCCGGCCAGCATAAGCTTCAGCCGATATCTCTTATTAATAGAAAACCATGTCATGAAGATTCACCTGCTTGATTGAATGGTAGCCAAAATGAATAAAGAGGGACGTGAAAGTCCCTCATGCATTTATTGTTGTTGTTCTTTGTACCAGGCATTCACTTCTTCGGTCATTTGCTTGCCGCCTTTATCCAACCACTGCTGCACGTAATCATCGAATGTATCGATCGATTGTTGACCGATTACCATTGCAATGAAGTTTTCCATGGCCAACTTATCCAGATCGGCCTTCTTCTCTTGCATCGTTGGAGTCAGAACGGCAATTGCCGGATTAGATATACCTAGCTGCTCGATGTTTTTCCATTGATCAAGCTGAGCTTGTGCAATTTCTTCAGATGCGCCAGGAGTCGTATAATAGGGGTTGAATTTGTTATGCGCCACTAGATTAATGACCCCGTCCGCTTTAAATTGATCTGTAATAACAGGCTCGCCGTTCACCATGTTGTGGTGCACGCCTTCAATACCTCTTCGTTTGAAATCCAGCGCTTCGCTGGTTGCTTGCCAGTTCAGAACCTCCATGATTTTATCCAGCTTTTCGTCAGATACTTTAGCATTGATGACCCAGTGTCCATAGAAGCCCGCTGATTGCGGCGTCCCTTGCTTGCCTGTCTGGCCAACCGGAGGATCGATCATGATCAACTCCGCTGATGGATTCAATTTTTTGGCATCCGCTACAAATGCACCGTAAGTGGTCACGCCGCCTCCGATCAGAATCCCCATCTTCCCTTGAATAAACTTCTCATTAACTTGCGTATAGTTCGTTACAGGGAAATCCTTGTCCAGCACATTTTGACTGTACAGATCAGCTAACCAGCCAATTGCTTCCTTGCGGCCAGGCGTAATGTCGGCGCTCATCAGCGAGCCGTCCTCCATCAATCTCCAGCCATTGCCTGTATCGAATGCCATCCACAGCTGCTCCAGGAAGAGCAGATTTTCACCCACGCCGATGCCGAATGTATCCGCTTTTCCATTTTGGTCCGGGTCCATCGTCGTGAATTTAATCGCCGTCTCCGCGAATTCTTCTACCGTTTTCGGTATCGGCAGACCCAGGTTATCCAGCCAGTCCTTACGGATATACGTCGCATGTGTTTGAAGCGGACGAGTACGCGGAATGGAATAAAGCTTATTATTGATTTTTACATTTTCGAAAGTTTGCTCGGGTGTTTCCATAATATTGTCATACTTTACAACTACGTTGTCAAGTTCCCGGAAAGCGCCCTGTTTCACGTACTTCACAAGCTCCGGATCCGGATACTGCGTCCATACCATCAGGTCAGGAAGCTCCCCGGAAGCGACGGTAAGGCGAACCTTTTCCAGGTATCCGTTGGCAGGTACGGCAAGCAGATCAAGCTCAATTCCAAATTTTTCCTCCATCCAACTCCACGCTTCACTTCTTTTTGGCGCGTCGCCTGACAGCGGATACATCATACTGATCTTGATTTTATCCTTGCTGCCGCTATCTGGCTGCTCCCCTCCGTCCCCTTTCCCGCTTCCGGATTTGCCGTCATTGCCCGAACCGCTGCAAGCAGCCAGCATGGACATAAGCAAAGTCAGCGTACAAATGGCGATGAGCGACTTTTTAAGTTTGTTTTTCATGTTCGTTAGACCCTCCTAATGATGATTATATCTTCAGCAGCCGGTTACATCGGCAACCTTGCTGCGGCAGATCAAAATGAATTCCGGTACGACTCCGCTTTGAGATCTTTGCAGACTACCCTTTTACCGATCCCAGCATGACCCCTTTGGCAAAGTGCTTTTGCAAGAAGGGATATACGCACAAAATAGGTACAGTCGCTACGACAATGGCCGCCATTTTGATCGTAGTCGGCATCGTCTGAATGCTTTCATTGGCAATAGCCGCTTGAAATTCCTCGATAGAGCCTTGAATGATCATTTGGCGCAAGATGACCTGAATCGGCCATAGATTGGAATCCGTTACGTACATAATTGAAGAGAAGAACTGATTCCAATGCCCAACTGAATAAAACAAGGTGAAGGTCGCCAGCGCCGGCATGGAGAGCGGAAGTACAATCCGGACCAAGGAACCGATATTGCTGCAGCCGTCTATGCGGGCCGACTCATCGAGCGCATCTGGAATGCCCTGAAAAAAGTTTTTGAGAATAATCAAGTTAAAGGCGCTAATACCGGCCGGGATAATGACAGACCAGAATGAATTCAGCAGATCAAGCCACTTTACAACTAGAAAGGTCGGGATCATGCCGCCCGAGAACAGCATCGTGAACAAAACGAGAAAGAGCATGACTGATCGGCCTTTCAATCTTTTCTTGGACAACGGATACGCCATCGTCACTGTCAAAAATAAGTTCACGGCGGTTCCGACGATCGTAATCGCTACTGTGACCCAAAGCGCCTGCGTAAAATGAGAATTCGTCAAAATCATCCGATACGAATCCCATGTCACTTTCTCAGGCCAAAGAATAAGTCCGCCCCTCATGACCTGTTCCAGCGGGGAGAGAGAAACGGCCGCCACATATAAGAACGGCCCCAGCGTGGCCAGCGCGCAAATAATTAAAAGCACATAATTGACGCCATTGAACAGGAGCTCGCCGACATTCGCCGATTTCTTCATATCAGTACACTCCTTCCTCTCCGAATCGCTTGGCCAGTCTATTCGCCAGCACGACCATAATGAGACCGATAACTGATTTGAAAAGGCCGACTGCCGTTGTATAACTGAACTTGCCTCCAACTAAACCTTCTCGGTATACATACGTTTCGAATACATCCCCGACATTGTAGGTCGTTGCGCTGAGCATGAGGAAAATTTGTTCGAATCCGTTGTCAAGCACGTGACCAAGCCGCAAGATAAGCAAAATTAGAATCGTGCTGCGGATCGCTGGCAGCGTAATATGCCATAGCTGCCTCCAGCGGTTGGCTCCGTCTACAACAGCTGCTTCATACAATTGCGGGTCGACTCCCGATAATGCAGCCAGAAAAATAATCGTTCCCCAGCCCGCTTCCTTCCATATGCTCTGCAATACAATCAACGGTCTGAACCATTCCGAGGACGTCAGGAAATTGATTTGATCCCCGCCAAAACGTACAATGTACTCATTTACGACTCCGTCTTGCGTCCCGAGCATCAAATACGTAATGCCAGCTACGACAACCCACGAAATAAAATGCGGCATGTAGACAACTGACTGTATGAAATTTTTAAATACACGCTTCCGAACTTCGTTCAGCATTAAAGCTAATATGATGGGAATCGGGAAAAAGAAAACCAAATTAAGCATGCTCAATATAATGGAATTTCTGAAAATCCGCCAAAAACCGTCATATTGCAACAACGTTTCAAAATGCTGCAAACCTACCCATTCGCTCCCCCAAATGCCTCCGAACGGATTGAAATCCTGAAATGAAATGACGACTCCCCACATCGGCAAATATTTGAACAAGATGAAATACAGCGCTCCGGGCACAAGCAGTAAATACAAATCCCAATCTCTCCACGTTCTCTGCAATCGCAAACGCTTTGGAGAGAGCGACTTATTCTTAGCTGTTGAAGGCATGGCTTGCTCTATCTGCATAAGTAATTCTCTCCTTTGTTCATTCAAAAAGATCGCTTGGTATATCCATGCGGATAAGATCGCTCCCCTTGGCGTAATAAAGCCGTCCAGCATTCGTAATCGTAAAGTTGCCCACTATATCGTCATTCAGCGCTTGAAACTCCAGCGTATCCGGTTGAATCGCGATAAGGCGCCTTCCCAGAGAGGTATACAGAATTCCGTCTGCTCCCCAGCGCAAGTAGATAGGCCTCCATTTGCTGTACTGATAAAGGGTCGGCAAGACGACCTTGCTTTTCACTACCTTGTATGACAGAGATTCCATGGCGAATATGGTTCCGTCAATAGCTCCCCATATCAATCCATCCGGTCCGAGAGATAGATCGCCGATCATAAGCGGAGCCGCATCAATATTGGGAATGTCGGGAACGAATTCCGCTATTTTCCGACGCGCCTTCACATCCCATACAAAAATCCGGGCAGGCCCTTCCGCTGCAGCTGTCCCCAGTCCACCCCATACCGATGTGCCTCCGTACAGTAAACCGTCCTTATACGTCAATCCCAGTATACTTTGGTCTTCGACGATATTCGGGTACGTATCGAGAGCGCCCGTGGCCGTATCGTATACGGCTATCGCGCCGCCTTGCAGACCGTAATCAGGCACCGTTCCGGCGAATACAAGCCCGTCTCCCGACGTCATCGCGAATGGACGGTCTTGCCCATAATCGATCTGACCGATCCACCCTGGATTATGCTCCGGCGACTGCCCGAAGTCCACAGCTCTGCGGGGATCGAATCGATAAAGGTGAGCATGCGTATACGTCCCGTAGTAGGCAACGCCGTCCCAGAATGTTAATCCTTCCGTTTGCGGGAATAGTCCGATACTGAGCTCTATTTCTTTCGTTTGGTCATTATAAATGCTGATCCCGCGCTGATAACCTCCAAGATATAACTTATCGTCCGTTCCCGCTTCCAGACAGGTAATGATTATCGCTTTGGGAGTGATATTCAGTGTTCTGGTCGAGACCTTATTGTCCTTCATGGAGATGAGCGCCAACTCTGCATTCACCGTAACGAGTCCAAGCGTCGGCGGAAGTCCGTCCATCTTGATCCATTGCATCGCCTTGCAACGGCCTGCCGGCAATCCCTCAATCCCGGTCGCAGCCGAGGACTGCGCCTCCATATCCCAATACAACAGCTTGTCTCCATACTTGTAATACAATCGTTCCGGTGCGTAATCATCCGCTGCCGCCAACATATTGTCATAAGGAAACGAATCGATCGGCTGAAGCGTTTCTTTATGGAATACATTCATCGTTATATAATCGCACGATACGAACAGATACTCTCCGATGCTCCATATGCGGTCGACAAAGCCCTGCTCGCCGCTAATCCGGTCCAATACAAGCTCCGATTGCTCTCCGCTCTCGCGGTCAATACGAATGATATACTTATGGCTTCCGATTCCCGCGTAATACCACTTATCATCGATGCCTACGCCGCGTACGTAATCTTCACCCGGTTTTACAATACCGTGGTCTGTGAACGTCTCGGAAGCGATGTCATAAGAATAAAGCTTGGCATTCGGGTATGTGCCACCGGTAATGACACCATCCCGCTCTGCCAGCTGCCAGGTCCAATTCCCTGAGGGATTGCTACCTAAAGTCCGCAAGCCATCGGAGGAATAACGATAGAGCGTACTGTCATTTACTCCTGAGAAGTACACATCGCCGGATTGAGCCGTACAGATGCCCCATACGCAATCGGTGTTCGGAATTTCTTGACGGAATAGAAGCTCGCCCGTGAAGAGATCGAACTCATGGAATACTGCAGTTGCCCCATTGCTTACAAAGCATATAGAATACCGCTGGTCAGCGTCGTACTTAAAGGAAGCGCCTTGACCGAAGCTTGAGTGAATCATGGGTCCGAGATTTATGGATTGAATGGGACTCCTAGACACGGTAACCCCCCTCGCTTTCCAAGTTGTCGATAAGCAAAGTGTAGCTCAGCGAAAGCGGATAAAGAAATAATCACCTCATCTGATAACTGAAAAAAAGGAGAAGAAAAAGCGAAAAACAGCGTCAATTCAAGCGTTACGGGGACTTTTCACGCGAGGTATCATCTCATATGATAACTCTTTCGGACGCGCCGAAGAGAGCAACACTCTGCATAATGGAGTCGCTGCTCTGCCTTCTACTAGACGGCAAACGGAAATAAGGCCGGTTGCCGCCAGGAAAGTCTCGGGGTAATCAAAGGGATGACACGATGAATGCGCGCTCATGTCGAAGCACCAATGGCTTGAAGTCTATAATGATGTCGAAAAAGAGAAAACAAAAAAAGCCTTGCTGCGCAAGGCTTTCGGGCTCTTAAGTAACTGGAGCGGGTGATGGGAATCGAACCCACGCTATTAGCTTGGAAGGCTAAAGTTCTACCATTGAACTACACCCGCATATGAAGTGGTCGGGACGACACGATTTGAACATGCGACCCCCTGGTCCCAAACCAGGTGCTCTACCAAGCTGAGCTACGTCCCGAGAAAAGCATATTAGAAAAAGTGGCGCGGCCTAAGAGATTCGAACTCCTGACCTTTTGATTCGTAGTCAAACGCTCTATCCAGCTGAGCTAAGGCCGCAAATAGTATGGAGCGGAAGACGGGAATCGAACCCGCGACCCTCGCCTTGGCAAGGCGATGCTCTACCGCTGAGCCACTTCCGCATTTTATCACTTGTCAGCCACATCATCAGTGCAGCAGCGACAAGTAATAATATATCACCTGGCGAATGAAATTGCAAGTCCTTTTTAAAAAAAATTGTCTTGGCTAAAGTATGCGCCAATTGGGCAGGTTTTAGAACGTTGTCTCCATTCTAAGCAAGCTTGCGTTGTCGCTCTGCCCCTTGCTCGCTCATCACTTTATCGGCTGCAGACTGCCCTGCCAGCGCGAACGGCAGACATAATGGCACGCCTGTACGAGGGTCCGGCACAATGTCCGCTTCAATGTTGAACACTTCACGCATCGTCTCCGGCGTAACGACCTCGATCGGCGAGCCTTCGGCCTTCACGGTGCCCGATTTGATCGCCACCATATGATGAGCATATCGTGTCGCATGATTCAGATCGTGGACGACCATTACGACGGTACGATTGTTGATCTCATTCAGCTTCTGCAGTAAATGAAGCACCTCTAACTGATGAGCCATATCCAGGAACGTAGTTGGCTCGTCAAGGAACAAGATATCTGTCTCCTGAGCCAGTGCCATGGCAATCCAAGCACGCTGCCGTTGGCCTCCCGACAACTGATCGACTGCTCGATCCGCGAACTCCGTCATGCCCGTTGCTTCAATCGCCCACTGCACCACTTTGCGATCTTCTTTGCTCATAGAGCCGAAGCCCTTCTGGTAAGGGAAGCGGCCATAAGAGACAAGTTCAGCCACCGTCAGTCCGTCTGGAGCGGTCGGGTTCTGAGGCAGGATCGCCAGCTGCTTCGCCACTTCCTTCGTCGATTGCTTATGGATCGATCTCCCATCCAGCAGCACACTGCCTTTGGCCGGATTTATAATGCGGGCCATCGTCTTCAGGATTGTTGATTTGCCGGAGCCATTGGCTCCTACCAATGCGGTTATTTTCCCTTGCGGAATAGCCACATTCAAATCTTGTACAATCATTCGGTCATCATAGCCAATATCAAGCCCGGATGTTTGCAATCTGATCATGTTGTCCAATCACGCTCCCTTCACTCGAAATGATAATTATTTTCACACCCAACCTTAATGATAATCTTTCTCAATACATCTGTCAATATTCATCGCCCTCCGAAACTTCCAACTTCCAAACAACGTATAATCATTTAATTCAATTTATTTCCAGAAAGGGGATGATAACCATTCGATATAAGCTCCACATTTTCTTTAGCCTCGTATGCATTCTGTTGCCGATAGCCGCCACTATTTATGGCATATGGGACAGCAAGCAACCCAAAGTAGGCCCCATCGGCAATGGTCCCTACCCTTTTGAGCCGCCTCTCTCCTTCATTTTTTGCTTCATTACAGGAGTCCTTAATTTCCCTCTTGCCATCATTCAATACAGGAAACACAAGAAGGGGCAGAAGAAAAACGATGATGAATAGCGGTTAACCTGGAATGACAACTATCTAGCTTCGTGATCAGAGCGTGAAGATGTTTCTGTCAGCAGGCAACATCTTCACAATGTTGTGGTAAAATGAAAGCATGCATTCTACGAGTGATCGTATCGGAGTACAGAAAGAAGGAGACTGAACGGACGATGAACAAACCAGCAACCATTTATGATATCGCCAAGCACGTCAATGCCTCGCCCGCAACCGTATCCCGGGTGCTCAGCAATAGCAATTATCCCGTACGGCCAGCCTTGGCAGAGAAAATACGGAAAGCAGCCAAGGAACTGAACTATACTCCAAACAGTATTGGACGGCAGTTAAAAACGAATAAAACGTCCACGATCGGCGTCATCATCCCCTCCATTACGAATCCATTCTATGCTGCAGTCGTCTCCGGTATAGAAGAGACCGCGAGCGAGCAGGGTTACCAGGTGCTTCTGTGCAACTCTCAAAACGACCCCGAGCTGGAACTGCAGCATCTGAGAAATTTGCAGGAGAATCAAGTAAAAGGCGTCATCCTCTCCTCCATTATTGATAAAAATGACGCACTGCAGCAATATTTGAGCCGTGGCTACAAAGTCGTGACCATCGACCAAAACCACCCCGATATCAACACCTGCCGGATCAACTTTGATTACATCAAAGGGGGGGCTATCATCGCAGCGCATCTGCTGGAGCAAGGCCACCGCGATATTGCTTTCCTGTCAGCGCCGCTTGATCGTCCTAGCCGTCAACTCATCTACCAGGGTTACGCAGAGGCGCTTCACATACACGAAGTCGAGATGGACCAAAGCAGAGTGCTTATCTCTTCTCCGACAGATGCGGGTAAGCCTATCTCGGAATTTCAGCAAGGCAAGCAATTAACTCGCCAACTGCTGCAGTCGAAGCCTTGGCCGACGGCCATATTAGCAAGTAACGATATGCTTGCCTTCGGTGTGATGAATGAATTGATTAACCATGGTATACGCGTACCGGAAGAAATGTCCGTTGTCGGCTTCGATAATCTGGAGTTCGCCGAGATCGTAGCTCCCGCCTTAACGACTATCGAGCAACCCAAACAAGAGATGGGGGCAATCGCCTGCCGGATGCTGATCGACCTTCTTAACAACGCTGACAATCAACCAGGTGAAATCATGCTGCAGCCCCAGCTCGTGGAGAGAAAATCTGTCCATTCACTCATCTAGCATTAATTTTCACATCTCATCTTGTGCCGAAAGGATATCCATGGTATCCTTTCAGTAATCGATTTCAGAAATCGATTTCTAATATAAAATGTAAAGAGTTGTTTATTTCTACTGATTATTTTTAAAGGAGTGAATTTTTTGCAAATCCATATTTATCAAGATGCCGACACGATAGGCAAGCAAGCAGCCGCAGATGCTGCAGCATGGGTGAATGCATGCATTCAGGAGAAGGGGAGAGCTAGAATTGTTCTTTCCACCGGCGCATCGCAATTTCCCTTCTTCGAGCATTTCGTGCAACAACCGATCGATTGGGCTGCTGTCGAGATGTTTCATCTCGATGAATACATCGGACTATCCGATTCCCATGTGGCAAGCTTTCGCAAGTATTTGAAGGAACGCTTCACATCGCGTGTTCCCTTGGGCAAAGCTCACTTCGTCGATGGAGACAGCGGTGATGTAGCACTAAGCTTAAGCAGACTGGAGCAGCTTATTGCGGAAGCGCCTCTGGACCTGGGGCTTATCGGCATCGGCGAGAATGCTCACATCGCTTTTAACGATCCACCCGCGGACTTCTCGGCTCGTACAGCATACAGAGTCGTGGATCTCGATGACGACTGCAAAGCACAGCAAGTACGCGAGGGCTGGTTCCGTGATCTCGACGATGTACCGAAGCAGGCCATCTCCATGACTGTACGTGGCATTATGAGCTGCAGCAAAATCATCTCCGTCGTTCCCCACGAGGTAAAAGCCAATGCGATTAAGCGAACGCTGGAAAGCGATCTGACCAACCTTATTCCGGCCACAATGCTGAAGACACATGCCAATTGGTCTTTATACTTGGATCATGCATCGGCCTCTCTGCTTCCAATCCGTCTGGCAACGGCAACAAAGACAGTGTAGCTCACTGCCTCTACCTCAATGAATAAAGGAACCGTCAGAGATCACGCCACTCTGGCGGTTCACCTTTTTATAAAACACAGAAAAGCCTTCAGATCATCGCAGATCTAAAGGCTGTCATAAGTGTGGGTGGTGCGCGTAGAGGGACTTGAACCCCCACGTCGTGAAACGCCAGATCCTAAGTCTGGTGCGTCTGCCAATTCCGCCATACGCGCTTATTGTGTTCAGATTTATAATATACACCATTTCGAAGAATAAAGCAAGTACTCGCAATAACTCATGTAAAATCTAACTTAAAGGATATCGGCTCACTCATATCAAAATATAACCGAGGGGATGTTGAGTGAGCATGTCTATGCACAGCCGAAAAGAGTAGATGAAGATAATGACAGATCGTTATCGAAAAGCAAAGAATCGAAATGAAAACTCCATCATTATTGACGAAATCGTAAGCGTGACCGCATTCAATCGCAAGTATGTGTTACAGCAGCTGAACGGCTTACTGAAGCCGCCAATGCCTCATTCCCATAGGTGTAAACCGCTCATGTATCGAGAAGCGACACCAGCCATTCAAACCGTCTGGCGAGCCCTGGGTTACCCCTGTGCTGAACGATTGCATCCGGTTTTGCTCGAGATGGCCGACAAATTAGCTGGACACGGTCATCTATCTCTAACACCGCTCGTTCGTTCTCAGCTAGCTAGCATCAGCCGTCCCACACTTGGGAGAAGACTGGCTAAGTGGAGTAGCGAGAAGCCGACAGGCAAGTCGACACACTCTGTTAAATCGTTCTCCAGGCTACGCGCTGAAATCCCTGTTCAGCGCTACGATTGGGACGAGAAGCGCCCGGGGCACTCGAGATCGATTTGGTCGAACATAACGGCGGCTCTTCTCAGGGCCTATATGCCTATACGCTGACCGTTGTGGATATCGTAACCGGCTACAGCCGCCGCAGGGCCGTCCCTAACCGTAGTCAGGCTGCTGTCTTCCAAGCCATTGAATACATTTTGCATGGATGGCCTATGAAGCCGTGGGGAATTCATTCCGACAATGGCTCCGAGTTTATGAGCAACCATCTCCGGCGCTATTGCCAAAAAGAGGAACTCGCGTTCACCTGAAGTCGGCCCTACCGTAAAAATGACAATGCCCATGCTGAGCAAAAGAACCGTCAATACGTCCGCGAGGTCGTTGGTTACGAGCGGTACGGGACACCTCAAGAGATAGAGTGGCTGAACGCTGTCTACACCTGTCTCGACGAGTACGCTAATCTGTTTCTCCCCATGCGTAAGATCATCTCTAAATCACGTATTAATGGCAAAGTACGCAAAGGCTATGATACCGCACAAACGCCTATCCAACGCCTCATTGACAAAGGTGTTTTGGGGACAACTGTCATCGCAAGGATTCAAGCCAACAAAGAAAATCTTGATCCACTACGCCTTCATGAGCACTCAGAAAAGCTTATCCAAGATGGACCTGCACTTTACACACAGGTGGATAACTCTGCTGGGTGAGTCTCCTCCCCAGCAGCCCCACCTAGTTGTTTCGTCATAGCTCTATAGTTAGATTTTTAAATGAGTGATCCACTGTTGTTCGGTTAGATTTTTATTTAAGTTGACACGGTACTCATTTAGATAGTGGAATAAACCATTCCAATTGTAACAAAACTCAATTCACTCTACTACAGTATAAATGCATGCAAAAAACCCTTCTACACGAAGGGTTTTCTCATGAATGGTGCGCGTAGAGGGACTTGAACCCCCACGTCGTGAAACGCTAGATCCTAAGTCTAGTGCGTCTGCCAATTCCGCCATACGCGCGCTTGAGTGTTGCAAAAAACTGGTGAGCCATGAAGGACTCGAACCTTCGACACCCTGATTAAAAGTCAGGTGCTCTACCAACTGAGCTAATGGCTCATGATGAAATGGCTGGGGATATAGGATTCGAACCTATGCATGACGGAGTCAAAGTCCGTTGCCTTACCGCTTGGCTAATCCCCAGCAGAATCATGGTGGAGGATGACGGGATCGAACCGCCGACCCTCTGCTTGTAAGGCAGATGCTCTCCCAGCTGAGCTAATCCTCCATGAATGGTGACCCGTAGGGGATTCGAACCCCTGTTACCTCCGTGAAAGGGAGGTGTCTTAACCCCTTGACCAACGGGCCTTATTAAGTATGCTTGCTTGTCTGCCTAGTTAGAACATCGTGCGAAGTAAAGCTGGAGCTCTCAACCGGGATCGAACCGGTGACCTCATCCTTACCATGGATGCACTCTACCTACTGAGCTATGAGAGCAAGATGGCTCCCCGAACAGGACTCGAACCTGTGACAACACGGTTAACAGCCGTGTGCTCTACCAACTGAGCTATCAGGGAATAACAGTTTTTCGCAGATTCTGCTTCTCGACTCGCATCAGAAAAGACTGAACCATGCAATTGATGTTCAAGGCTTGCACCCTGAAAACTGGATACGAAAGTTGCTTACTTACTTTAGCTGGTTGCTCCCGATTCATATCGGAAAGCAGATAGGATAAGCCCTCGACCGATTAGTATTC